>DATBFV010000147.1:0-1928 GCA_036558345.1 Gemmatimonadales bacterium | reverse complement strand
CAGCGGTGAGTAGGTCCAGTCGAGCAGCCGCGTCGGCAATCCGCGGTGCTGGCCGAGAGCGAGCCAGTCCCAGATGGAATCGGCGAGGACGCCTTCGGTATGCGCGTACTTGCGGAAGTTGCGGAGCAGCGCCATCTCGAGGCGCCGGGCATCCGCGCGGCCGCGCGCCAGCCGGACGAGCGAGCTCGACAACGAGTGATCGGCCCGCGACAGGCCGCGATAGGCAAACGGCGATCGAAACCTGTGGAGCGCGGGATCCCAGGAGTCCGCGTACAGCGCCTCGAGGATCTCCGTCCAGCCGCCGCGCTTTTCTGCGCGCGTTGCGCGCTCGCTGACCGTTTTTCCGGAGGGCTTCGCACCCATCGCCCGTCTACCATAACAGGATGTCAGCCACCGCGCTTGCGACCGACCTCTATCAGCTCACGATGATGGCAGGTTACTTCGCCGCCGGACGCCACGCATCCACGACCGCCTCGTTCGAGCTGTTCGTTCGCCGGCTTCCCGCCGGACGTGTGTTTCTGATTGCCGCAGGGCTCGACCCGTTCGTCGAGTTCCTTCAGCGTCTCCACTTCGACGACGAGGAGATCGAGCAGCTCCGGCACGAGGCCAGCCTGTCCGCCTTGCCGCGTGCGTTCTTCGAGTACCTGCGCCGGCTGCGCTTCACCGGAGAGGTAGTCGCGGTCCCGGAGGGCACGCCGGTGTTCGCGAACGAGCCGATCCTTCGCGTGACGGCGTCAATCGGGGAAGCGCAGCTCGTGGAAACGGCGGCTCTCGCGTTTCTCAATTTCCAGACGTCGATCGCCAGCAAAGCCGCGCGCGTCGTCCTCGCGGCTGACGGGCGGCCCATCTACGAATTCGGCGCGCGCCGCGCTCACGGGCTCGACGCGGCGCTGTTCGCGGCCAGAGCTGCCTACCTGGCGGGGTGCGCCGGCACGTCTTTCGTTGAAGCCGGAGTGCGTTTCGGGATACCGCTGTCCGGGACAATGGCCCACTCCTGGGTTCTCGCAGCGACGGACGAGTCGAGCGCCTTCCGCGCGTATCAGGAGTTGTACGGGCCGCGGTCGGTGCTGCTGCTCGACACGTACGACACGATCGCGGCGACCAGGGCGCTCATCGGATCGGGTCTGAAACCTGCCGGAGTTCGCCTGGACAGCGGCGACCTTCTGCAAGTGAGCCGCGAGGTGCGCCGGCTGCTCGATACGGGGGGCCTGGAGAAGACGAAGATCATCGCCAGCGGCGACCTGGACGAGTTCAGCATCACGGCGTTGCTGTCCGAGCGTGCGCCGATCGATGCCTTTGGCGTCGGGACCAGCATCGTCACATCCATCGACGCGCCCGCGCTGGGCGGTGTCTACAAGCTCGTCGAGCTGGTGGAGGGCGGCACCGTCCGCCGCGTGAGAAAGACGAGCCCCGACAAGGCCACCTGGCCCGGCGCGAAGCAGATCTGGCGCGTGCTTCACGATGGCAAAGCAACTCGAGACATCGTCGCTTTCGAGGAGGAGCGGGCGCCCGCATCTGCGGTGCCCCTGCTGCAGTCGGTCGTCCGCAACGGTCGGCGTGTTCAGCCGGGTCCACAGCTCATCGAGTCGCGCGCCGCCTGCGCCGCGAAGATCGCTGAGCTGCCCGCGGACTTCTACACCGTGGACTCCACGTCGGTGTACGAGGTTGTACCGAGCGAACCATTGCGGCGTGCGCTCGATACTGCGTGACGCACCGGATCACTTCAAACCAGAAGGCAGACGGGGGGACGACAGCAGGCGCTCGAACTCCTCCCACCGCTTCGATGGGTTGTCGGCGGTGCCGCCGCGCGATTCGATGTAGTGCCGGACCAGGTCCTTCCCGAAGTTGTAGTTGATGACGTAGCTCCGGTACTGGTCGAAAAAACGAACGCGCTGCACGGCGCGGTCATGCGGCATCAGCGCATACTG
>DATBFV010000146.1:0-1787 GCA_036558345.1 Gemmatimonadales bacterium | reverse complement strand
AGGCGCGGCAGGGCGAACGTTTCGCAGGGAATGTTCCACGTCGTGGGACGCGCCCCGCAGAAGTCACAGATGGCAACATAGCCGAGCGGGGCGTCGGCGGACAGGTCTGGAAAGCCGTGCGTGCGGAGGCGCCAAACCTTCTCGCGGTCGAGATACAGGAGTTGTCGTTCGATGAGCACTTCGGCAACGCTGGGCTCGAAGCCATGCACTTGCCCGTCAAGGTCAATCGCGTGCGAGCCGTGGCCGAGGTCATCGTGCGCGAAGTCGTGTGACGTAAACGCGGTCATCAGTGCACCTGTTGCGGGGACTCCTCTCGGCACCGATCACAGACGCCCAGATGCAACGCGCGAATCCCGTAGCCGATCTGCGCCCCGCAGAACTGGCAGACATCCGGCGCCCACGTCATATCGTGGGCTTGCTGTTGTTCGCACTGGCTGAAGGCGTACTCCAGCGCGTACGCGAGATAGCGCGCGTCGTTCTCTTGCCCCAGCTTCTGGTTGATCGCCGGCAGGTTCGGCTCGATGATGATGCGGGCAGCTTCCGCCGCAAACCGCCCGGTCCCTTTCAGTTCGTTCCAGAGCGTGAGCGCCGCTTCGAGCTGCTCCGGCGTGAGCATCTCGCCCAGGCTGATCTGTTTCAAGGTTGCCCCTCGGTTGCTATTGTGCCAACAATACCATCCTTTGTTCCAGCGCAATCCTTCGGCTGAGCCTCGGGGGTCCGGCGCGTCGGGCCATCGTAAAACGACCAGCCGAACCGTTCGAGTACCTCCTCCACGTCCGCCCCGCACGCGCGGCACTCGGCGCTGCTGCTTTCGTCGGTATGATCGCCGCTCTGATAGTCGTCGCACCAGTCGCCGTCGTCCGTGTCGTCCTCGAAGCTGATCGACTGGCTGACGATGGTCCACGCCGCGATATTGAACACGCGTCCGCCGCAATTCGGGCAGGTCGGGATGGTGTTCGCGTCGGCCAGGCGCTCCGCCTTGAACTCCGCTGCCTCGATGCGGTCGGCCTCGTCGCGCAGGTCTTGTGCTGTCTTCGTTGCCATTGGTCTCTCCGCGCGTCAGTAGACGCAGATCTCTCGAATGTCTTCGTACGCGATGAACTCGCGCGCTTCAGGGTTCTTCGGTTCGTAGGTCTCGGTCTCCAGTTCGGTGACGAGAATGCCGGCCAGGCGTTCCTCGGGGTTGCGTCCCGCCGCCGTATAGTCCGCGTCGTTGATGTGTTGCGTCTCCATCACGCGGACCGGGCGCGACCGGCCGTCGGCTGTCGTCAGCAGCAGGTTGATCTGGCGGAGCTGCGAGAACCCGTACGACTGTGCCGTGTCCCAATCGCTCTCGCCGGAAAACGCCAGCGTCCACGCGCACCACGGATGCTCCGCTTCGAGCGCCGCACTGTGCGGGACGGCCGGCGGCAGCTCCGGCGCGTCGATGATGAGGCTGATCGCTTCGACGGCATCGCCGCCGTTGACATCTTCGCGCCAGTCGCCGGCCTCGTCCTTGAACAGGGCAACAATCGCCGCGTACTTCTCGGTGACGGTCATGGGCGCCTCGCGGTAGCCGTCGGTGCGCGCCGCGTCCATGCCGCGGTGGGTGTTGCGGTCGTGGTTGTCGTCGCCAGTGATGATCACTTTACTTCTCCTCTTGCATGGGGAACGTGACGAGGGGATAGCGTTCCTTCGCCGTCCCCAGCCACAGCTCGATGTGGTCGCCCTTGCGCTCCAGTCGCGCGTGTTTGTGCGTGCCGTTGCGGCCCAGTACCTTGACGCCAGGCACCGGGCCGACGGTCAGC
>DATBFV010000145.1:0-22798 GCA_036558345.1 Gemmatimonadales bacterium | reverse complement strand
CCGATGCTCGCCACCCCCGCGACGGTCACCAAGACCGTGAGTGTGAGCCCCAGCCACCGGCGCATCCCGAAGCGCCGCTCCAACCAGTCGGTGATGGCCGAGAGGTATACGGCCAGCAAGATTGCAAGAAAGACGAGCAGCAGAACGTTGATGATTTTGAGGATGAACAGGACGACGAGCGCCGCAACAAAGAGCGCCACAAACGTGGCGCTCGACAACTTTGACGAACCGGCGTCGGAACCGTTCAGCTCTTCTGCTCCGCGTCGTCGTCCTCGAGTAACTCGGCCTCTTTTGCGCCTTTGCCCAGCGCCCGCGCCTCGGGCTGCGTGCCACCCGGCAGGAGACCCATCTTCCGCTTCAGGGCGAGCAACTGCTGATCGGCGTCCGCTTTCACTTCGAGGCCCTGGAACTGTTTCATCAGCGAATCGCCCGAGAGGTCTTCGTTGACCTCCGCCGCGGCGATGAGCTTGCGTTCCTCGTGCTCGATCTGCTCGGCCATACGCTCGAACGTCTCGAACGCGCTCTTGTCGGAGATCGCTCCCATCGTCTCTTGAATGCGCTTATGCGCTTCGGCCCGCTTCTGACGCGCGATCAGGATGTTCTTCTTGCGCTTGGCCTCTTCGATTTTGTCGTTCAGCTGCCGCAGCGACGCCTTGAGCTTCTCCGTCTCTTCGCGGTGCTTGACCCACGTTTCCTGCAGTTGCACCGCGTTCTGCACGTGCTCGTTGTAGCGCAACAGCGCCTGCTTGGCGAGATCGTCACGGCCTTCCTGGACGGCGAGGACCGCGCGCTTCTCCCAGTCCTCAGACAGCTTCTTTTCCTGCTCGGCCTGGGCCGAGAGCCGCTTCTCATCGGCAATCGCGGCGGCGACCTGCTGCTTGGCCTTCGCCAGCTGATTCCGCATGTCGATGATGAGTTGCTCGAGAACCTTCTGCGGGTTCTCGGCGCGCGAGATCAGATCGTTGATGTTCGACCGGATCAGCGTAGACAGACGATCAATGATCCCCATGGCTCCCTATGCTCCTGGCAATGAACGCTCACGCTTTTGCGCGAGTAGCCGCTCCGCGAAATCCAGCCGCTCGTGCATCTCCGCTAACTGTCCCTGCATGTCGATCACGCGCTGCTCGAGGTCCGCGACATGGCCGGGGTCGGTGTCGGCACCCAACGGCGCATCCGTCCACTCTCCCCCGAACCCCTTCCAGCGCCGCTTGCGGTGAATACCGGCGCGAATGCGCTCGGCAAACGCCGCTGCGATATCCGACTTGAAGAATGCATATAAGACGACGCCAGCCACCACAAACCCACCGATCATCCCGATCAGCGGAATGAGCTGATTCGGGTCAAACGGAATCGAGGGTATCGGCGTTGGTGTCTGCAGTAAAAGCACTTCGCTCTCCTACGCCGGGACGCACCTGCCCGTTTCAGCGGGCAACGCTACGCTCTCGGCTTACCCAACTGCTCGGCCGATTTGCCCTGACCGATCAGTCGTTCGGTAAAATCTACTCGTTCCGCCAGTTCCGCCACTTCCCGGCGCAATTGCTCCACACTTTCGACCAACTCAGCGTGGTCTTCGGCTGTTCCGCCGCTCCCAGCCGAGCCCGCTTTCAGGCGTTCAGCGTAGGCCTTCCCGACGGGCGACAGTGCGATCATCCACGCGAAAAAGCCCCCCACCGCGACGATCGGAATGAACAGCGCCAGAATGTCTTCCATTACCCATCCCTCGGTTTCGCGAGGAGTCGCTCCGCAAAATCCATCCGCTCGGCCAGCTCGGCGATCTCCTGCCGGACCTGCTGCAACTCGCCTAGAATTTCGTCGCGCTCGTCGGGCTCCATTCCCGGCTTGCGATGCTCGCCGGCGATGCGCTTGGCGATAGCCCCGGCCACCGGCCGCAGCACCGCGAACGCACCACCAAAGAACACGACTGCGGCAATCGCTTCGGGGCCACTCACGTCTGGCTCTTCTTGGCCAGGAGCCGCTCGGTGAAGTCAATGCGCTCGCTCAAGTCGCCGATCTCGCGGCGTGTCTGCTGCAGCTCGGCGAGCAAATCCTCGCGCAGCATCTGCAGCTCCTCGCGGACACCCGGTTCAACGCCGCGCGGGCGGATCCGATCCGCGAGCGCGCGCACCAGCGGAAACAGCAGCACTGCTGCTCCGATGATCGACAGCACGGAGAGAAAGACGACTTCTTCAGGCATTCGCTACCTCGCAGGCGGGAGCCGCTCGGCTTCCCGCTGTTTGGCCGCGAGGCGCTCGAGGAAATCGACGCGCTCGCTCAACTCGTCCACATGGGCACCCGATTGGCGCAGCTCTTCGATTTCCCGGTTCAGCTCGTCGCGCAGGTTCTGCAGCTCCTCGTGCGTCCCTGCCGCGCCGCGACCCCGGATCCGATCCGACAGCGCCCGAACCACGGGGAGCAACAGCAAGAAGCAACCCACAACCGTGATGGCTGCGACGAATGCGACGCCTTCAGGCGGCATTGAGTCTCCGTTCTCCTTGCGCTCCGTTTCAACCTACCGCCTAGTCCCCTGCCTGCAACACCTTGCGCAGAAACAGACCCGTATGTGACGCCTTGGTCTGCGCGATTTTCTCGGGCGGGCCTTCCGCAACTACGCGCCCGCCTAACTCCCCGCCCTCGGGTCCGAGGTCGATCACCCAGTCCGCGGTCTTCACGACGTCGAGATTGTGCTCGATGACGACGACGGTGTTCCCCTTATCCACCAGGCGGTGCAGCACCTCGAGCAGGAGCCGGACATCCTCGAAATGCAACCCGGTCGTCGGCTCGTCCAGGATGTACAAGGTGCGGCCCGTATCCCGCTTGGCGAGCTCAGTCGCGAGCTTCACGCGCTGGGCTTCACCGCCCGAGAGGGTCGTGGCCGACTGTCCGAGGTGGATGTATCCGAGACCTACGTCATTGAGCAACTCGAGTTTCGTCCTGATACGAGGCTGATGCTCGAAGAAGTCGAGCGCGTCGGCGACGGTCAGGTCGAGCACGTCGGCGATCGACTTTCCTTTATAGCGGACTTCCAGCGTTTCACGGTTATAGCGCCGGCCCTTACACACCTCGCATGGAACGTACACGTCGGGCAGGAAGTGCATCTCGACCTTCACGAGCCCGTCGCCCTGACACGCCTCGCAGCGGCCGCCTTTGACGTTGAACGAGAACCGTCCCGGTCCGTAGCCGCGCAGCTTGGATTCGGGGAGATACGTGAACAGCTCACGAATCGGCGTAAACAGGCCGGTGTACGTCGCCGGATTGGAGCGCGGCGTGCGACCGATCGGGCTCTGGTCGATATCGATCACCTTATCGACGTGGTCGAGACCTTCCATCCGATCATGCGCCCCAGGCACCACCTTGGCGCGATAGAAGTGCCGCGCGAGCGACTGATACAGGATGTCGGTCACGAGCGTCGATTTGCCGGAGCCCGATACTCCCGTCACCGCGACGAACACTCCCAGCGGAAAGTCGACGGTGAGATCCTTGAGGTTGTGGTGCTTGGCGCCGAGCACGCGCAGCACCTTGTCAGCGCTGATGAGCCGGCGACGCGGCGGAATCGGGATGCGCAGCTCGCCACGGAGATAACGAGACGTAAGCGAGCCGGGATGGCGCAGGACTTCGTTGAGCGCGCCGGCCGCCACGACCTCGCCGCCGTGCCGTCCTGCTCTGGGGCCAAGATCGACGACGTAGTCGGCGGAGCGAATCGTCTCCTCGTCGTGCTCCACCACCAGCACGGTGTTGCCGAGGTCCCGTAGCTCTTTCAACGTCGCCAGCAGACGTGCGTTGTCGCGCTGATGCAGGCCAATCGACGGCTCGTCGAGGATATACAGTACGCCGACGAGCCGGCTGCCGATCTGTGTCGCCAGCCGAATGCGCTGCGCTTCGCCACCCGAGAGTGTGGCAGCGGAGCGATCGAGCGTTAGGTAATCGAGACCGACATCGACGAGGAAGCGCAGCCGGTCCGTCACCTCTTTGAGGATCGGCCGGGCGATTTCCGGATCGAGACCCGGGCGACCGTTGCTGCGCAGTTGGATGTTCGCAAAGAAGGCGAGCGACTCCCGCACCGGCAGTGCGACCACGTCGCCGATGTTCTTCCCCGACACGAACACCGAGAGGCTCTCGGGCTTGAGGCGCCGGCCGCGGCACGCCGGACATGGCTGCTCCACCATGTATTGCTCGAGCTGCTCGCGCACGGCATCGGACGAGGTGTCGCGGTAGCGCTTATCCACATGATCGAGCACGCCCTTCCAGCTCGACTCGTACGAGCCGTGCCAGCGCTCGCTGTCGTACTGGTACGTGATCGATTTTCCTGGAGCGCCTTTGAGCAGGATCTTCTGAATGGTGGACGGGAGATCACGCCATGGCGTGTTCAAATCAAACTTGTACGTCTTGGCGAGCGCGGGCAGCACCACCTTCCTCAAATAGCCGCTCGGCTCACCCCAAGGCAGCACGACACCTTCCAGGATGGACAAGCTTTGATCGCCGAGCACGAGATCGGCGTTGACCTCGCGGCGGGTGCCGAGTCCTGAGCACTCGGGGCATGCGCCGTAGGGCGAGTTGAACGAGAACTGGCGCGGCTCGAGCTCAGGCAGCGAGAGCCCGCACTTGGGACAGGCGTAGCGCTCCGAGAACAGCCGGGAACGCGGATTCCCGGTCTGACGCACCACCTCCACGACGCCGTCGGCAGCCTTGAGCGCGGTCTCGATCGAGTCGGCGAGCCGGCCGCGGTCGGCGGGACGCACGACCAGCCGGTCGACGATGACGGCGATCTCATGATTCTGTCGGCGGTTCAACTTGGGAACCTTGGAAAGGTCGTACGTCTCGCCATTGACCCGCGCGCGCACGAAGCCCTGCTTCTGCATCGCCTCGAAGACATCGCGGAACTCGCCTTTGCGACCGCGGACCAGGGGCGCGAGCACCTCGATCTTCGTACCCTCCGGCCATTCGAGCACCAGGTCAGTGATCTGGGACGCGGACTGCCGCTCCACCGGCGTGCCATCGTTGGGACAGTGCGGGATGCCGGTCCGGGCCCAGAGCAGACGGAGGTAGTCGTAAACCTCCGTGATTGTGCCCACTGTGGAACGCGGATTGGCGCCGGCGGTCTTCTGTTCGATCGAAATGGCGGGCGAGAGGCCCTCGATGGCATCGACGTCGGGCTTGTCCATCAGACCGAGGAACTGCCGGGCGTATGCCGAAAGCGACTCGACATAGCGACGCTGCCCTTCGGCATAGATGGTGTCGAATGCGAGCGACGACTTTCCCGATCCGGACAGCCCAGTGATCACCACCAGGGCATTCCGTGGCAGTTCGACGTCGATGTTCTTGAGATTATGCTCGCGGGCACCGCGAACGATGAGGGCGTCACCGGGCATAGACTTGGAGCCTAGCGGGGTTACGGTGCGGAGGTCAATCCTGCAACACCGGGCGCCAACGGGCGGCAGCGGGCGGCAATGGCTGTTGCCGCCTATTGCCGCCTATTGCCGCCTTTGTTTCGATTTCCCATGTTAGCTCCCCCATGATGAACCCCAAAGACCGGAACCCCAAGCGCGAGCGCCGTTGGCAGACGTCTGAGGAACGGGCACGCGTTGCCGCCGAGCTGATCGAGGAAGCGGAGTCGCTGACCGAGACCGCCGCAATCGCTTCACCGCATGACGTCGCGCGCGAGCAACTGCCGCCGCCCTTGCGCGTTGCGCATTCGGTGGCGACTCCCGGACCGATGGACATCACGGACCAGTTGGACGATGGCGAGCCGGCGGAGCCACCGCCGCCGCCGGCCCCTTCGCAACCTGCACCTCCTCCACCGACCTCGAGCAACCCTCCCGAGGCCGCACCTCCCGTGGGGGTCGGCGACGATCCGCTGTATGTCGCGGCTCGTGAGGCGTCGGAGCGCGGGGAGTCGGAGAAGGCGGCCGCGTCATATCGTGAGCTGCTCGCGAAGAATCCGGATCACGTCAAAGCCCGCAACAACCTGGCGCTGATTCTCGACGCACGCGGTGATCGCGACGGCGCGCTGACCGAGCTCGATCGGGCGCTCGAAGCCGAGCCGGACAATGTGGCGCTGCTCCTGAACCGGGCCGCGATTCTTGCCGCCACGGTGCGCTACGCCGCTGCACAGCGTGACCTGCTGCGGGTGCTCCGTGCCGATTCCAACAACGTCGAGGCGCTGTTCAACCTTGGCATCGTGCTGACACGCCGTGGCATGTGGCGCGAAGGTACGGAGCAACTGCGCCGCGCGGTGGAGGTCGAGCCGGGGCGTGCGCCGGCCTGGTACTACCTGGGCGAAGCCCTCAATCACATGGACGATCTCAGCGGCGCGCTCACCGCCTACGAGCGCGCCGTGGAGCTGCAGCCCGCCAATCCCAAGGCGCTGTACGGTATCGGCAAGGTGCTGGACCGGTTGAACCGCCCTGACGAAGCGACCGCCATGTACCGCCGCTCCCGGGAAATGTCCGGTAGGTGATTCGCGTTGTCGTGGATGACCTGGCGTCGTTTGCTGCCGATGCCATCGTCCGTCCCGCTACCACTCGCCTCGACCCAACCGCCGCTGCGCTGCGCCGCATCGAGATTGTGGGCGGCCAGGAATTTCAAAACCGCATTCGCCTGAACCGCGAGCTGGCCGTCGGTGCCGCGGTCGTCACCGCGGCCGGTGGGGATCTGCCCGCGGAATTCGTGATCCACGCCGTGATCAGCAGCGAAAGCGAGCCGGTGACGCGCGGCAACGTGGCGCGCGCCTGGCTGTCATCGCTGCACCAGGCGCAGGAGTGGCAGTTCGCCCACGTGAGCGCGCCGCCGCTCGGCACCGGCGCCGGCAATCTGTCGCTCGAGGATTCCGCGGAGATCATGGCGACCGTGCTCCACGCGCATAAGGGCGGCGCGCAATTCCCGGCGGACGTGTCGTTCGTGGTGGAGCGGCTGGAAGAGCAGCAGGTGTTCGAGGCGGCGCTGCAGCGGGCCGTGTCGTGAGCCGGCGGACTTGGGTCATCGCGATCCTGACCGCCTGGGCATTGTCGCTCGGCTGGCTCGTGAAGCGTGAGGTGTTTCGTCCGACCGGCGCCCGCCTGGCCGAGGCCGCGCTCGCCGTCCCGCCTGGCGCGCTGTTTTATCGGCTCGGCGTGGGCGGCCAGCAAGTCGGGTACTCGTCCACCACCATTGACACGCTCGGCAATGTGCTCAAAGTCGAGAACGTCTTTGTGCTCGACATCCCCGCACTGGGCTCCCTGCACCGTACCACCGCGCGCAGCGTTGCGACGGTTTCCCGCGCGCTCCGCCTCGAGAGCGTCGCGACCACGTTCGATGGCGATTTCGGGCAATTCGCGGCGCACGGCCGTGTGCTCGGCGATACGGTCTTGTCGGTCGCAATCATTCCGGGGGCCGGGGAAGATTCGCAAATGACGCGCATCCCCCTTCAGGGGCCGATCACGCTGCCCACCCTGTTGCCGCTACGCCTGGCATTCGGCGGCGAGCTCAAGTCCGGACGATCGTACCAGGCGCGGCTGTTCGATCCGCTGCTCCTCACCACGCGCGACGTGCGCGCACGCGTCGCATCCGAATCGACGCTCGTGGTCTCGGACAGCGCCGATCTCGACTCGACGGTCATGGTCTGGGTGCCCGAGCATTTCGATACGATCCGCGCATTCCGCATCGACCACGACGCGATGGGCATGCCGATGAGCAGCTGGATCGACGCGCAGGGGCGCGTGGTGTTTGCTGCGAGCGACAGTACCACGAGCCAAGGCAACGGATTTGCCATGGAGCGCGCCGCCTTCGAAATCGTCTATCAAAATTTCAAGAAGCGCGACACGGTCCGCATCGCGCGCGGCAGTGCCGCACCGGCCGCGGGAGAGATCGTGCCGCTCACCGCGCTGGCGGCGGGCATTCGGACGATTCCGGAGCTACGGCCGTCGCTGCGACTCATGAGGAATGGGCGCGATACGCTCGTGCTCGCGCAGGCGCCCGAGCCGCGGACCGATGCGGCGCCGTATCGGCTGCCGGCGCGCGACACGGCGCTGGCGCGGTGGCTCGCGCCCGAGCCGCTCATTCAGGCTCGAGACCCGCGGATCGCGGCTCAGGCGCGACGGGTCATCGAGCGCGAGCGTGGACCCGCGAAGGTCGCGGAGCTGCTCACCCACTGGGTGCATACCGCCATGCATCGATCGCTCCCGGCATCCGGCAGCGTGCCAAGCGCCGTGCGAGTGCTCGAGAACCCGCGCGGCGATTGCAACGAAGCGAGCACACTGTTCGTGGCCCTGGCACGCTCGGCTGGGTTGCCGGCTCGCACGGTTTCGGGACTGATCTATCTCAATGGCCGGTTCTACTATCACGCGTGGGCTGAGGTCTATCTGTACGGGTGGACCCCCGTGGATCCGACGTTCGGTCAATATCCCGCCGATGCGGCGCACATTCGGATCGCGCCTGGCGGTCTCGCGCGGCAGATCGAGCTCATCCCGCTCATCGGCCGGCTGAAGCTCGAGGTTCTATGATTCGGCTGGAGAATCTCACCAAGCTCTACGGCAGCTTCGTTGCCGTCGACGATATCTCGCTCCACGTGCCGCGCGGCGTCCTCTACGGCTGTCTCGGCCCCAACGGCGCGGGGAAGACGACGACGCTGCGCATGATCGCGGGCATCCTCCGGCCGACGCAGGGCCGCGTGCTGCTGGGCGGCGACGATGTGCACCTCAATCCGATCTCCGCCAAAATGCGGCTCGGCTTCATTCCCGACCGCCCCTTTGTCTACGACAAACTCACCGGCGCGGAGTTCCTGCGGTTTGTCGCAGGCCTCTACGGCCAGGAAGGCGACCAGGTCGAGCGCCGCATTGCCGAGCTGCTCGAGGTGTTCGAGCTGACGAGCTGGAAGGACGAGCTGGTGGAAGCCTACAGCCACGGCATGCGGCAGAAGCTCATCATCTCGAGCGCGCTGATTCACCGCCCCGAGTGCATCGTGGTCGATGAACCGATGGTGGGGCTCGATCCCAAGGCGGCGCGCCTGCTCAAGGACATTTTCCGGCAGTTCGTGCAGCGCGGCGGCACGGTGATGATGAGTACCCACACACTCGAGATTGCCGAAGCGATGTGCGATCAGATCGCCATCATCCAGCACGGCAAGATCGTGGCGGCCGGAACCGTCGATGACGTGCGGCGCCAGCACAAAGCCGGGGACGCAAGTCTCGAGGAGCTGTTTCTCAGGCTCACCGGCGGCGCGCAGGTCCGCGAGCTGGCCGAGGTGCTCGGCAAGTGAGACAGCCGACGCTGGCGCACGTCCTGCAACCCAAGTGGCGCACCGCCCTGCAGCGGCTGCGCGAGGAACGCGCCAGAGGCGGCACTGGCAAGTTGGTCGTGCTGGGACTCGTTGGCGGCGCGTTCTGGGCCGGCGTGTTCGGCGTGCTGTACCGGATCCTGAAGAGCTTGAGAGCGGTCGAAGAGCTGGGCCCGTTGATTCCAGGAAAGATGCTCGGGCTGATCCTGCTCTCTTTCATTTCAATTCTGGTCCTCTCCAACGTGATCACGGCGCTCTCGAGCTTTTTCCTCGCGAAGGATCTGGACCTGCTCGTCTCCGCGCCGGTCGACTGGCTGCGCCTCTATTTGGCGAAGCTCGGCGAGACGCTGCTGCACTCGTCGTGGATGGTGGCGCTGATGATCGTGCCGATCCTCACGGCATACGGCGTCGTCTACAAGGGTGGCGTGTTGTTCGCGCTCTACGCTCTCATCGCCATCGTTCCGATGTTGATTCTGCCGGCGGTCGTCGGCTGCGCCGTGACGCTCGTGCTCGTGAACATCTTTCCGGCACGTCGCACGCGTGACTTGCTGTCGATCATTGCGCTCGGCGCGGCGGGTGGCGTGATCCTGCTGTTCCGCATGATCCGTCCCGAGCAGCTCGCGCGGCCCGAAGGATTCCGCAACCTCCTGGACTTCGTCATCCTGCTGCGCGGCCCTACATCGCCGTTCCTGCCGAGCGAATGGTCGGCGCAGGCGATCATGGGCTATCTGCACCACGAACTCGATCCGCTGCCGCTGCTCTTACTCTGGACGACCGCCGCCGCCTTCGTCACGCTTGGCGCCGTGCTACACCGCGCGCTGTACGCGCAGGGCTTCACCAAGGCCCAGGAAGGGGCCGAGCGGTTCATCCGCGGCACGCTGTGGCGCTGGACGGTCGGCTCCATGCTCGGCTTCCTGCCGGTCTCCAAACGCGAATTCGTGCTGAAAGACATCAAGCTGTTCTTCCGCGACACGACACAGTGGAGCCAGCTGATTCTGCTCGCGGTCCTGATCGTGGTCTACCTCTTCAACATCCAGGCGCTGCCGCTGCACCGTGGCGAGCCCGTCGGATTCTTCTACGTCAATCTCGTCTCGTTCCTGAATCTGGGACTCGCCGGGTTCGTACTCGCGTCGATCGCGGCGCGTTTCATCTTCCCGGCCGTGTCGCTCGAGGGGCGGCAGATGTGGCTGCTGCGGTCATCGCCGCTCGATCTGCGCGCGTTGCTGTGGTCGAAGTACTGGGTCGGTACACTCCCGCTGCTCGTGCTCGGCCTCATTCTGACCGGCTTGACCAACACCCTGCTCGAGGTTTCGCCGTTCATGATGATCCTGAGCCTCGCGACGATGGCGGGGCTGACGCTCGCGATTGCGGCAATGGCGCTCACCTTCGGGACACTCTACCCACAGTTCGAGACGGAGAACGCCGCGCAGATCCCCACGTCTTTCGGCGGCCTGGTCTTCATGATGGCGACGATCGCGCTGCTGGCCGCGGTGCTGATGTTGCTGTCACGCGCGGTGTACGCGTACGTGCGCTCAGCCTGGGAAGGTCACGCGCTCGGTGTGACGCCGGAGATGCTGGTGTGGTTTGCCGTGGCCGCCGCGCTGTGCACGGCGGCCACGATTGTCCCGCTCAGGATGGCGCTGCGAAAGATGGAGACGTTCGAGTTTTAGCTAGTGCCAGCTGATCCCCCCCACGAGCTGGAACGAGCTGCCGTTGTCGAGGATGAACCTGCCCTCGAGATAGGGACGGGTCTTGCCGCGCCGTCCTTCGAGTCCCGTCAGCAGATTGAGTCCCGTGTCGCTGCCGCCGCTCGCATGCGACCAGTTCAGGCCGCTGCCGACATACCACACGCCGTTGCGGGTCGGTGGATGCCACTTCAAGTCGAAATTCAACGCCCAGAGCGACCCACTGCTGACGAAGTAGTAGTCGAACGTCGGATAGAAGCCGAGGTCAGGCGAAAACGGATAGGTGAGCTGCGCGCCGAGGACGGCCGCATCCGCGTCGAAGTTGTAGCCGAAGTGCGCACCATAGGTAGGACCGGCATTGACCGCTGATCCATGACGCCGGCGCCGCTGCGCCTCTGCCGACGACGCCGTCAACGTCACCAGCAGCAGCACGATCAGCAGCCGCGTAATCCATCGGTTCACACGCGCTCCAAAAGACGGGGGAGGCAGACTGATAGGAAACGGGACGCCAAAATGCAAGAGCCTGTCCAGTTAAGCGGCGACGCGTGCTCCACAGCGATTGCAGTAGCGCGCATCGGTTTCGAGCGCGGTGCCGCAGCGAACGCAGTAACCGGGCGCGGATCCGAGACGCCGGCCGCATTCCGAGCAGAACTGGGCGTCACGCTCCGGGCGGGGGCCGTGCTGGGGACAAGCAGAAGCCGGGAGCCGGGAGACGGGAGCCGGCCTACGATTCTGCTCCCGGCTCCCCGCTCCCGGCTCCCCGCGCATCGCCGCCAATGCCTCAGCGGTATACTTGGCTTTCAAGCTCTCGTAGTCCGAGTCGGACAGCTTGCCGGTGGCGCGATCGAACTCGATTTCCTTGAGCGCGCGCAGCGCGACGGCCTGCGCGCTCATGTCGTCGTCCGGGTCGTCGCCCTCATCGACGGCGCTCTGACTCCCCGCCGCCTCGATGGCAGGACGCAGTATCGGCAGGAGGACGAAGTACATCGCCCCCGCCGCCAGCAGGATTCCCAGGATCAGTTCGAGCACGAGTTGTTCCGGCTCAGCCGGGAAGTTTGTCCAGCTCGCGCTGCAGTCGCTCGAGCTCGGCGGGCGTGGCATCGGGGGGCGCGGGCGTACTCACCGGCTCGGCGGCGCGGGCCTGCCGAGTCCAGCGCAGCAGCACGAGGAACAGCACCGACGCGGCAACGAGGACCGCGACGCCCGGCACGATGTAGCCCAGCAGGTTGAAGCCGCGGCGCGGCGGCGACATCAGCGCAACCTGTCCGTACTGCGCCACAAATGCATCGATGACTTCCTGGGGCGTCTTGCCGTTACTGAGCATCCCGACGACCTCCTTGTGGAGCGCCGGGCTGTACGTGCACGTGAAGTCGGTCGTGCGGCAAGTGTAGACGTCGAGCCCGCAGCCGCAGCTGCAGCGCAGCTTCTTCTCGAGCGCCTGAACGCTCTTGTCGTTGTCGGCGGCGGTGACGGGCGTCTGGGAGCGGCCGGCACGATCGGGATCGTAAACTTGGCTGCGCGCCTGGGTCGTGTCCTGCACGACGGCGCCGACGCCCCCGATCGCGAGCAGAAAGAATTCGCGCCGACCCATCGTGCTCATCGCGCCGGCTCCAGTTTCACGGCGTAGCCCGCTTGCACGCGGGACTGCGCCGAGTCCTTCACGGCGACGGGCCCGCCGCCGGGCCAGAGCACGATCAGCCCGCCGATCACGAGCACGAATCCGCCGAACCAGACCCACCACACGAGCGGATTGATGGTGAAACGGAAGACCGCCTGTTCCGTCCCGTTCACGAGACCGGCCAGCACGACGTAGAGATCGACCCGCAGCCCGCTCATGATGCCGACTTCAGTCGACGGCTCGAAGGTCTTGTTGCCGAGCGCGTCCACGTGCTGGCGCTTCTCGGTGCGCAGGCGTCCGATCGCTTTGCCGTCGCGCTTCACCTCGAGCAAGGCCGCGGTGACGTAGCGATTGAGCGTGTTGTACTGCGAAATGCCGAGGTGCGTGAACGAATACAGGTGGCCGTCGCGTCCCCTGAGCTCGGCCGTCTCCCCGGGCCGCAGCGTCGCTTCGGTCTCGGTCTTGAACGCCATCCCGGCGAATCCCATGAAGAGCAGCACGATACCGATATGGACGATGTAGCCCCCGTAGCGGCGCCGATTGCGGGACAGCAGCTGGAATACCGCGAGCCAGGTGGGGTCGCCGTATTGGCGGTGACGCGCGCGCGCACCACGGGCGAATTCCTGGAACACCGTCCCGAGCACGAAGGCGCCGAAACTGAACGCGAGGAGCGCGCCCACGTCCCGCATGCCGGCCACGAGGAGGATCAGGAGCGCGAACACCCCGACGGTCACGGGGAGGGCGAACTGGCGCTTGAGATTTGCCGTGGAGGCGCGGCGCCACGCGATCAGGGGTCCGATCCCCGTGACGAGCAGCAGCACGAGGCCGAGCGGAATGTTCACGAAGTTGAAGGTCGGCGCGCCATAGGTGATTTTGACGCCCTTCACCGCTTCCGAAATGATGGGAAACAGCGTGCCCCACAGGACGGAAAACGCGAGCCCGATCAGCAGCAGGTTATTGAACAGAAAACTCGCCTCGCGGCTCAGCATCGACTCCAGGGTCGCCTCGGCCTCCAGCAGTGGGAGTCGCGTCACGTAGAGCACGCTGCACGCCGCCACCGCGGCCACCAGGAACACGAGGAAGTAGTAGCCGACCGGCGACTCCGTGAACGAGTGCACGCTCGCGATCACCCCGGAGCGCGTGAGGAACGTCCCGAAGATCGACAGCACCCACGCGCCGAGAATGAGCGCGAGGTTCCACTTCTTCAGCATGCCGCGCTTTTCCTGAATCATCACGGAGTGCAGGAATGCGGTCATGACGAGCCAGGGCAACAGCGCCGCGTTTTCGACCGGATCCCAGGCCCAGTACCCGCCCCAGCCCAGCTCCACGTACGCCCACCACATCCCGATCAGCAGTCCGATGCTCAGGAACAGCCACGACACGATCGTCCATTTGCGGACCGCCACCATCCACTCGGTGTCGAGCTTCTTGGTCATTAGCGCGGCGATGGCGAACGCGAACGGAATGGTGATCGAGATGTAGCCGAGGTACAGCATCGGCGGATGGAAGACCATCCCCGGATTCTGCAGCTGCGGATTCATGCCCGAGCCGTCGAGCGGCGTAAACGGCAGCCGCGTGAACGGATTGGCGGGCGCGAACAGCATGACGCCGATGAAGAACGTCGCGACGAGGGACGTCACACCGGCGACGTACGGCAGGAACGCCCGGTAGCGCCGGCTCGTCAGCACTTGCGCGAGCACGGCGAAGAGACTGAGGACGGCCGCCCAGAACAACAGGCTGCCTTCCTGCCCCGAGTAGAGCGCAGACCAAAGGTAGAAGGTCGGGAGGTTGCGACTGGTGCGGGCCGCGACATACGCGACGCTGAAGTCGTGACGGAAGATCGCGATCTCGAGACTGACCACGGCGATCGCCAGCGCCGCAAGAAGCGCGAAGGTGGCGTGCCGGGCGCTCTGCTGCAAATCGGCCCGGCCCTGGGCGCCGCCGACAAACCCCGTGATCGCACCCCACAGCCCCACGAGGAAGGCGAGCCAGAGCGCGAGCGTACCGAGCAGCGGCATCTAGGCCTTGGGAACGGCTTCGTATCGCGACCCGCACTTGGCGAGCACGTTGGTCGCGTGAATTACGCCGTCGCGCTGCAGTCGTCCTTCGACAACGACCTCGACGGAATCGGTGAAGGTGTCAGGAGGCAAACCCTTGAAGACCACGGGATAGTTGACGGTGCCGTCGGTGATGTGAAAGCTCAGCGTCTGACTCGCCACGTCCTTGGAGACGGTGCCACGTACGACCCGCGCACCCACCTTGAGGCCGAGGTCGTAGAACGACGGGTCGGCAGAGACGCGCTGCGCCAGCTCGCTGGGCGTGAGGAAGTACTGCCCCGTCTGCTTGATTCCCGAGGCCATCAGATAGCCCACCGAGCCGACAATCAGGACTGCGCCGAGGGCGAACTTGGTGCCTGCTTTCATTTGTCTATTATACCTCCCGCCGTCCCGCCATGCTGTAGCGCCCACCGCACGGCGTCCGCCGCGCGTTCCACTCGGGGAATATCCACTGCGTTTCTGAAAGCATCGTGAAGGCCCACCACCGGCTTCCCTATGCGCTGTGCGAGCGCAATCTCGGACAACGTTCCTACGCCGCCGCCAATCGCGATGAGCGCGTGCGCGCTGCGCACGATGAGGAAATTCCGCATCTCGCCAAGGCCGGTCGCAAGTGGCACATCGATGTACGCGTTGGCCACAGCCGGGTCGGCTCCCGGTAGGATACCTAGGGTCGTGCCGCCGTTTGCCTTGGCCCCTCTCGCAACCGCCTCCATGACGCCGCCCATGCCGCCGCACACAACCAGTGCGCCCTGACGTGCCAGCAGTCCGCCGGTCTCTTCGGCGAGCGCGGTCTCGTCAGCCGTGCAGGTGCCGCCACCAATCACGGCGATGATCGGTTTCATCCCGCCCAGTGGAGTGTGGCTTGCACCGCGCGATGCCATTCTGCCGCGCGTGCCTGAGCCGCCTTCCGTTGCGCGCTCGGCGTGAACGTGGTGAACTGGCGGCCTTCGAGGAAATCGTCGGCGGAAGTCCAGAGCCCGGCACCCAGGCCGGCGAGCCCGGCGGCGCCGAGGGCGGTCGTCTCGACGAGATCGGGTCGCGCGACCGTCACTCCGAGAACATCGGCCTGGAATTGCATCAGCCAATCGTTCGCCGCAGCGCCGCCGTCCACCAGCAGGCTCGACAACTTGAGCTTGGAGTCGGCGAGCATCGCGTCGAGGACGTCTTTCGTGCTGAACCCCATCGCTTCGAGCGCCGCGCGAACAAAGTGTGCGCGGCTCGTTCCGCGGGTCAGTCCGACGATGGTGCCGCGCGCATTCGGCTCCCAATGCGGCGCGCCGAGGCCGACAAACGCCGGGACAAAGTAGACGCCGCCGGTGTCGTCCACGCTGCGGGCCAGGGGTTCGGACTCTGCGGCTTTGGCGATGAGCCCAAGGCCATCGCGCAGCCACTGCATGGCGGCGCCGGCGATGAAAACGCTGCCTTCGAGCGCGTACACCGGCTTGCCCTTCGCATCGCACGCCAACGTCGTGAGGAGCCCGTGCGCTGAGGTCGCACGCTTCTTCCCGGTATTCAGTAGCAGGAATGCGCCGGTGCCATAGGTGTTCTTTGCTTGTCCCGGTTTCCAGCAGCCCTGGCCGTACAGGGCGGCCTGTTGATCGCCGGCGACGCCGGTGATGGGGATTTCGCTGCCAAAGTGCTCCGCCTTCGCGATGCCGAAGTCGCCGCTCGAATCGCGCACCTCCGGCAACGCATCGCGCGCGACGCCAAAGAGCTTGAGGAGATCCTTGTCCCAGACGCGCTTGCCGATGTCGTACAGCATCGTGCGCGAGGCGTTCGTGTGATCGGTCGCGAACGTCCGGCCGCCCGTCAGCCGGAAGATCAACCAGGCGTCGATCGTCCCAAAGACGACAGCGCCGTCCTTCGCTCGCTTGCGCAACCCTTTCACGTGTTCGAGCAGCCACTCGATCTTCGTGGCGGAGAAGTATGGATCGAGCACGAGTCCGGTTCGCGCGCGGACGAGCGTTTCCTTCTTCTGTTTCTTGAGCTGCGCGCAGCGCTCCGCCGTGCGGCGATCCTGCCAGACGATCGCGCGGTGCACCGGCTGGCCGGTCTCGCGCTCCCACGCGCAAATCGTCTCGCGCTGGTTCGTGATCCCGATCGCCTGCGGTGTCACGCCCGCCTGTTTGATCGCCTCGCGCGCGGCCTCCACGGTCACGCGCAAGATCTCCTCGGCGTCGTGCTCCACTTCGCCGGGCGATGGGAAGTGCTGCGTGAATTCGCGATAGCCGCGCCCCAGCAGGCGGCCCTGGTCGTTCAGCACGAGTGCGGTCGAGCCGGTCGTGCCCTGATCCAGCGCAAGAACTGCGGTCATTTCGCGCGCTCCCCCTCCCCGTCCGTAAAAGGCGGCTGCACGATCCCGCGATCGGTGACGAAGCCGTTCACGTACCGCGCCGGCGTCACGTCGAACGCGGGATTGAGGGCCGCAATGCCGTCCGGCGCGGTGGGCCGCCCGGCCAGCGTGATAACCTCGGCCGCGGGGCGCTGCTCGATCGGGATGAGATCGCCCTCAGGCAAGGAAGAATCGACGGTAGACCACGGCGCCGCGCAATAGAATGGCACGCCGTGGTGGCGCGCCAACACCGCGAGCCCATAGGTGCCGATCTTGTTGGCGAAATCGCCGTTGGCGCAGATGCGGTCCGCGCCCACCAGCACGATGTCGACCTTCGCCTGACGCATCAGTGTGCCGGCAGCCGCATCGGCGATGACCGTACACGGGATGCCCGCGTGCTGCAGCTCCCATGCCGTCAGCCGTGAACCCTGCAGCAGCGGCCGAGTCTCATCGACGTAGACGTGCACGCGACGTCCCTGCTCATGGGCCAGGTAGATGGGCGCGAGCGCGGTGCCGATGCCGCCCGTCGCGAGCGCGCCGGTATTGCAGTGCGTGAGGACGTTCGCGCCGTCGCCGAGCAGCGGGAGACCGTGCTCGCCGATGCGGCGGCACATGGCGCGGTCTTCTTCCCAAATCGCCGTCGCCTCCGCGTGCAAGCGCTCCCACAGCGCCGATCCATCGCCCGGTGTTGCCTGCGCAACGCCGGCCATGCGATGCAGCGCCCAGCGGAGATTCACCGCGGTCGGCCGCGCGTCCGCGAGCACGTCGGAGAGCGTCGCCGTGCGCGTGAGGAACTCAGCGCGCGGCGCTGCGCGCACACCGCGCAGACCGGCGACGAGCCCCATCGCAGCCGCGATGCCGATCAACGGCGCGCCGCGGACGTGCAGCTGCTTGATCGCATCAGCCACCGCCTCGGCACTCTCGAGATCGCGGGTGATCTCGGCTTCAGGAAGCGCGCGCTGATCGATTATCCGCACCGCACCGCTCGAAGACCAACTGATCGCTTGGACAGGCACGATGCCTAAACTACCTGGGGAGTGGGGAGTGGGGAGTGGTTCGATTCGGTGCAGCGTCGGGTACCACTCCCCACTCCCCACTCCCGCGTGTAGGTTGGCCCCATGACCTACCAGACCCTCGTCTTTGAGATCCGCGACGGCGTCGCGTTCGTGACAGTCAATCGCCCCGACAAGCTCAACGCCTTAAACGATCAGGTGATGCTCGAGTTGGCTCATGCTGCCGATCGCATCGCCACCGAGCCTGCGATCAAGGGCGCGATCCTCACCGGCTCTGGGCCCAAAGCGTTCGTCGCCGGCGCCGACATCGGCGATCTGTCGCGCCAGGGTCCGTTCGACGGGAAGGCGCGGGCCCAGCGCGGTCAAGCGGTGCTGCGTCGCCTCGAGACATGCGGCAAGCCCATCATCGCCGCGATCAACGGCTTCGCGCTCGGCGGCGGCTGCGAGCTGGCGATGGCGTGTCACATTCGCATCGCGAGCGAAAACGCCAAGTTCGGCCAGCCGGAAGTAAAGCTCGGCATCGCGCCGGGCTACGGCGGCACGCAGCGGCTGCCGCGCCTGGTCGGAAAAGGCGTTGCGCTGCAGCTCATCCTCACCGGCGAAATGATCGACGCGCAGGAGGCGTATCGCATCGGCCTGGTGAACAAGGTGGTGCCCGCGGCGGACCTGCTCGCCGAATCCGAGAAGATGATGCGGGGGATACTCGCGATGGGCCCGCTCGCGGTGCGGCTCGCCATCGAAGCAGTGGATCAGGGTCTCGAGATGACGCTCGACGAGGGCCTCCTGCTCGAGGCGAATCACTTTGGGTTGCTGGCCGCGACCGAGGACATGAGAGAAGGGACGACCGCCTTTCTCGAGAAGCGAGCCCCCAAATTCCAAGGCCGCTAGGACTTCCGCCGCACCCTTAACTGTTGACCGGACAATAACTTCCGGCTATTTTAGGGGCTGTGACTGACCGCCAAAATCGCCCTCCAAAAAGCCGTCCTGTAGGTGTCGCCGAAGCGCTCGCAGGCTACCTAAAACGGGCTGGTTTGGCGCGTCGCGTCGGGCAGGCGCAGGTGATTCCGGAGTGGCCGGGGCTGGTCGGCCCCCAGATCGCAGCCGTGACCAGCCCTGAGAGTATCACGCCCGATGGCGTGCTGTTCGTCCGCGTGGCGACCAGCTCGTGGATGAATGAACTGCAGTTGATGACGCCCGACATCATGGCCCGCATCAATGCGGGGCGCGGTGCGGGACGCATCGCAACGATTCGCTGGCTCCTTACACGTTAGGAATTTGATGCCCAAGAAGAAGCCCGCCGCACCAGACAAGAAAGAAAAGAGCAACGGCGGCTATCAAGCCGATTCGATTCAGGTCCTCAAAGGCCTGGAAGCGGTCCGCCGCCGTCCGGCGATGTACATCGGCTCGGTGTCGGCGCGTGGGCTGCACCACCTCGTCTACGAAGTCGTGGACAACTCGGTGGACGAGGCGCTCGCCGGCTACTGCACGGAAATCTCCGTGACGATCCACGCCGACAACGCGATCACCGTGATCGACAACGGCCGCGGCATTCCGGTCGACATCCACAAGACCGAGAAGAAGCCCGGCGTGGAAGTCGCGCTCACGGTGCTGCACGCCGGCGGCAAGTTCGACAAGAGCAGCTACAAAGTGTCGGGCGGCCTGCACGGCGTCGGCGTGTCGGTGGTGAACGCGCTCTCGGAAAAGATGGAAGTCTGGGTCGATCGCGATGGCAAACGCCATCACATGTCGTTCGAGCGCGGCGAGACCAAGAAGAAGCTCGAGGTTGTCGGCAAGGCGAAAGGGACCGGCACAACCGTCTGGTTCAAGCCCGACGACAAGATCTTCACCGAGACGCGGTACGATTACGCCACGATCGCCAATCGCGTGCGTGAGCTGGCGTTCTTGAACAAGGGCCTCACGATCACGCTCAAGGACGAGCGCCGCGGCAGCCAGAAGGAAGAAAAGTTCTACTACAAGGGTGGCCTCGCCGAATTCGTGAAATGGATTCTCGGCAACCGCAAGACGCTCCATCCCAAGCCGATCACGTTCGAGGCGAGCAAAGAGGACGTGGAGGTCGAGGGCGCGGTCCAGTACGACGATCAGTACAGCGAGAACACATTCACCTTCGTGAACAACATCAACACGCACGAAGGCGGTACGCACCTCACCGGCTTCAAAGCTGCGTTGACCCGCACCATCAACGAGTGGGCCAAGCAGGACGGCGCCCTGAAGAAAGAGGAGTTCACGCTCTCGGGCGACGACGTGCGCGAAGGTCTCAACTGCGTGCTCAGCGTCAAGGTCAAGGCGCCGCAGTTCGAGGGCCAGACCAAGACCAAGCTCGGCAACTCCGAAGTCGAAGGTGTGGTAAAGACCGTGGTGAACGAGGCGCTGGGCGAGTTCTTCGACAAGAACCCCAGCGTGGCGCGGACCATCATCGCCAAAGCAGTCAGCGCGGCGCGGGCCCGCGAAGCGGCCCGCAAGGCGCGCGAGCTGGTTCGCAAGAAGAGCGGGCTCGACGCCGGTCTGCTGCCGGGCAAGCTGGCCGACTGCTCGCTCACCGATCCCAAGCTCTGCGAGATCTACCTCGTCGAGGGCGACTCGGCCGGCGGCTCCGCCAAGATGGGCCGCGACCGGAGCTACCAGGCCATCCTACCGCTGCGGGGCAAGATCCTGAACGTGCAGAAGGCCCGGATCGACAAGATCCTGTCCAACGAAGAGATCCGCACGATGATCACGGCGATCGGGACGGGCGTCGGCGAGGACTTCAAGGTCGAGGAAGCGCGCTACCACAAGATCATCATCATGACGGACGCCGACGTCGATGGCGCCCACATCCGCACGCTCCTGCTCACCTTCTTTTACAAGGAGATGAAGGAGCTCATCGATGTCGGGTACGTCTACATCGCGCAGCCGCCGCTCTATCGCGTTTCCAAGGGCAAGGAAGAGTTCTACGCCTACGACGAGAAAGAGCGCGACACGTACGTCAAGCGGCTGACCAATGGCACCGAAAGCAAGTCCACGATCAACGTGAGCCGCTACAAGGGCCTTGGCGAGATGAACCCCGATCAGCTCCGCGATACCACGATGGATCCGACCAAACGGACGCTGCTCAAGGTCACGATGGAGGACGCACTCGAGGCGTCGCAGCTGTTCGAGACGCTGATGGGCGACGAGGTCGAGCCGCGCCGCAGGTTCATCGAAGAGAACGCGAAATTCGTCAAGAATCTCGACGTCTAAGGCAGCACCTCGACCCCTGCCCTGGTGACACGATGGGACACCAGGCGCAGGGGTTTCTCTTTCAGCTTATCGCCGATCACGATCGCCTGGGCGAGCGCGTCAAACCCCGTGCGGATGCCGTCGGCGTCTTTCGCGAACACGGACGCGATCGGCTCTCCTTCCAAGACCTTATCGCCCGGCTTTGACGTGATCACGAATCCGACGGTCGGATCGATCGTGTCTTCGACGGTGCGCCGGCCACCGCCGAGTGCGATGATGGCCCGCCCGATGGTGCGCGGCTCGACGCGCTGTACGACGCCGGTGCGGGGCGCGGCGTAGACTTCAACCGCCTGCGCTTGCGGTAGCACCGACGGATCCTCGACGGTTTTCGGATTGCCGCCCTGGGCCTCGATGATCTGCTCGAACTTCTCGGCGGCGAGGCCGGAGTCGATCGCGGTCTCGAGTTTCTTGCGCGCCTTTTTCGTATTCTTCTCGATGCCGCCCTGGATCAGCATCTCGACGCCGAGTGCGTAGGTCACCTCGAGCAGATCGGGCGGCCCCTCGCCGCGCAGCGCGAGAATCGCCTCTTCGGTCTCGAGCACGTTGCCGCACGCGCGTCCCAACGGGCGATCCATCGCCGTGATCAGCGCGATCGTTGGGCAGCCGCGATCTTCGCCCAGGGCGATCATCGTCTTCGCCAACTCCAGTCCGCGCTCGACCTCGGGTAAAAACGCGCCGCTGCCGTTTTTCACGTCGAGCACGAGACCGTTCAGACCCTCCGCAAGCTTCTTGGACATGATGCTCGCTGAAATCAGCGGGATCGATTCGACGGTGGCCGTGACATCGCGTAGCGCGTACAGCTTGCGATCGGCGGGCGCGATCTCCGCCGTCTGCCCAATCAGCGCGCAGCCGATCTTCTGGACCTGCGCCTTGGTTTCGGCGAGCGAGAGATTCGTGCGAAATCCCGGAATGGCTTCGAGCTTGTCGAGCGTGCCGCCGGTGTGGCCGAGGCCGCGACCCGACATCATCGGCACGGCGACGCCGCAGGCGGCCACCAGCGGCGCCAGCACGAGCGACACCTTGTCGCCCACGCCGCCAGTCGAGTGCTTGTCGATCACGGGCAGCTTCAAGCCGTCGAACGCGAGGCGATCGCCCGATGCGAGCATTGCGTCGGTGAGCGCCGCCAGCTCCTGGCGTTCGAGTCCGCGCATGAACACCGCCATCAAGAGCGCGGCGATTTGGTAGTCGGGAATTCGTCCCGTGGTGTATTCGGCGACGACGGCGGACCACTCTTCGGGGCTGAGGCTGCCGCCGTCGCGCTTGCGTTCGATCAGGGGTGGGACGATCATTCTCGCATGTTCTCCATCGTTCTCGCGCTCAGTCTTGTCACGCAGAATCCCGTTGCCCACCACATCGCCGAAGGCGATTCGGCCGGTCTGATGCATCCGGACGTGCAGCTCCATCACTATCAGGCCGCGCTCGCCATCGATTCTACGAGCTACGAGGCGAACTGGAAGGCGGCCCGGGCGATCGCCGACGTCGCCAAACAAATACTGAGCAATGACGATTCTCTCAAGCGGCGTCGAGATAGCCTATACGCCGTGGGCCGCGTCTACGCCGAGCGCGCGAT
>DATBFV010000144.1:0-3628 GCA_036558345.1 Gemmatimonadales bacterium | reverse complement strand
CGGTATAGGCCCCGCCGAAGGAACTGGCGAGCGTGGCGCGGAAGTTCGCTCGACCGTTCGGCAGCTCGACGAGGCACGACACCGTATCCGGGGTGAAGCGTCCGTCGCGCCACGCGACCGTTGCGCCGCTGCCGACGATAGCGACCGGCCGCGCGCCGAGGTAGTCAGAGATCAGATCGAGCTGATGGATGCCGATCTCTCCCAGCAGTCCCGGGGAGTCCTTCGCCAGACGCCAGTTGACGGCCTGTTCGCGCTCGGGCGTGGGTGCGGCACGCCGCCAACTGTCTTTACGGTTCCACTGCGCGTTCACGAAGGCGACATCCCCGAGGACGCCGCTCTTGACGAACTGGAGCACGTGCCGATAGAGCGGGTTGGCACGACCCTGGAGTCCCGCCTGGAACACGCGGCCGGGCGCGGCAAGTGCCGCGGACGCAATTGCGTGGGCGTCTTCGACAGACGAGGCGAGCGGCGCTTCGCAATAGACGTGTTTCCCGGCCTGCAACGCCGCCAGGGCAATATCGCGATGGTCGGGTGTCGGCGTCGCGACGACGAGGGCTTCAACCTTCGGGGATTCGATCACACGCCGCCACTCGGTCCCTGTTTCCGCACCTGGTGCGCCGGCGCCGGCTCGTTTGACGGCCGGCTCGTAAAGATCACAGATGTACGCGACTTGCGCAGAACTTGTGCGCCCGAGTGCCGCGAGGATCTCCCGTCCCCAAACGCCGAGGCCGATCACGCCGAAGCCGACTGCGGGGCCAGCGGGGATCTCGACACGGGCAGGCGCCTGCGCGGCCCCGAGCCCTTGTCGGCTGAGGAGCAGGCCCAGCGTACCGGCGGCGGTCTTGAGAAAATCGCGGCGATCGACTGCCATGGTGATCCTCGATCCCGACGGGTCTGGGGCTGCAAGAGCAGGACGTGTGCCACGAGCGGATCCGGGGTTCGGGCGCGCTGGGGCTCGATTGCCGGTCTATCGGCGCGACCGGCAGGTGGTCGTGGACTCAGGATCGGGAGTTTTTCCGCGGCGCTGAGAAAAAGTTCCGGAGGTGCTCAGTGGCGTGTGGCCTGAGGCGGGAAGGTGTTCAGAAACACATAGGCCGCCGCCACCTCGTGATCAGTGAGGTAATC
This sequence comes from Gemmatimonadales bacterium, assembly GCA_036558345.1. GTDB lineage: Bacteria > Gemmatimonadota > Gemmatimonadetes > Gemmatimonadales > GWC2-71-9 > 20CM-2-65-7. The sequence goes on along the minus strand of DATBFV010000144.1, from coordinate 2,503 downwards.
GAAAACCGGCATCCGCCCGCGAGAGTGGAACGGAAGGTCGCCCAGTGTCGTCGGCGCTCCGCTGCGGACCTTGGTGATGAAGTCCACGACATTCTTCGACGCCAAGAGCGTCTTGAAGGAGGGGATATCACTATTGAGCGGCGCCAGTCCCGGCGATGGCCCGACCGCATCGTGACAGATGTGGCACGTGCCCTTGACGACGTTCTCGCCCACGCGTTCCAAGCTCAGAGTCTTTGCCGCCAGCGGCCGCGCATCTGGCGTGCCGGCCAGCTGGGTGAGGTAGGCGTAGAGCATCTCGAGATCGGATTCCTGCAGGTGCTCGCGCGGGGGCATCTTTTGTCCTCCGTGCTGAATCCGGGCGTCGAGATCGCGCTTCGCCTGGACCGCCTGCCTGCGTGCCTCCGCGCTTGCGCCGGCGGTTCCATCGAGGCGTAGCTTCTGTCGCATGGCTTCGAAGGAAGATCCCTGCACCAGGGGCAAAACCGATCGAACTTCCGGCGGCGCGCCCTTGCCTTCAGCGTGGTGACACGCCTGACAGTTCAGTCGATAGAGATCTGCGCCGGTCACTTGCACGGAGCGCTCGAGCGGCAACGCGAGCGGTTTGCGCTCGGGGGCCGGATCATTCGAGCCCGGACCGTATCGCCCCGAACCGCGACCAAGACTCGTGTCGCGGTACTTGATGCCCATACGATTTAACCAGCTCGAGCCGGTAACCGGGGTTATGACAGGTGCGGTGGATCGCGTGGATGGGTTCGCCTGGCGGCGGAGGAGGGCACCGCTGCCGGCGGCACTGCTGCCGCCGCCGGCGATCATGCCAGCGATAAGCAGAACCGCGAGCCCCCAAATGATCCTGCGTCTCAATGGAGTCCTCGACTGGAGCGTGACCGCAACGATTGTACCGCAACCCCTGCCTGATTCCGCGCGAGTCTGTAGGTGAGCAGGCCACGTGCGGGATTTCCGGCATTTCGCTGCCGAATGTTCGACGCGTGACCGCTCGCGATGACCTGCACAGCGCCCGCACGACCTGTCTTGCGGACGACATCCTGGTCTGATTCGTGAGTACGATGCGGCAAGTCATGACCACGACACGCTGCCGGCTCCTGCGGTGGAGTCCGCGCATCCTGGGTGTAGTCGTAGGCGTGTTCTTTGGACTGTTTGCGCTTGACGCGTTCGGACCCGAAGAACCGCTCCGGGAGGCGTTGGCGGCCTTGGTCGTGCATCTGATGCCCGCCATCGTGGTTCTGACACTGGTTGCTGCATCGTGGCGCAGGGAGTGGATCGGCGGCCTGGCGTTCATCGTCCTCGCGGTCCTCTACGCCGCGGTAACGGTGAGGAGCCACCCCGATTGGACGCTGCTGATTTCGGGTCCGCTGGTCGTCGTCGGGGCGCTGTTCGCGTGGAACTGGTTCCATCGCCGGGAGCTGCACGCGTCGTGAGCGCAAAACCGTACCCGTCCGCCGGGTCCGTCCCGCGTCCGCTGGGCATGCCGCGATCACGCGGCGTGGATTGTTGACGCTGCCGGGCCGTCGCGGGCAGCCAGCCGGACGGGACGACGAGGGCGGTTCTTGGATTCGTGTCCAGCGATGCGCGATGGCGTGCCGCGTCGAGATCACCTTGCCCGTGGAGGACGCCGCCTTCGTCCCGGCGGCACAGACAGCGCTCGACGAGATCCACCGGCTCGAAGACAGGCTGAGCGTGTTTCGTACGATGAGCGCGATATCTGAGCTGAATCGCCGGGCAGCATCGGAGCCGGTTTTCGTCTCACGGGAGGTGATGGATCTGCTAGTCGAATGCGAGCGCTGCTATACCACGACGGATGGCGGCCGGCCAGGTCATCAGATCAATGCCACCAACTGGTTTCTCGGGTGCGCGCTAGGGGCGGTGACGGCAGCCGGAGGTCTCTATCGGTTTCCCGACAACCGTGAAGTCTACGACCACGTCTACGCAGCCTTCGAATACCCGGGCGGCCGTACCGCGGTCTTTTCGTCGATCCCAGCCAGATATCGATGCCTTCGCCGTCGGCGGCGACGGTGCCCTTCAGATACCCGTAATCGCACGGATAGATGGCTTCGCGCACCTTCGGGTGCCTCGAACCCCTGGGTCTGTCGATCACGGCTTCCGAGGTCGCCACCAGGTTCTCGATCGTCGTCCAGAATTTATCGGACGACACTCCGCTCAGCAGTCGGGTCACTTCCCGCACCCTGCCTGCTGCCGTTGGGCGCGCGACGAACCAGGCCAGCGATCGCTCATGCTCTTGTAGACAGCCCAATGCTGATGGATGTCCTGTTGCGCGAGGGCGAGCAGACGTTTCGCTTCTTCGGGGTTGGTGTACGACAGCATCTTGTAGCGAGTCTCGTTGTACGCGTAGGCCTCCAGCGGAATGCTCGGTGGCTGTGAATCCAGCACGAACTCCGGCACCACACGATCAGCAGCCGCCGGCCGATAGCGATAGAGCGGCCAGTGGCCGCAGTCTACGGCGAGCTTCTGCTGTCGCAACCCGAGC
>DATBFV010000143.1:0-44260 GCA_036558345.1 Gemmatimonadales bacterium | reverse complement strand
CTCGGCGTGCATCGGTGGCGGCCAGGGCGCGGCGGTCATCGTCGAGGCATTGTAAATGGGGAAGGATTTGATCAACCGGGACGCGCTCGAGCGCATCATCAAGCGCGCCGCCGAGCTGCAGGCGGGCGAACACGACATCGGCGAGGGCCTGACGAACGACGAGGTCGTCGCGCTCGGCAAGGACGTCGGCATACCCGATCGCTACCTGCGCCAGGCGATGCTCGAGGAGCAGACGCGCACCGCGCCGGCAGTTGCGCCGGGTACGTGGGGCTGGCTGACGGGCCCGCGCCGGCTCAGCGCCCAGCGTGTCGTTCCGGGCGAGCCTGCTGCGGTCGAGCGCGCGCTGACCCGCTGGATGGAAGAGGAGGAATCACTGCAGGTCAAGCGCCGCTACCCCGATCGGACGACGTGGGAACCCAAGGCGGGCGCGTTCGCCAGTATCCAGCGTGCCATTGGGAAAAAAGGCCGGCGATACTCGCTGGCCAGTGCGGATGAAATCGCAGGCCAGATAGCACAGCTCGAGCCGGGATTCTGCCTGGTCACGTTGACCGCCGATGTTCGGACGCGGCGTGAACGGCGGATCCTCGCCGGCGGCGTCGTGCTCGGGCTCGGATCGCTCGCCATTGCAGCCGTAATGGTGCCGTTTGGGGCGCTGGGATTGCTGCCGGCCGTCGTGTTGGTTCCGGCAGTTGTCGCCATAGGGCGCGTCCACCGGGTGGATAACGACCGCATCCACACGTCGCTGGAGCAGGTCCTCGATCGCCTCGAGCGGAACGAGATTCGCGAGACCCCATCGTTGCCTGGGCCGCATCCGCTCGTTCGTATCGCCGAAGAGGTGCGCAAGGCGTTCGAAAACCCGCGTCCCCGTCCTCGCGGACGCTAGAGAGCTGCCATGACCGATATCCAACGCGTCGGGGTGCTGGGGTGTGGCCTGATGGGGAGCGGGATCGCGCAGGTAGCGGCCAGCGTGGGTTACGACACCGTCGTGCGCGACGTGTCCAAGGACGTGCTGGACCGCGGCCGCGCCGGCATCGAGAAATCGCTCGCCAAATTCGTCGAAAAAGGAAAGCTCTCCGCCGCCGATCGCGACGCGACGCTCAAGCGGCTGACCTTCACGACGACCGTCGCCGATTTGAAACCGGTCGACATCGTGATCGAAGCGATCACCGAAGACCTGGCGCTCAAGAACGCGCTGTTCAAGGAGCTGGATGGCTTGTGTGCCCAGGGAACGATCTTTGCCTCGAACACGTCCAGCCTGACGATTGCAGAGATGGCAGGCGCCACCAAACGGGCCGACCGGTTCGTGGGATTGCACTTCTTCAATCCAGTGCCGCTGATGGCGCTCGTGGAAGTCGTACGCACGGTCACGACCTCCGAAGACACATTCAAGCGCGCGTTCGCATTCGCGGCGTCGCTCCGCAAGGAGCCGATCGCCGCCAAGGACACGTCCGGCTTCATCGTAAACCTGCTGCTCGTTCCCTACCTGCTCGACGCCATTCGTGCCGTCGAACGCGGCGTGGGCAGCGTGCCCGATATCGATAAAGCGATGCAGCTCGGCTGCGGGTACCCGATGGGCCCCCTGACGCTGCTGGACTTCGTCGGGCTCGACACGACGCACCACATCGCCGAAATCATGTTCAAAGAGTACCGCGAGGCTCGGTATGCGCCTCCGCCGCTGCTCAAGCGGATGGTACTCGCGGGGATGCACGGCAAGAAAAGCGGCAAAGGCTTTTACGACTACTCCGCAAATCCACCCATCGTCAGCAACCTGGGGCTCTAAATGATTGGTTACGACGCCGCCCGCTGGCACGCGGTCCTCAACGATCTCCCCGCGGCACTTCTGGTGGTCGCGGTGCTCTTTGACTTCGCGGCCGCGTGGACCAAACGCGAATCGCTGCAGTGGGCAGCCATCTGGACGCTATGGGCGGGCGTGATCGGCGGATGGGCCGCAGTCGTCGCCGGCTTGCTCGCCCAGAGCAGAATCGAGCACGGCGAAGCGATCCATGAAATCATGGAGAAGCACGAGAACATGGCGCTGCTCACGATGGGAGTGTTCACCGTCGTGCTGGGCTGGCGGCTGATCCGGCGCTTCCAGATGCCCGCCCAGGAGCTCGCGCTCACTCGCGCGCTGAGCGTTGTCGGCATCCTCGGTCTCGTCTGGACGGGAGTCCTCGGCGGGCGGTTGGTATTCGATCATGCCGCCGGAATGCCTTCGGCGAAGTTGCAGGCCGAGCTCGAGAATCGGGAAGAGGGACATCACCACGAGCCGGGCGAGGAGCACGAGCACGATGCGCCTGCGCCAGCCGATACCACCAAGACCGCTGCACCCGCGGCGGCGCCGCACACTCACCCGCCAGGAACCCCTCCGCACTCGCATTGATGGGTGCGCGGTGCGTGGTGCGCGGTGCGTGGACTTGCGGTTGCCTCCTCCTTGCCTGCAACCCCAGAACGACTCGTCCGTCGTTCGCGCCACTGCCGGAGGCGCTGCGGGTGGTGATCAACGCGCCGCCCGAGCGCGTGACGGCATTCGCCGACTCGCTGCTCCGCGCTGACACCGTCGCCGTCTCGTTCGTGAGTGTACGTGACGCGTGGCTCGAAACCAAGGCGTTCGCGGGCACGCACCGCCTGCGGCTCTGGGCCGAGCCCGATGTGTCCGGCAAATCCCGCGTGACGATCGAGGCCGTGTACCGCCCTCGAGAGGACCCGTCGCGGACGATGCGCGATCTCGAGCGCGCATCTCCACCCGGCTCGCCCGGTGAGCAGCGCGCCCAGCTGCTGCTCGCGGCACTCAAGGAAAAGCTTGGGGTCACCACCTACTAGCACGGCGCTCCGGCGCAGCCTCGGCGCGCTGGAGTACTTCACCTTCGGCTTCGGCAGCATGGTCGGCGTGGGCTGGCTCGTCATCATGGACGACTGGCTCGGCCGCGGTGGGCCCGGCGGTGCGATGCTGGGGTTCCTGGGCGGCACGCTTCTCATTCTCCCAGTGGCGCTGACCTATGGCCGCCTGGTGCGTTCCATCCCGGATGCGGGGGCGGAGATCGCGTATACCGAGCGCGTGTTTCCGCGCGGCGTGAGCTTCGCGGCCGGTTGGATGATGGTGCTGGCGTACGCGATCGTGTGCCCGTGGGAAGCGGTGGCCATCGGCAATCTGCTCGCCCGCATCATCCCCGCGATCAATGATGTTCCGCTATACACCGTCGCGGGCAAAGTCATCACGCTGCCGCGCTTGATCGCCGGTCTGGTTCTGACGGCCGGAATCGGGTCCATCAACTACCGCGGGATCCGCCTGAGCGGGCGGTTTCAGGATATCATGACGTTTGGCCTGCTGGCCTGCTTTGCGCTGTTCGTGGTACTTGGATTCGCGCGGGGCTCAGCGAGCAACGTGCAGCCGCTCTTTGCCTCGTCGGGACCTTTCGTTTCCGTGCTCCTGGTCGCGCAGATCGTGCCGTACTTCCTGACCGGCTTCGACGCGATTCCGAAAGCGTCAGAGGAGGCACATGCGGATCTCGCCCCTTCCACGTTGAGCCGTACAGTCAGTCTCGCGCTCGTCGCTGGCGGATTGTTCTACGTTCTTGTAATCGCGGTCGTCGCGTGGGTGTATCCGTGGACTGATCTCGTGACGCAGCATCTTGGCACCGAGGCGGCGTTCGCGAAGGCATTCGGCACGGAGTGGATCGCTCGGGTGATTCTGGCGGGGGCGCTCCTCTCGCTGCTCAAGATCTTCAACGGCAGTCTCGTCGGCGCTACGCGCCTGCTCTACGCACTGGGTCGCCGTGGCCTCGTCCATCCATGGCTCGGCACAGTCGATGAAAAGTTTGGAACGCCGTCGGTCTCTATTCTGCTGATCACCCTGCTCACCGCAGCAGGCGCATTCTTCGGGGACGCATTGCTCGTCCCCATCACCGAGGTCGGCTCGGCCGTTGGGGCCGTAGGCTGGTGTGCCGCATGCCTTGCGTTCATCGCACTGAGGCGGCCGGGCGATGGGCGCGACGGCATCGCCTTGGCAGCGATAGGCGCGTTGGTGAGTATTGCAATTGTCCTGATGAAGCTGATTCCGGCCGTGCCCGGGAGCTTTCGCTGGGTGGAATGGGTGACGCTAGGAGGCTGGTGCGTGCTCGGGTTTTTGCTCCGGCGTCCGCTCGCGGGCGGGCCGGCTCTCAACGCCAACTAGACCCTGCACCCACTTTTCCATCTGACTCAGATCGATCGCAGCGTCGCGGCACGGACCGTTGGGTAGCTGCATCGTGAGGCCAAGCACCGGGAGCTTGCCGGCGACATCGCGCAGTCCGGTCATCATGTCGCGCTCGCACGCGACGGCGACGACCGCCCGCGGCCGCCGCTCGCGGATCACGCGCCGAGCGAGTTGGCCGCGCGTCGCAACGAACACCGGGACTTCGTAGCGTCCGGCGACTTCGAGGACGCCGTCGAGCGCCTGTTTGGACAGGCACCGGGGAATCAGGACCAGCAGCTCACCCTTCCCGACCCTGCGGCCGCGCCGTTCCGCGAGCGTGTTGTATATGTCGATGGCGGCATGTTCGACCCAGTCGCGCTTGCCAAAGCTCCGCGCCAAAAGCGACGTGTAGTTCATGAGCTTGAGGTAGGGCCCGCGCTCGAGGAGACGTTCGGGGAGAAGATTCCTGCCGACGTAGAACGACGCCGTGAGCAAGGCGAAGTACAGCCACTGCGCTACGGCAAGCACGGCGACTAGGGTCCACAGCGCCGTTGGCAACGGTTTCCACAACCCGGCGAGGCGCGGACCAACGAGATACAGTAGAAGGGCCAGTCCGGCCGTCGCAGCGGCAATCGTGAGGGCTGCGTATCCGAAGAACAGTCCGGGGGCTGCCGAGAAATCACCGCTGTTTGGCAGGGGCCGGCCGTTCCACTCGTCCCACTCGTGGCCAAGCCGCCGGTCGACTTCAATGTGAATCAGCTGCGCTTTAGGCATCGGGAAACGAAGCTTCACGTTGTCGTTCCCTCGTGTCAAGTTTGGGTCGTGTTACTGACCGATCCGCGTATCCGCGCGGCCTATGCCGAAGGCGCAGGCATCTACCGCATCATCCCCGCCGCCGTGGCGATTCCCCAAAGGATCGAGGAGGTCGTCAGCCTTGTCCGCGAGGCCGCCGGCTCGCGGCGAGCCCTGATTCCGCGCGGCGCGGGCAGCGGCATGCCCGGTGGCAACGTGGGCTCGGGAGTGATCGTGGACCTGAGCACCGGCTTCCGTGAGCTCAGCGTCGATCCGCAGCGTCGCCTCGCACGAGCCGGCGCCTCAGTCACCGGGGCCGCCGTGAACGACGCCGCAAAGCCCTACGGCCTGCGGCTTCCTCCCGATCCGTCGTCTGGCGTGTTTGCCACGAGCGGCGGAATGGTGAGCACCAATGCCGCCGGACCGCGCACGGTGCGATACGGCAGTGTGCGGCAGTGGGTCAAGGCACTCGAGATCGTCGACGCGGACGGAAAGATCAGAATCCTGGAGCGAGGAGCCGGGAATCAGGGCAGCTTCTCGCTCACGGCTGATGACAGACGGCTGATCTCCGATCGTTTTCCAAAGACGCGCAAGAATTCCAGCGGCTACGCGCTCGATCAGTACGCGGAGAGCGGCGACGAGCTGGATCTCTTCATCGGCGCTGAGGGGACACTGGGCATCGTCACGACGGTGGAGTGGCGGCTCGATCCGACTCCTGTCGACATCGCGGGCGCGGCAGTTGGGTTCGCCGATCTCGAGACCATGACCGAGGCGGTCCCCTACCTCATCTCGCTTCGGCCCTCAGCCGTCGAACTCCTGGACGAATCGCTGTTGCGCCTGCTGCCCGATGCGCCGAAAGTCGCGTGCCTGCTGCTCGTCGAATTCGAACGGGACAGCGCGTCAGCGGCACGCGGCGTGGTGGGAGACGCGGTTCGCGGGCTCAGACAGTCCGCCGTGCATGTCGAAACCGCCGTGAACCGCGCCGGACTCGAGCACCTCTGGAATATCAGACGCCAGGCCTCACCCGCCCTTGCCCGGCTCCCTGCCACACAACGCTCACTTCAGGTTATCGAAGATGGCTGTGTCCCGGTCAATGCCCTTGGGGCCTACATCGCCGGGCTGCGCGCGAGCGCGGCGGAGCGCGGCATTCCCGTCGTGATCTTTGGGCACGCCGGCGACGGCCATGTCCACGTCAACGCGCTGCCCGATACGACGGCTGCCGGTTGGCAGGGATCGCTGCTCGGCCTGTTCGACGACGTCACGGATCTGCTCGCGCGGTTGGGCGGCGTGCCGGCGGGCGAGCACGGCGTCGGCCGCTTGCGCGCGGGTGTCCTGGAGCGTTTCTATGGCAGTGAGGTCATGGAGTTGTTTCGCGCGGTGAAGCGCGCGTACGACCCGTTATCGATTCTCAACCCTGGTGTTATCATTCCGGCGACCGACTGGTCGCCCGTGGCCGCGCTGAAAGTTGGGGCGGCCGCCGCGGCCATCCCCGACGACATTGCCGGCAAACTCCGTGACATGGAGCGCAGCGCCGCATGGGCCACACCGAAACTCGAGCTGACACGCTGACGCCGATGGAAGTCTTTCGCGCCCCCCGCATCTCGCTGATCGCCCGCCCGCAGTTTGTCGAGCCCGAGCATCTGCCGGTGCAGTGGCGCGGTGATGCGAGTGATGGCGAACGGCTCGCGGAATACGCCGGCCGGCTGTGCTACATGAGCCAGCACAATCCGATCAATCGCACCACGGCGGAGTACCTCGAGAATATCAAGAAGCAGGGCCACGGCTCGGTGCTGGAGCACGCAGTGTACGTGCTCCTCATCGAAGGGATCTCACGCTCCTGCTCGCACGAGCTCGTCCGCCACCGCGCCGGCTTCGGGTATTCCCAGATCTCGCAGCGCTACGTGGACGAATCACATGCCGCATTCGTCATGCCGCCTGCCATTGCCGGTGACGCTCGCCTCGAAGAAGAATGGCAACAGCAAGTGATGGAAGCACAGGCTGCCTACGTGCGCGCGGTCGAGGGGCTGATGCAGCGCTACGAGTGGATCGGCGACAAGGTGCACCGGCGGAAAATGGCGCGCGAGGCGGCGCGGAGCGTGCTGCCGAATGCGACCGAAGTCAAAATCGTCGTCTCCGGCAACGCGCGTGCATGGCGCACGATGCTCGAGCTGCGGTGCGGCGAAGGTGCGGAGCTGGAAATCCGCCGCATGGCGATCGCGGCGCTGCGCGTGCTGCAAGAAGAAGCGGGTGCGCTGTTCTCCGATTTCGAGATCTACGTCGCGGGCGACAAACAGGAAGCGGCGCGCGTCACCTACCACAAGGTGTGACGACACAAAAAAAATCTCGACGCGCGAGAGTCTTGCGCATCTATTGCGCATTTCGTATTCTGATTCGTAATGCGAATCGGACTCGCATACAACGAGAAGCCTGACGCGATCGATGCGTCTGATGCTTACGCGGAATGGGATGACCCGTCGACGATAGACGCGGTCGAGCAGGCTCTGAGTCTCTTCGGCAACGTCGTTCGTCTCGAAGCCGACGAATTCTTTCCGCAAAAACTCGCGCTCGCACATCCCGACATCGTCTTCAACGTCGCCGAGGGACTGCACGGCCCTTGCCGCGAATCGCACGTGCCGGCGCTCTGCGAGTACCTGAACATTCCGTACACGGGCTCTGACCCGCTCACGCTCGCGCTGACGCTGCACAAGGGTCGCACCAAAGAGATTCTTGCCTACCGCGGCGTACCGACCGCGCCGTTCCGCGTGATCGAGAAGGTCGAAGACTTGGGCCGGATGCCGCTGCCGTTTCCGCTGTTCGTAAAGCCGGTCGCCGAGGGATCTGGTAAGGGCATATTTGTCAACAACTTATGTGAAACCCCCGCGCAGCTCGCCGAGCGCGTCCCTTTCCTCCTAAATCGCTACGACCAGCCGGTGCTCGTCGAGACCTATCTCCCCGGCCCCGAATTCACCGTCGCCATCTTGGGCAACAACGGCGACGTGCGCTGTTTGCCCATCGTCGGATTTGATTTCGCGACGCTGCCGGCGGGTGCCCCACCGGTGTACGGCTACGAGGCGAAGTGGATTTGGGACACGCCGCAGAATCCGCTGGCGATTTTCCAATGCCCACCGACCGGCGTGCCGGATTCACTGTGCCGTGAAACCGAGCGCGTGGCGCTCGATGCGTATCGCGCGCTGAGCTGCCGCGACTGGTGCCGGATCGACGTCCGCGTCGACCGCTTCGGCGTGCCGAATGTCGTGGAGCTGAATCCGCTGCCGGGAATCATCCCCGACCCCGACATGAATTCCTGTTTCCCCAAGGCGGCGCGCGTCGCCGGCTTCAGCTACGACGAATTGATCCAGGAGGTGGTGCGGATCGCGTGGCGGCGGCTAACCGGCCACACGATCCCCGCTGCAGCCGCCGCGGCCAGCGCGTGAGAGTCGTCATCCTGTACGATCCCGGCGCCGACGACTGGACGCCCGAGGATGTCGCCGGCGTGATGGAAGCGGTCGACGACATTGCCGCGATCTTCGCGGCGCTCAATCACCAGGTCCAACGCGTTCCCGTGCGTCACGACATGCGCTGGTTCAACGCCTGCCGCCGCGCCGATCTCGTGTTCAACCTGTGCGAAGGCGTGCGCGGCGTCGCACAATGGGAAGATCACGTCGTCGGGACGCTGGAGCTTGCCGGGATCGCGTATACCGGCTGCGGACCCTGGACGACGGCCGTCTGCCGTCGCAAAGCGGTCGCGAACACGGTACTCGAGCGCGCGGGACTGCCCGTGCCACGCTGGACCGTGGCGCAAGGGAAGATCGACGACGACTTCCCGCTGCCTTCCATCGTGAAGCCCGCCGCCGAGGACGCGAGCGCGGGACTCGATCGACAGTCGGTCGTGACCGACCGCAAGAGTCTCAAGGCCCGTATCGCCGCGATGACCGAGCAATTCGACGAGGTGCTGGTCCAGCAATACATCGGGGGTCGCGAGTTCAACGTCGGGATCGTCGGTGATCGCACGCTGCCAGTCGCGGAAATCGACTTCAGCGCGATGCCCGAGGGCATCTGGCCGATCCTGACCTACGCGGCCAAATGGCACGTTGGCTCAGCCGAGGACCTGGGAAGCCGGCCGATTTGCCCCGCGCAAATCTCGCAACGGTTCGCCGATCGACTCGCCCGCCTCGCGGAGACTGCATGGCGCACGATGCAGGGCAAAGGCTACGGCCGTGTCGACATCCGCGTCGACGAGCTGGGGAAGCCGTGGATCCTCGAGGTGAACCCGAACCCCGATCTCACCGACGATGCCGGGCTGTCACGGATGGCGAAAACGGCCGGCTGGGACTATGCGGAGTTGATTCGCCGCATTGCGGAGCTGGCGTTGCGGGAGGCTCAAGGGTCGAAGGCCGCACGTGAGCTCCTCGCTGCGCCCCGTCGCGCGCGCGCACCGCGCACGGCTTGAGCAGCTGACGCGGGACACCGGCCTCTTCCGCGAGGAGGAGGTGCGGACCGCGGTCGAGCTGCTCGATGAGTGCCTGGCCGGCGACGACGACTACCAGTTCGTGGGGGCGTTCGACGGCGATCGCCTGATCGGCTACGCGTGCTGGGGATCGACGCCGGGGACGCTCGCGACGAGCGATCTGTACTGGATCGTGGTCGATCGGAACCGCCAGGGCAGCGGCATCGGCTCGCAGCTACTGCAGAATGTGGAGCGCCGGCTGACGGCTGACGGCAGACGGCTCGTGGTCGTAGAAACGAGCTCGCGTCCCGACTATGTGACGACACGCAAGTTCTACGAAGCCCGCGGCTACACCAGAGCCGCTCGGGTCCCGGGCTACTACGCACCGGGTGACGATCTGGTGATCTATACCAAGGATCTGACGACTGGAAACGTGGCAAGAACTTCTTCGTAAGAAGAGCATCGCCTCGCTCGACGCCCTGGCCGCGCGCTTCGGCGCGGAACACGTCGCGGACATCGCGCACCTGCGCGAGGCCGCCGAGAACTTCGAATTCCGCATTTCCCCCGCGATGGTCGATCTCATCAAGTCGCCGGGCGATCGCATTTGGCGACAGTACGTGCCGACGGTGCAGGAGCTGGAAATCCACGACGGCCTCGTCGATTCGCTGGCGGAGGATGCCAATTCGCCGGTGCCGAACATCACCCACCGGTATCCTGACCGGGCGCTATTTCTCGTGTCGCCCGTGTGCGCGGCGTACTGCCGCTTCTGCACACGTCGTCGTAAGGTTGGCGATCCCGAGAAAATCCCGATGGCGCAGCTCGAGTCAGCTTTCCGCTATCTCGAGGAGCACAAGGAGATCCGGGACGTCATCATGTCGGGCGGCGATCCCCTGCTCCTGTCCGACCGCCGCATCGACGAGATCTGCCGACGGCTACGCGCGATTCCACACCTCGAGGTGCTGCGAATTGGAAGCCGAGTCCCGTGCCATCTGCCGGAGCGGGTGACGCCGGAGCTCTGCGCGATCCTCAAGAAGTACCATCCGCTCTACATCAACACGCACTTCAACCATCCCGACGAGCTGACGCCCGCAGCCGTCACGGCGCTCGGCATGCTCGCCGATGCCGGCATTCCGCTCGGTTGTCAGACCGTGCTGCTCAAAGGGGTGAACGACGACACGGAGGTCATGAAACTGCTGATGCAGCGGCTGCTCGCCGCGCGGGTGCGCCCCTACTACATCTATATGTGTGACCAGGTCGCGGGTGCCGAGCACTTCCGGACCACGGTGCAGAAGGGGCTGGAGATCGTGGAGGCGTTGCGGGGCTGGACGTCAGGGCTGGCAGTGCCGCATTTCGTGATCGACGCGCCGGGCGGTGGGGGGAAGATTCCGCTGCTGCCTGAGTACGTGGTCAAGCTGACTGATAAGGAAGTCGTGCTCCGCAACTACGCCGGCAAGACCTACCACTACAGCCAACCAGTGGAGCCAATCCTCGTCGGATAAGTAGAGTCCCCTGTCAATTTTCGTAGTACTCCTTCGTCGTAATAGGGCCATTCTCTGAACGCAGTCTCCAGCTCTCCAACGGAGCGCGCCATGTCAAAGCCTATCGCACTCATGTCCATGTGTTCCACACCGGAGGGCTAGTGCTAAAGTGCATGTCGCTGGAGCTCTGCCCTGCGTCTACGTTGACAAAGGCCCCGCATAGTCGGTTCCGAGGACGTCTTCACATTCGGGAAAGGGACGCGCGAATGCACCATCGCTCCGTTGTCACCGCTCTATCCGTGCTCGCTGCTGTCGCCGGACCAAGCGCGCTCCGCGCGCAGTCGTCAGAGAAGCCGAGCGCCTTCCAGGTCACCGGCGGCGCGATGTTTCCGGTCTTCAGCTACGCCGACGCCACCAAAGGCACCGGCTGGACGGCCGGGGCGGCGTTTGTGCTGCAACGCGGTTACAGCTACCACGTTCGCCTGGAAGGCGAGTACAACACCGTCGGGTCGGAGGTCGGTAGCGGGAAATTCGACACGTACGGTGGGGGTGTGGGCGGCGGGCGCGTGTTCGCGAGGAGTTCCTCGGTGCGGCAAGAAGCGTACTTCGTCGCCGGTGGATATGAGTTCAAGGGACAGGTATGCACGGGCGGCGCGAGCTGCGCCGACCACAGCGAGCTCCAGTTCGGCACGAAGGTGGGCGGCAACGCGGTCTTCGGCCACGGGAAGGCGAAGTTCGTGCTCGACTTCCACTGGCTGTACACGTGGAGCCAGCCGTATGTCAACATACTGGCGATCACCGGCGGTCTTCGCTTCTAGACCGACGCGCGCCATGTTAAGGCGCGCCGATGAGACGCCTCTTCTTCCTGCCATTGATACTGATCACGGGCTGCGCACCCCACACGCAGCCTGCTCTCAGTCCCGCGGTAATCGCCAGCGTCACCGAGCAGGAGAGCCATACCACTGCCCTGCTGCAGGCGGTGAGCGCGCTCGACGATAGCGTCGTGTGGGTCTCGGGGCACAAGGCCACCTGGGTCCGCACGGTCGACGGCGGCCGCACGTGGGTCCCGGGCGCCATGACAGGCCCCGATTCCACACTCCAGTTCCGCGATGTCGAGGCAGTGAGTGCCACCACCGCCTACCTGCTGGCAGCCGGCCCCGGCGAAAGCTCCCGCATCTATAAGACCAGCGACGCCGGGCAGAGCTGGCAATTGCAATTCATCAACCGCGACTCCGCGGCCTTCTACGACTGCTTCGGCTTCTGGGACGCCACACATGGCATCGCGGTGAGCGACGCGGCGCACGGGAAGATGATGGTGATCCGAACCGACGACGGCGAACACTGGAGCATGGTCGCTGGGGACGGGATGCCGGCGGCGGTGGCGGGAGAAGGATCGCCAGCTGCGGGCGGTACCTGTCTCATCGTGCAGGGCCAGGGGCGGGCGTGGTTTGCGACGGAACCCGTGGCACGAGTCTACCGCTCCGGCGATCGCGGCCAGCGCTGGTCCGTGGTGACCACGCCGATCGTCTCCGGGGAGAACACCGGCGTCGCTACGCTGGCGTTCCGGGACGCGCAGCACGGCATGGCGCTCGGCGGCCGCCTCCTCAAGCCGGACGACCGCAGCGACAGCGTGGCGGCGGTCACCAAGGATGGTGGCGCCACATGGAGGCTGGTAAGCCACCCGACGTTCAGCGGCGCGGTCTATGGCTCCGCAACGCTGCATGGCATGAACGGCTACATCGTAGCGGGGCCGAAAGGACTCGACTGGACGGCGAACGACGGCCGCTCCTGGACCAACCTCAGCGGTGCGGCCTACTGGGCCGTGGGTTGTACGGCGCGGAATGTTTGCTGGGCAGCCGGGCCGCGCGGGCGCATCACGCGGGTGACATTCGGACCATGACCACTTGCGCGATTTCGAACCCATCCGCATATTTATGACACCCAATGCATAAACATACGCTGAATCCGCTGGCCAATATCAACGTCGGACCCTTACTGGGGAGCGGCGGGGCGCGATAGCGTGCAGAGAAAACCCAAATCCAAGCCCACTAAGCCCGCTCCGAACACCGAGCGGGCTTTTCGTTATCTGGATCCCTGGCGCGAGCGCGACGCCTGCGGCGTCGGCTTCGTCGCCCGCGCCGACGGAGAGCGCAACCGCGACATACTGTCCATGGCGCTGACCGCCGTCGCCCGCCTCGCCCACCGCGGCGCCGCCTCCAACGACAAGTCCGGCGACGGCGCCGGCGTCTTGACGCAGATCCCCCACCGCCTGCTCGGCGTCGGCCCACGCGAGCGCGTCGCCGTCGGCATGTTTTTCTTGCCGCAGCAAGGTGGGGGCCTCGGCGTCGCGATGGACATGATCGAGAGCGCGCTGGTTACGCTCGGCATGTCCGTACTCGGATGGCGGGTCGTTCCTGTCGATGCGAGCGTGCTCGGCCCGCTCGCGGCACAGAGTCAACCGGTGATTCGCCAGATCTTCATTGGACCTCCATCGGGTCCCGCCAACGCGCAGGCATGGGAACGCCGGCTGTACCTCGCGCGGCGCGTGATCGAGCGCCGCGCCACTGCAGCCGGAGTACCGGTCTTTGTCTGCTCGCTGTCCTGTCGCACCGTGGTGTACAAAGCGTTACTCGTCGGGACCGAGCTGCCTCACTTCTACGCCGATCTGCAGTCGCCGCTATACGAGACCGGCGTCGCGGTCTTCCACCAGCGCTACTCGACCAACACGCTGCCGAGCTGGCCACTCGCGCAGCCGTTCCGGCTCCTCGCGCACAATGGCGAGATCAACACGCTGTGGGGCAATCGCAACGCGATGCTTGCGCGCGAGCCGGCGCTGGCCGCGCCGGTGTGGGAAAGAGACGTCGAGCTGTTGAAGCCGGTCATCTGGGCGGACGGCAGTGACTCGACGAGTCTCGACAACGCGTTCGAGCTGCTGGTTCGCTCGGGCCGCGATCCGGTGCACGCGTTGATGATGCTGATGCCCGAAGCATGGGAGCGCGTCCCCGATATGCCGCAGGCGCTGCGGAGCTTCTACGAATACCACGCGGGACTGATGGAGCCGTGGGACGGCCCGGCCGCGCTCGCGTTCAGCGACGGCGTGGTCGCAGGATCCGCGCTCGACCGCAACGGTCTCAGGCCGTGCCGCTACAAGATCACGCGCGACAACGTCGTGGTCGCCGGCTCAGAAGTCGGAATCGTGGACTTCGAGCCCGGCGATGTGGTGGAGTCCGGCCGCCTCGGCCCCGGTGAGCTGCTCGTGGTGGACACGCTGCGCAACGTGGTCCTCCACAGCGCCGACGCCAAGCTCGAAGTCGCCCAGCGCTGCCCGTACCGTCGCTGGACGGCGCGCGCGATTCGCCAACTCCCGGCCGAGGTCGCGCCGCTTGGTCCGGCGCTGCCGGCCGATGAGCTGACGGCGCGGCAGCACGCGTTCGGTTACAGCCACGAAGACCTGAAGTTCGTGATCTCGCCGATGGCCGCCGAAGGCAAAGACGCGATCTGGAGTATGGGCGACGACACGCCGATCGCGCCGCTCTCCAAGCTGCCGCAGAGCGTCTACGCCTATGTGCGCCAGCGGTTCGCGCAGGTGACCAATCCCGCGATCGATCCGCTGCGCGAAGAACTGGTGATGTCGCTGGGGATGTACCTGGGCCGGCGCGGCTCGTTGCTTTCTCAGCGCCCCGGCGGCAAGACGCTGCTGCGGCTCGAGCATCCTGTGCTCCTCGCCGAAGAAATGGCTGCCTTGCGTCGCGTCGGTGGCGCCGAGGTGACGACACTCAGCGCGACCTGGGAGGCTGCGGCGGGACCGGCCGAGCTAGAGCGCGCGCTCGAGCAGTTGGCGCGCGATGCCGTAGCGGCAGTGCGCCGCGGCGGCGGGACGACGATCCTCGTCATCAGCGACCGCGAGGCCGACAAGACGCGCGCGCCCATCCCTATGCTGCTGGCGATCGGGGCCGTTCACCAACGGCTGGTGCAGGCGCGGCAACGCATTCGCGTCGGACTCGTCGCCGAAGCCGGCGACGCCTGGGACGTACACCATCTCGCCGCGCTATTTGGCTACGGTGCGGAAGCCGTGCACCCTTGGCTCGCGGTGCAGTGCCTGCGTGACGAAGAATCGTCCGCCGACAAGTTCCGCACCGCCGCCGAAAAGGGCCTGCTCAAGATCCTGTCGAAGATGGGGATCTCCACGCTGCAGTCGTATACCGGCGCGCAGATTTTCGAAGCGATCGGCCTTGGCCCCGAGGTGATCGACCGCTGCTTCACGGGCACGGCCTCGGTGATCGGCGGCGTCGGCTTCAAGGAGATCGCCGAAGATGTACTGACGCGGCACAGCGCGGCGCTGGGTCCGTTGCCCGATCATGGCCGCGTCCGCTACCGCCGCGACGGCGAGGACCACGGCTGGTCGCCGCCGCTCGTGCGCGCGCTGCAGCACGGCGAGTATGCGGGCTTTGTCGAGGGAGCCCGGAGCCGCGCGCCGGCCGGTCCGCGCGATCTGCTCGACTTCCGCGCGCAGACCCCGGTCCCGGTAGCAGAAGTCGAGCCCGTCGAGGAGATCCGCCGCCGCTTCATCTCGAGCGCGATGTCGCTCGGCGCCCTGTCGCCCGAAGCGCACATGACGCTCGCCATCGCGATGAATCGCATGCAGGCGCGCTCGAATTCGGGGGAAGGCGGCGAGGATCCTGCCACATACCTCGCACGCGCGGACACCGATCGCGCCGACAATCGCATCAAACAGGTGGCCTCGGGCCGGTTCGGCGTCACGACGGCGTACCTGGTGCGCGCCGAAGAGCTCGAAATCAAGATCGCCCAGGGCTCAAAGCCCGGCGAAGGCGGACAGCTGCCCGGGCACAAAGTCACGGACCTCATCGCGCGGCTGCGGCATGCGGTCCCGGGGATTTCGCTCATCTCACCGCCGCCGCACCACGACATCTACTCGATCGAGGACCTCGCGCAACTGATCCACGATCTGAAGCAGGTGAACCCCACGGCACGGATCGGCGTGAAGCTCGTGGCGGAAGCGGGCGTCGGCACCGTCGCTGCGGGTGTGGCGAAAGCATACGCCGACTACGTCCTGATCTCGGGACACAATGGCGGAACGGGCGCCTCCCCGCTGTCGTCCATCAAGCACGCCGGCTCGCCCTGGGAGCTTGGCCTTGCCGAGACCCAGGCGATCCTGATGCGCAACAAGCTGCGCGAGCGGATCGAAGTCCGCACCGACGGCGGGCTGCGCACCGGCCGTGACGTCGTCATAGCAGCATTGCTCGGCGCCGAGTCGTTCGGGTTCGGTACGGCGACGGTGGTGGCGCTGGGTTGTGCGATGGCGCGGCAGTGCCATTTGAACTCCTGCCCAACGGGCATCGCGACGCAGCGGCCGGATCTGCGCGCCAAGTTCAAAGGCACGCCCGAGCAGGTCATCGCCTACTTCACATTCATAGCTGAAGACGTCCGCGGCATCATGGCCTCTTTGGGCGTGCGCCGGATGGACGATTTGATCGGGCACGTGGAGCTGCTCGAGCGCGTCGAGCGCAGCGAGACGCCGCGCTCCAGCCTCCTGGATCTCTCGGCGATCCTGACGGCGCCCACGACGACGGCGCCACGCCGCCGCACCGCAGAACGCAATGCGCGTCCCGGCATCGTGTCGCTCGATGCCGAGATTCTCGCGCAGCCCGAACCAGCGGTGAAGGTGTTCACGATTGGGAATCATCACCTCACCGTCGGCGCGCGCATCGCCGGCGACCTTGCGCGCGAGCATGGCGGCCAAGGACCCGGCACGCCGCTGCGGCTGCGGTTCCGCGGCAGTGCAGGCCAGAGCTTTGGCGCGTTCACGCTGCCACGCATGCATCTGCATCTCGAGGGCGAGGCAAATGATCACGTCGGCAAGGGGCTGTGCGGCGGCGAGATCGTGATCCGCCCGTTCCGTGGCGCGGGCTACGCGAGCGGATCTCACGTGCTGCTAGGCAACACCGCTCTCTACGGCGCGACCTCCGGACGGTTGTTCGCGGCAGGGGCTGCTGGCGACCGCTTTGCAGTGCGGAATTCGGGGGCCGTCGCCGTCATCGAGGGAGCCGGGGATCACTGCTGCGAGTACATGACGGGCGGCGTCGTCGTGGTGCTGGGACCCGTGGGCCGCAACTTCGCCGCCGGGATGTCGAACGGCATCGCCTACGTGCTCGATGAGCGTGGCGTCCTGGAATCGCATTGCAATCTCGACATGGTCGCCGTGACCGGCCTGAATTCCATGGACGGGCGCGTCCTGCGCAAGCTCGTCCAGCAGCACTTCCACAAGACCGGCAGCGCCCGCGCGCGGTCACTGATCGCGCAGTGGGACGCGTATCGGACGCTGTTCCGCAAAGTCGCTCCGCCGCAGCCGGATGCCGCGGAGCTCGAACCTGTCGTCCAACTCCAATCGACTGGAGGGGGGAGTCACGCATGAAGCTCATCACGACAATCGTCCGTCCCGACCGCGTCCCCGAAGTGAAAGCGGCGCTGTTCCGCGCCGGAATCACCGGCATCACGCTGAGCCGCGTCTCGGGGCACGGCGGCGAGCACGAGCGGTTCGAGCAGTATCGCGGAACGGCGCTCGTCATGGAATTCCACGAGAAGGTCAAAATCGAAATGGTATGCTCCGAGCCGTTCGTCGAGCCGTGCGTGCAGGCGATTCTGTCCGCTGCCCGCACGGGCGAAGTCGGCGACGGCAAGATCTTCATCCAGCCCATCGAACGGGTGATCCGCATTCGCACAGGTGAGGTAGACAACGCCGCTCTGACCGCCGTCAACGCCGACGCGGTCCAACGCGCGGCGATCAACGCGGCCGGTATAGGAGGTGCGGTATGACGCAAGCAGCGGTGTCGGCGGGGGATACTGCCTGGGTACTGGTTTCGAGCGCGCTCGTGCTCCTGATGACCGTGGGTCTCGCGTTCTTCTACGGCGGGCTTGTCCGCCCCAAGAACGCGCTGAATACCATGATGATGAGCGTCGTCGCGCTCGGAGTGATCGGCGTCCAGTGGATGCTGTTCGGATACTCGATCGCGTTTGGTCCAGGCAATTCGGTGTGGGGCGGCTTGTCGTGGCTCGGCTTGAATAATGTCGGCCTCGACCCCAATCCGACCTATTCCGCGACGATTCCGCTGCAAGCCCACGCGATGTTCCAGGGCATGTTCGCGATCATCACGCCCGCGCTCATTTCGGGCGCGATCGTGGAGCGGATGCGCTTCCGGGGCTACATCGTATTCCTCGTCTTGTGGGCGACGTTGATCTACGACCCGCTCGCGCACTGGGTCTGGGGCTCCGGCGGCTGGCTGCTGAAGCGCGGCGCGCTCGACTTCGCGGGCGGCACCGTCGTGCACATCAGCGCCGGCGTGTCGGCGCTCGTTGCCGCGTGGTTCCTCGGCCCCCGCCGGGATTACCGCCGCGTTCCGATCGCGCCGCATAACGTGCCGCTCGTCCTGCTCGGCGCCGGGCTGCTCTGGTTCGGTTGGTTCGGCTTCAATGCCGGCTCGGCGCTGGCCGCGAACGGTTTGGCCGCGCTCGCGTTCGTGAACACCAACACCGCCGCCGCTGCCGCCCTGGTTACGTGGGCGGGTCTCGACCTCGCCCGGACCGGCAAGATCACGGCGGTCGGTGCCGCCACCGGACTGGTCGTCGGCCTAGTGGGCATCACGCCGGCGGCCGGATACGTGACGCCGATTTCCGGACTCCTGATCGGCATTCTCGCGGCAGGCGTCAGCTATACCGCGATCCAGATTCGTTCGAAGACCAAGCTCGACGACGCCCTAGACGTCTTCTCCTGCCACGGGCTCGCTGGCGTGGCCGGCGCGATGCTCACCGGCGTATTCGCCACGAAGCTCGTGAACCCGGCCGGCGGCGACGGACTCCTGGCGGGCAACGCCAGTCAAATTGGCGTGCAGCTCCTTGCCGTCGTCGCGACCATTGCGTTTGCCGCCATCGGAACGCTGGGCATCCTCAAACTGGTGGAAGTCACGATCGGGGCACGCGCCGACCTGCCGGAGGAGACGACAGGGCTCGACCTCAGCCAGCACGGCGAAGAGGCGTACTTCGGCAACGACCTCGGCACGATGGCCGGCGCCGGGAACTCACTCGGCGGCAGCGTCGTCGTCGAGACCTTCAGTGCGGAGCCGACCCCCGCGCCGGCGCCGACGACATGATCCCGGCCACGCTCGTAGTCGCGAGCGTGGCGGTAGTCGTCCTCATGCCGACGGTGCGGGCACAAGCGCCGCATAGCCCCGGGGTTGGTCGCACCCCGGGGCCCTGCCCCGTTGTGTCCTTCAAACATTCGTAGTAGCCTTTCACCCCATGGCTCGGTCCCTGCCGTCGAAGTTCAAGATCGGGCTCGTGCAAATGAGCATGAGCGACGATCCGCAGGCCAATCTGGGGAAGGCGGTCGCGCGGATCCGCGAAGCCGCGCAGCAGGGCGCCGCGCTCGTCTGCCTTCCCGAGCTCTTCCGCACACACTACATCGGCCAGCGCGAAGATCACGCACTGTTCGATCTCGCTGAGGCGGTTCCCGGTCCATCGACGGAGACACTGGGGAAGATCGCGAAGGAAAATGGTGTCGTGATCGTCGCGTCGCTGTTCGAGCGCCGCGCAGCCGGTTTGTATCACAATACCGCTGCTGTGATCGATGCCGACGGGAAAGTCAAAGGGATCTACCGCAAGATGCACATTCCCGATGATCCGGCGTACTACGAGAAGTTCTACTTCACACCGGGCGACCTGGGATTCCGCGCGTTCGACACGAACGTCGGCCCGATCGGCACGCTCGTCTGCTGGGATCAATGGTACCCGGAGGGCGCGCGCCTCACCGCGCTCCAGGGCGCGAATATCCTGCTGTATCCGACGGCCATCGGCTGGCATCCGAAGGAAAAAGCGCAACACGGCGAGCAGCAGCTCGATGCGTGGAAGACGATCCAGCGGAGCCATGCGATCGCGAACGGCTGTTGGGTCGCGGCGGTGAACCGCGTAGGCTTCGAGCGCCTCGGCGGTCAGGGTGACGGCATCGAGTTCTGGGGGCACTCGTTCGTGTGCGATCCATTCGGCCTCATCGTCGCCGAAGCGGCGGGAGACGAGGCACTGGTCCTGGCCGAGGTGGATCTTTCGCGTATTGAGGAAGTGCGCCGCAACTGGCCGTTCTTGCGCGACCGGCGTACGGATGCGTACAGCGACATCCAGCACCGGTTCCTGACCGATTAGCACTCCGGCCCCGCGCATGCCCGCCGAGTGGGAACCCCACGCGGCGACGTGGCTCGGGTGGCCGCACAATACGAGCGACTGGCCCGGCAAATTCCCGCCAATTCCCTGGGTCTACGCCGAGATCGTCCGGCATCTGTCTCGCGGTGAGATCGTCCGACTGCTCGTCAATTCCAACGGCCATCGCGCGGCCGCGACCCGTTTCCTCAAGAAAGCGGGGGTCGACCTCGAGCAGGTCGATTTCCTGCGTTTCCCCACCAATCGCGGCTGGACGCGCGACTTCGGCCCGATCTTCGTCCGGCGCGACCATTCGCTCGCCATCGCCCGGTTTCACTTCAACGCCTGGGCCAAGTACAGCGATTGGAAGAAAGACGACCTGATCCCTGCGCGGGCAGCGAAGCACTTCAAGCTGCCCCTGATCGATGGGAAGATCGTGCTCGAGGGCGGGAGCATCGACGTCAATGGCCGCGGCTCGCTCCTGACTACCGAAGAGTGCCTGCTCGATCCCGTGGTGCAGACCCGCAATCCCGGCGTGTCGCGCTACGAGCTCGAGAACGTCTTTCGCGAAACGCTCGGCGTCACCAACACACTCTGGCTCGGCCGCGGCATCGCGGGTGACGACACGCACGGCCACGTGGACGATCTGTGCCGGTTCGTGAATCCGGCGACCGTCGTGCTGTGCCGGGAGGACGATGCCAGGGATGTGAACTACAAGCCACTCGCCGAGAACCGGGAACGGCTGCAGGGCATGCGCCTGGAAAAAGGAGCGAGCATCGAGATCGTCGATCTCCCGATGCCCGCTCCGGTGTTCTTCAACGGCCAGCGCCTGCCGGCCAGTTACGCCAATTTTTACATCGCGAACGCCGCCGTCCTCGTTCCCACGTTCAACGATCCCAACGATCGGATCGCGCTCGGCATCCTCGCCGAATTGTTCCCGAATCGCCCCGTGGTCGGGATCCACGCGGTCGATCTCGTCTGGGGCCTCGGCACGCTGCATTGTCTCACGCAACAGGAGCCTGAGGGTTAAAGGTCCAACCTTCCAACCGCCAACCTACTACTGCAGCTGCCAGATCTCCACGCGATTCCCGGTAAAGATCGGCACGAGTAGCCGATTGCGCCGCGCGTCGTACCCGATATCGGCGGGACTCGGCACGCCCTTGATCAGACTTGTACTCTGCCCGCCCGCGTACCGAGAGACTGACGAATCGGCCCAGCTCGAGACCCACACGGCACCGTCCCTGGTAATCTCGACCCCGTCAAATTGGCCCGAGCCGGTCCCCAGCCTTGTGACCGACGTCTCGCCCGGCTTCCAGGCCAGGAGCGTGTTGGCGCCGAACGACACAACGATGAAGCGCTGATTCGCGGCATTCCACGCGATGCCGTTCGGCCGGCCGAGCGAGTCGTTCTTGATGGCGACACTGACCTGGTGGCCGGGACCAATCCGGAAGATTTGATCGGTGCCCGGATGCTCGACCTGCCCGTTTGCCCCGAAGCGGATCGCCGTGTCCGTCACGTACAGCGAACCGTCAGGAGCCGCCGCAATGTCGTTGAGGAAGATGGCGCCCGGCACCTTGACTGTTGCGACCGGAGCTCCAGTCCTGGAATTGAACGCGCTGACCTGATCGATGTCCGCCACCCAGACCGTGTCCCCGACCAGCGCCATGCCTTTGGGCGCATTGAGGCCCTTGATGAATGCACTGTCCATCATGCGGCCGTCAGGACCGAGCCGGCTGATGTATCCGTTGCCGTCCTTTGCATTCGGCGCGCCATTGATGTTCGACACGAAGTAGACGTCCTGAGCCGAATCCCATTTCACCGATTCGGGCGTCTGGAATCCCTCGGCGCTGAGTGCTTTCACGGGCCCGCCCGAAGCGCTCTGCGCGCTTTCCTTTTTTTCGCCGGGTCGGCATGCACAGAGGGCCGCGACCGCCAACCACCACTTCCTGTTCATCGGTGCCCTTCCTCCTCAGCCAACGTTTGAATGTGATGCAACACCCGCGCATGAATCGCCGTCACGATGGCGCGCGCGGGCACGGTCCAATAGGCCTGCGGAAACATGTCTACGACGTACGCGGTCCGACCCTCGAGCCGCGTCCGGTCACCCGGGAGCGGCGTAAGTCTGAACTCGCCGTGCGTGGCCCGAAAGTAGCCGTCGAGATGCGGCGGGTGGACGTTGGGATACGGACTCAGCTCTTCCATTGGCGGTGCTTGCGCGGTGATATCGAATGCGAGCAGCTGGTTGTCCTTCCAAGCGGTAATCGGCTCGACGAAGCTGCCGGTCGTGAAATCGCAGTAGCGGATCGCGCCGACGCCGTCACCCTCGATCCGTGCTCGCGTCGGCGCCGCCACGCCGGCGCGGAAGAGCAGCTCCGTGGGCGGCGCCAGATCGGGGAACGAGACGACGTGCCGCCAGACGACTTCGGGCGGGGCGGCGATCTCGACTACGGTGACCGCTTCGTGCGTGGGCGGCGAGACGCGCGGCTCGACGCCCAGAAACAATGGCGCGAGGAGCGCAACGCCGCTCCGCGCGAGCGACCCGCGCCGAGCCATGATCCTTCCGAGGACCGCGCCGGGCCACGCCACAAACCATGCGATCGGTAGCGCCATCGCGATGCAGACCAGACCCTCGAGGGCGAACACGACAATTGCGCCGGCTGCAATCGTCACGCTCCCAAGCGCCAGAACAACCGATTCCCCGGCTGGTCGTTCCACACGGTAATTGTAGACGTAGGAGCTGATGTAGCCAACGGTGAATGGCGCGCCGAGGAATAGTCCCGTCGAGTAGCTCTTGCGCAGATAGACACCCATGCCCACCGACAGCAGCGTGATGCCCAACGCCGCGGCGACGCCAAGCATGGCACCTCGGAACCGCTCAGCCGAGCTCGTATCAACCGTGCCTCGCGACGTTACCCGTGAGGGCGCGGTAACCGGGATGCACAACCACAACATGAGGAGCAGGTTCACGCCGGGAATGAAAAACAGTAGCGCCAGCCATGGACTTGCGCCCGCGTCGACCGCGCGCCGCATCGTCATGCTCACGCCGGTCCAAAGGAACGGCATGGCGATCAGCACCATGAGCGGCAACAGCCACGCGGGCGCGTCGCGCAGTAACTGCTGCCGGACACTCCACAACGGATTCAGGTAGTCGAATGGCGTCCAGAATCGGCCCGCGACGCGCCAGACGAGCAACGCGTCGAGGCCGTACTTGAACGCCATCAGTCCGACGCCGTGGCGGAAGTACGTGCCGCGATCGACCCGATCGCGGAAGGTGAACCACAGTCGCAGCCAGCGCTCGAGCATCGGCTAGGACTTCGCGGCTTCTTCCAGCTCCTTTTTGCGCGCCTCGGTCACCTTCGCGGCGACGTCGGGCGGCGCGTCCTGATAGAGGTGGAACTTCATCTTGTACGTGCCGCGCCCGTGCGTCACCGAGTGCAGCGTCGTCGCATAGCGATCGAGCTCCGCCTCGGGCACCAGCGCCTTGATCTTGGTGAGCTTGCCGTCCTTGTCGGTCCCCACGATATGGCCGCGCCGCGACGAGAGGTCACCCATGACGGCGCCCTGATACTCGTCCGGCGTCCACACCTCGACCTCCATGATCGGCTCGAGCAACACGGGGCGCGCGCCGGGACTCACGTTCCGGAACGCCAGGATGCCCGCCATCTTGAACGACATTTCGTTCGAGTCGACGTCGTGGTAGGAGCCGTCATAGAGCTCGAACTTGAAGTCCACGACGGGATAGCCGGCCACCGGTCCCTTGTGCGCGGCCTCGAGCACGCCGCGCTCGACGGCGGGGATGTATTGGCGCGGGATCACGCCGCCGACGATCTCATCCACGAACTGCACCCCTGAGCCGCGCGGCAGCGGCGCGATGCGAATCCAGCAGTCGCCATACTGGCCGCGTCCGCCGGACTGCTTCTTGTGCTTCCCCTGCCCCTCGTTCTTGCCGCGGAACGTCTCGCGGTACGCGACTTTGGGGCGCGCCGTCTGCGCGTGGACGCCGAACTTGCGCGCCAGCCGTCCTACCACGATCTCGAGATGGCGCTCCCCGAGTCCGCGAATCAGCGTCTGACCGAGCTCGCCGTTGTACTCGTGGTGGAAAGTGGGGTCCTCTTCGTGGAGCTTGTGCAGCCCGGTCGAGAGCTTGTCCTCTTCGCCGCGCTGCTTCACCTCCACCGCGACCGTGATCACCGGCTCGGGGAACGGAATTTTCGGCAGCACGAGCCCTTTGTCCTTGGTCGACAGCGTGTCGTTGGTGTGCGTGTCGCGGAGCTTGGCGACGACGCCGATGTCGCCCGCATGCAGCTCGGGGATTTCGATGCGTTCCTTGCCGACCGCCACGCACAGGTGGTTCAGCTTTTCCGATAACTCGCGCGGGGCGTTCCAGACGTCCTGACCGTTCTTCACGGTTCCCGAGAAGAGTCGGAACAGCGTCACGTCGCCCACATGCGGCTCTGACACTGTCTTGAAGACCTGCGCCGCCAAGGGTCCCGCGTCTTCGTTCTTGAGCGTAACCGATTCGGCGCTGCCCCACTTCTTCGCTTCGACCGGGGGCATCTCCTGCGGCGCCGGACAGAGCTCGACCAGCTTGTTCAGCAACGCGCGCGTTCCGTACGTCAGCTCGGCGGCGCCGCAGAAGAGTGGGAACAGCTCTCCTTTCGCCATGCCCGCTTTCATGGCCGCGATGGCTTCGTCACGGCCGATCTCTTCGCCGCCGAGGTAGCGCTCGAGCAGCGTGTCGTCCGTGGCGGCGATGCTCTCGATCAGCTCCTGCGAGTATTTCTCGAACCGGTCCTTGTACTCGTCGGGGACATCCACCTCGTCGTACTCGCCCGCCTTCGTGCCCTTCTTGTACAGGTGCGCCTTCTTCGAGAACAGGTTGATGATCCCGTGGAATTCCAGCCCTTCACCGACGGGAATCTCCACCGGGATCACCTTGGCGGTCAGCTGCTCTTTGATCTGGTTGAAGACGCGCTCGAAGTTGGCGTGCTCCTTGTCCATCAACGAGACGAAGAACAGGCGGGGCAGCGATCGCTTCTCGCAGTAATCCCAAACCTTCTCGGTGCCGACTTCCACACCGGAAGTGGCTGACAGAACGACAACGGCGGAATCGGCCGCGTACACGCCCGCGAGCGCGTCGCCGGTAAAGTCCAGGTATCCAGGGGTGTCGATCAGATTGATCTTGGCATCCATCCACTCGGCCACGGCCAGCGCGAGGTTGATGGAGTACTTGCGTTCGATTTCATCAGCGGTGTAATCGGTGAGGGCGGTGCCATCCTTGACTGAACCATGCCGTTTACTCGTTCCGGCCACGAACGCCAGCGCATCGACCAGGGAGGTCTTGCCGCTCGCGCCGTGGCCGACTACGGCCACATTGCGGATTTCGGATGTCTTGTACACGCGCATAGGGGCGCAACGCTCCTGCAGAAGGGGCTAGAAATATGCCCGCCAGTGCGCGGGGATGGCTAGGCTATGCAGAAGCTAGGTGCACAGACGCAACAGCGGGCCAAAGAAACAGGGGCTGGGACAACCCGCTTGTCTCAGCCCCCTTTGACTGTGGCCCGCTGCTGCGTCTGTGGGCCTAGTCTTTGCAGTTCCTAGCTACCGACGTCCTCCATCTCGCTGTCCGCCACTTCGTCGTGATTGCGGTGATGATCTCTCACATGCTCCACAAGCCTGTGGAGTATCTGCAGCGATCTCAGATTGAGCGCGAACGCCGTCACACTGTCGCCCGACGCCAACGCGGCGTCGGCTTGCGTACGCAAGTCTTTCACGTGCGCCAGCAGCGCCCGGATTCGCGGCGCGTCACGATCGCCCAGGAAATCCTCGATCTTCGCCACAGCCGCGTCGACGGCCGCCCCGGTCCGCGCGGGCGCGTTCGGGAACAGCTCGATGACGGCGGCAAGCACATCGCGGAATGCCGCCTTGCGGAAGGCACCGGCCGCCTCGGTGTCACCGCGCCGCCACGCCGCCCACGCCGAATCGCGATTGATGCGGGCCGAGTCGAGGAACATCCGGGCCTCGGGATCATCGGTCGTCCGCAGCGTGTCGATCAAGCGCCGGAACCAACCTTCACACGTCGTGCCCCCCGTGCGGGACGCTGCAACGTTATCGGCAATCTGCTGGGAGTTCTGTGCGAGCACGAGCTCGTTGGTAGTGCCGCTACTCGTAGGATCCTGACTGCAAGCCGCCGCGAACGTGAGCGCGGCGAGCGCAATCGCCACACGTTTGTGCATCATGTGCTCCCCATGAAGAAGTCTCGGTCTTCGACGTGGAAGACTAGTTGTCGTTAAGACTCGACGGGAGGGGGTTCAGGTAACGGGACGGAAGGTGGAATTGGCTCGTGACCCGAAGTCGTGTGATGCGTGACAGGAGCCAATCGCAATCCGGCGAGACCGGCAACGACCATGAAGCCGCCTGCAAGTACGAATGAAGTGACGGGGCTCACGTCATACACCGTTCCGATGAACGGCGGGCCCACCGTGCGCCCCAACGCGCTGATGGCCTGGGCCGCGCCGAGCACCGTCCCCTGCTCGTTCGGATCGGCGTAGACCGAGACCAGGCCAGTGGCGGCGGGAGAGAAGACGCTGTTGGCGACCGCCAGCACGAATGTCCAGGCGTACACGAGGCCGGAGCTGTTCAAGAGTGGCACGATCGCAATCGATGCTGCCATGCCGAACGTCCCGATGATCACGAGGGCGCGTTCCCCGGTTCGTCGCACCGCCTTCCCGAAGAAATAGCCCTGCACCGCGGCCGCCGTCACCCCGATAATGATGAAGAGATACGTCAGTTGTAGCTGCTTCCATCCCAACGCATCGATGGTGCGATAGGGCAGCGCCGCGGTGTATCCCGCAAATCCGAGCGGCACGAGTGCCCAGACGATCATGAGCGGCCGGAGCTTCGGCCGCCGGACCGCATCCACGATGTGGCGGAGATCGAACAGCGGTCTGCGTACCCGGAGCTCATGGCGCAGTGACTCGGGCAGGATGAAATACGCCGAAACGAAATTGGCGAGCGACAAGGCGACCGCAATGAGACCCGGCGCCTTGGGCCCGAGGAAATGGTAGCCGAGCCCTCCAAGCGCCGGCCCGCCGCTGAAGCCGATGCCGAAGGCCGCCCCCACGATTCCCATGCCGCGCGAGCGCTCTGCCGGCGTCGTAATGTCGGCCATGTACGCCTGCGCGACGGAAATGTTGCCGCCTGCGAAACCGGAGACGACGCGGGACAGGAACAGGACCCAATAGGAGCCCGCAAACGCAAACAGCGCGTACCCGGCAGCATTGAACAGCATGGTCGTCAGGAGCACGGGGCGCCTGCCGATGCGGTCGGACAACTTTCCCAGGAGCGCGGTGGCGGTGAATTGCATGAACGAGTAAATGCCGAGCACGGCTCCGTAAGCGAAGCCGCCGGCGCCGAACCGGTGCGCGTAGAACGGCAGGATCGGCATCACGATGCCGAAGCCGATCAAGTCGATCAGGACGGTGAAGAAGATGACGCCGATGCGAGAGCGGGACGCCGAGACTGCCTTGGGCGGGGGCATGCGAGGGGGAATATAGCGGCGGTCGTCTAATCGGCCCGCAACGGCAGCGGCTCCCGAGGACGCCCACCTTCGACGATCATCCGCCCGGCTGTCGCCCCGAGGATCAAAACGCCTGCTCCGAGCGTCGCGGGCCCGGGCGTCTCGCCGTGCACCAGCCATGCCCAGATCGGGTTCAGCACAGGCTCTATAAGAAGGAAGAGGCCCACCTCGAGCGCCCGCACCCGCGGCACCGCGCGCGCGAGAAAGAGATAGGGAATCCCGAGCTGGCAGATCCCGAGGAACAGCACGACCGCCCAATCGGCTGGTCTCCCGGCGACGAGCGGCTGAGCCATGACGAATGCGATAATGGCCGCGGTGATGTTGCCTGAGACCGCCGCGGCGGCGACGGACGATCCGCGCGCGGCGATCCAGCGATAGCCGATCACCGTGAACGCCCACGTCACGGCACAGAGCGCGGCGAGCGCATTGCCGAGGGCGGGATTTGGCGCCGTCGCGGAGGGACGGTCCATGCCAAGCAGGAACAGCGCCAGCCCCGCGCCCATCACAGTCATCTGCGCGATGTCACGCCGCGTTGCGTGCTCGCCGAGCAGCATGGGCGCCAAAAAGAGGATGAACAGCGGGCTGGCGGACTGCAGAAAGATGGCGCTGGCCGCGGTCGTGTGCTTGTTGGCCTGGACGTACAGCAGTGTCGTCGCGGCATACGCAAAGCCCACGAGAACGGTCCGCCAGCTCCAGCCGCGCCGCGCCTCAGGCAGGAGAATCAAAATTGTGAGCATGGCAATCGTGGCGCGGCAGGCCGCCAGCTGCCACGCCCCGAAGCTGCACCACTTGATGGCGGCACCGCCGGTCGAGAAGAGCAGCGCTGCAGCGATGATCTTCGATCGGGGACTCATGGCACCTCGCCGGGAGCGAGGAATATAGACTACCTTGGTGCGCATGAGATTCCCCCTGCTCGCGGTCGGTGTGCTCCTCATCGGCGCGTGCACGCATCGCAGCCCGGAGGCCGGCGACACGACGCTGCACGATCCGGAGCTGATCACGAGCGAAGAGCTCGCGGACGTAAAGGGATCGACCGTATACGCCGCGGTGCAGGAGCTGCGACCGAACTGGTTCATGCGCGTCCAGCCCAACCCGGCCCTGCCCCGCCAGACGCCACTCATCGTCTACGTCGACGGGCAGCGCCTCGGCGCCGGCATCGACGCGCTTCGTACCATCCCGATCATGTCAGCCGTGTCGGTCCAATTCTTTTCTCCCACCGCCGCCCAGGGGCGCTTTGGACCAGGGCACTCCCTGGGCGCCATCGAAGTCATCACCAAACCGGGCCAATAGCTCGCCTGTGGAGGTGCAAGTTTTTGGCGTCCGCAAGAGCTCCGAGACCCGCGCGGCGCTGCGCTTCTTCGCCGAACGGCGGATCAAGGTGCACTTCGTCGATCTCAACGAGCGCGCCGCGTCGGTGGGCGAGCTGCGCCGCTTTGCCCAGAAATTCGGAATCGCGGCACTGATCGACCGCGATTCCCGGCGCTATGCGGAGCTGGGCCTCAGGTCGGCGATTCTGAGCGACGAGCGCTGGTTGGAGAAGCTCGGCCTCGAGCCGCTGCTGCTGAAAATGCCGCTGGTGCGCAACCAGCAGCACCTGACCATCGGCGAAGCGGCGGAAACCTGGAACGCGTGGTACGCGGCTGCGAAGTCCTGACGCTGCTCGTCTGCACTGCCTGCGCCACGACCGGTGGAGCGCGCGTGCCCGCTGATAACTGGCGTTTTGTCGACTCCCTGTTTTCCGCCTACAGTGGCCCGGCTGTGCCCGGCGCGAGCGTCATCGTGATTCGGAACGGCAACGTCGTCGTGCGGCGCGCGTACGGCATGGCCGATCTCGAGCACGGCGTGGCGGCAGCTGCAGAGACCGACTATCGCCTCGCGTCCGTCTCGAAGCAGTTCACCGCGATGGCGACGATGCTGCTCGTGACCGGCGGAAAGCTTCGGTACGACGAGCCGATCAGCGCCACGTTGCCGGAGCTGCCGCCCGCCACGCGCGCCGTCACCGTGCGCCACCTCCTGAACCACACGTCGGGACTCTGGGATTACGAGGATTTGATTCCCGCAAATCGGACCACGCAACTCAATGATCAGGACGTGCTGTCGATGCTGTCGGCTAAAGACTCGGTGTACTTCCCTGCCGGGACCCAGTACCGCTACAGCAACTCAGGCTACGTCCTGCTGGGGCTGATCGTCGCGCGCGCGTCGGGCATGTCATTCCCGCAATTCGTTCGCACTCACATCTTCGCGCCGTTGGGGATGCGCGCGAGCGTTGCGCATGTGGAAGGGATGGACACGGTGCCAGGACGAGCCTTCGGTTACTCGCCGCGTGGCGGCGAATTTGTGCCGAGCGATCAGAGCCTCACCAGTGCGACGCTCGGCGATGGCGGGATCTATACCAACGTCGACGACATGGTGCGCTGGGACCGTGCGCTCGACGAAGGCAACGGGCTCGTCGATGCAGCGACTCTGGAGCTCGCCACGACACCGCCGCAATTGCCGGCGGGCGCCGCGACGGAATACGGGTTCGGTTGGTTCGTGGATCGCTACCGCGGCGTAAAGCGCTGGCGGCATACCGGCGAGACGAGTGGGTTTCGCAACGCGATCCAGCGCTATCCCGCGCGCCGGCTCACCATCGTCATCCTGACGAATCGCTCGAGCGGTGAACCCGAGGCAATCGCCGAGCGCATCGCCGACCGATTGCTGTTCCGCTAGCGCTCGATCCGGTAGCCGAAGGTCCGCACCGTCACGATGTGGCGCGGGTGCGCCGGATCGTGCTCCAGCTTGCGGCGCAGCATGGCGACGTGCGTGTCCACGGTCCGACTCATCACGTCCTCGGCATAGCCCCAGACTTCGCGCAGCAGATCGAGCCGGCTCGCGACTCGGCCGCCGCGCTCGAGCAGCGCCACGAGGAGCTGGTATTCCTTCGGCCGCAGCTCGGCAGTCCGGCCCGCGCGCCGAACCTGGTGCCGTGCGAAGTCGACCGTGACGTCCCCGAAGCCGCGCAGCGTGGGCTCAGCCGTCCCTTCGCGCCGCGCCCAATCGAGAAAATCTTCCGCGCGCTTGACTGTAGAAATCACACGGTCGTCGTCGAACGGCTTCAAGAGGTAATCGAACGCCTGAATCTCAAAGGCGCGGACGGCATGCTCCTCGAAAGCCGTGACGAAGACGATGGCGGGCGGACGCTCGGCGCTCGCCGCAGCGGCAACCGCAAACCCGTCGAGATCGGGCATCTGAATGTCGAGAAAGACGAGATCGGGCGTACCGCGGCGCAGCAGTTCGACCGCGTCGTGGCCGTTCGTGCACTCGTCGATCCTGGTCACACTGCCGATCTGCTGCAGCACGCCCCGCAGCCGCCGGCGCGCCGGCGCTTCGTCGTCAACGATGATCGCGCGCATGATCGTTATACGGAATGTCGATTGTCGCCAACGCGCCGCTCGCGCTGGGTGGAGGCGCATTGGTCAGCTCGAACCGATGACTCGGTCCATACAGCTCGGTGAGACGGGCACGAGTATTCGCCAGCCCGAGTCCTCCACCATTCCCGTCACCGTTGCCGTTACTGCGCTCCGTGTTGAGACCGGGACCGTTGTCGCGAACGGTGAGATGGAGGCGATTGCCTTCGCGAGTCGCGGCGATCTCGACCTCGGCGACGCCCCCGTTGGGCAGCACGCCGTGGCGGATCGCGTTCTCGACCAGCGGCTGCAGCAGCAACGTCGGCACCGCGGCCGCACCCGCCCGCGGATCCACGCGGAACGTGACGCGCAACCGGTCGCCAAAGCGCGCCTCTTGAATCGCGACGTAATGATCGAGCAACTCGAGCTCCTCTTCCAATGTGACGAGGGGGCCGCGCTCGCGGTTAAACGAGTGCCGCAGCAGCTCCGAGAGCCGAGTGATCATGCGATTGGCCTGCTTGGGATCTTCCAACACGAACGCGGAAATCGTGTGCAGGGTGTTGAAGAGGAAGTGCGGCTGAAGCTGGCCGACGAGGGCATCGAGGCGCGCCTGGACCAGTTGCATTTCGAGCCGCGCGGCGCGCCAGGCGTGATACAGTCCCGCGATCATGGCGTAGACCAGGACGTTGAACGTCCACCAGATCGAGATGCCGTCCCACATGCCGGACACCAACGTGTGCGGCGTCCGCCAGAGACCGAGCGCCCATTTCAGCCCGCCTTCGAACCCCGCGCACGCGACCGCGGTGACCACGGCAACAGGGATGTGCGCCGCAATGAGGAGCGGCGGCCGGCGAATCGTGCGCACCGCCCACGCGGAGAACGCGCATACGGGCGCGGTAAACAAAGCCCACGTCCACCATCCGGTGAACTGCCATGCGAGAATCCACCCCCACGGACGCGGCGCAGCGTCGGGCGTGGTCTGGAAGTGCATCTGTATGGAGAAGAGCAGCGCCACCGCGGACCAGGCGCCAAAGACGATCAGTGCCCGCTTCATGAACCTCATTGTAGCATGGTACGACACACCTGCACGACGTGCCCGACCGTGGTAGTCAGAATCGTGTGAATTCACACAGCGGTAACGTGCCGCCCTCTACGCCAGCACCGCCCGCAGCCGCAAATTCTCGCCCGGGAGGTAAATCCATGCGATACCTGCTGCTTGGCCTCGCGGTCGTGCTCGCCACGGCAGACCGGACCTCGGAACGAGACGCGCTGCTTGCAGCCGATCGGGCGCTGTCTGAACGAACTGCGACAGTCGGGCTGCTGTCGGGCTTTTTTCCTGCGTTCACCGACGACGGGGCATACCTGTATCCGGGCGCGCCGCTCCTGCGCGGCCGTGAACGGATTCGGTCGTTTCTTCAAAACACCGACTCGCTTCTCAAGCAGACATGGACACCCGTCTTCGGCGACGTGTCGGCCGACGGTCACCTCGGCTATACCTACGGTTGGACATACGCATCGACCGGCGGGCAGCGGGGAAAGTACCTCGCCTGCTGGAAGCGCGCCGATGACACGTGGCGACTCGCGGCGTTCGCAAGCACGCGACCCATCGCGGATTCGTCTCCAGTCCCGGCCACGCCGGTCAAAGCGGCCGTGAGCTTACAGGTGCGCGGCCGCGCCGATTCGCACGAGCTGATTGTGGCCGACTCGACGTTCGCCGCGCGGTCCGTGGCGAGCGGCGCTAAGGCGGCGTTCCTCGCCTTCGCTGCGGAAGAGGCGATCGCGCTCGGGGGCGGCCCGCAGTTTACTGAAGGACGCGAGGCGATCGGCGCCGGCTTCGACGGCTTCCCCCCCGGGGCGGTGCTGGAATGGTGGCCCGTGATGGCGCAACTCGCACCGTCGGGTGACCTGGGCTGCACCGTGGGCGAGGCCCGGATCACCAGTCTGAATCGGTACAGCAAGTACATCACCATTTGGCGGCGCCAGGCCGACAAATCCTGGAAGTTCGTGGCTGACGGGGGGAACGTCCGACCAGCGCCCTAGGCTGGGTAGAGTGTTAACTTCGCCGTGAGTCCGAACGTCAGTATAGCCACATGCATGTCATCATCTTGTTCGCACTCGCGGTCCAGGCGCCCGCGCTCACACCGCGCGACTCGGCGTTTCATGCGCTGAATCGTCTGGCGTATGGCGCTCGCGCGGGAGAAGCCGAGACCGTCGCCCGGTTCGGCGTGATGCGCTGGATCGAGCGCCAGCTCGATCCCGAGCACATCGACGATTCTCGGCTCGCCGCGCGCGAGCGCCAATTCAAGATCCTCGATTACGATCGGGCAGACCTCGCGGAGCGCTTCCGCGATGTGCAGCGCGAGCGGCAGCGCATGCAGCGCGAGGCGGCGGCGCGCGGCGACACTTCGCGGCCCCGCGGCGCCGAAGGGGCACCGATGCGGGAGTTTCGCGAGCTCGGTGGTGAGCTCCAGCAGCTCGCGGTCGTGCGCGCAACCCTTTCGGAGCGGCAGCTGCGCGAGGTGATGGTCGACTTCTGGACGAATCACTTCAACGTCTTCGTCGGCAAAGGTGCCGATCGCTTCCTGCTTCCTTCTTATATAGAGGAAACAATTCGCCCGCGCGCGTTGGGGACGTTCGAGGATCTGCTGATCGCGACGGCCGAGAGTCCCGCGATGTTGTTCTACCTGGACAATGCACAAAGTGTGGCGCCGGGCTCTTCGCCGCCAGCGCAGCGGCAGTTCCTGAACCCATTCCGGCGGCCCCGCTTTGGCATGAATGAGCTGCCGGAGGACCGACGCCGGCGTCAGCCCACCGGCATCAATGAGAACTACGCGCGCGAGCTCCTGGAGCTCCATACGCTCGGCGTCGACGGCGGATACACGCAGCAAGACATCATCGAAGTTGCCAGGATCTTCACCGGCTGGAGTATCGAGCGCCCCGAACAGGGCGCGGGGTTTGTCTTTCGGGATTGGGCGCATGACCGCGGCACGAAGCACGTCTTCGGCATGACGTTCCATGACGACGGCCAGGACGAGGGCATCCGACTGCTGAAGTCTTTGGCGATGCAGCATGCGACCATGCATCACGTGAGCGCAAAGCTGTGCGCGCGGTTCGTGGCCGATGAGCCGCCTGACGGCTGCGTAGACGCCGCCGTTGCCGCGTGGCAACGGACGGGAGGCGACATCAGGGCAGTGCTACACGCCATCTTCACGTCGCCCGACTTCTGGGCGCCGCAGGTGGTCCGCAGCAAGGTCAAGACGCCGCTCGAGTTCGTGGTGAGTGCACTCCGCGCGACCGGCGTGGAGCCCGACACCGGCGCGCGCGTGGCGCAGGTCGTCGCGCGACTCGGCGAGCCGCTATACCAGCAGCCGGCTCCCACTGGCTACGCGGAGACCGAAGAGCATTGGGTCAACAGCGGCGCACTGCTCGCGCGCATGAATGCTGCGCTCATGATTGCCAAGGCATCCACGAGCATTCCGACCATGGTGGATCACACCCAGCTCGTGGATGCCATCAATCAGCAATTGCTTGGCGGCACGATGTCGGCGCACACCCGGTCCGTCATCCTCGAACAGCTGAACGACATCAACGATCCCATCCAGGCACGGACCATGGCTGTTGGCTTGGCGCTGGGTGGGCCGGACTTTCAGAGGCAGTGACGGTAAAGGACGGTAAGGGACTATGACGATATCACGGCGCGTCTTTGTAAAGAGTTCTGCTCTGGCGATGGTCAGCTTTGGGATGGACCCGCTGTTTCTTCCACGGGCCTTGTTCAGCCCTTACCGTCCCTTACCGTCCCATACTGTCTCTTCCCATCCGATTTTAGTCTGCCTCTTTCAGCGCGGCGCGGTTGACGGGTTGAACATGATCGTTCCGCACGGCGAGTCGGCCTATTACCAGGAGCGGCCCCGCATCGCCGTCCCGCGGGAGACGGTGATCGATCTCGACGGCCACTTTGGCCTGCATCCGAGTCTTGCGCCGTTGAAAGCGCTCTGGGACAACAAGAGCCTCGCCGCGATTCACGCGATCGGCTCCCCGGACGCTACGCGCAGCCACTTCGACGCGCAGGACTACATGGAAACCGGCACGCCGGGGGTGAAGAGCACCGGCGACGGCTGGGCGAATCGCTATTGCCAACACGATCGCGAGCATGCCGAGACGCCGTTCCGCGCAGTCGCGTTCGGCCCGCAGCTGCCACGCATTCTGGCCGGCAGCGCACCGTCGCTGGCAATCGACGATCTCCAGGCGTTCGGGCTACGCGTACCACAGGAAGCCGCGCGCGACCGGCTGACGCGTGCGTTTGAAGAGCTGTACGACGGCGCCGGCACCGGCCTGCTGGCCTCATCATCGCGCGAGGGATTCGACGCGGTCCAGATGCTGAAGCAGGCCGATCCGACGCAATACCGACCCGCGAACGGTGCGGACTATCCGCCCGGCCGCCTGGGCAAGACGCTGCTGCAAATCGCGCAGCTCATCAAATCGGATGTTGGCTTGGAGATCGCGTTCGCCGATTGCAGCGGCTGGGATACCCACGTGAACCAGGGCTCGAACGAAGGCCAGCTCGCGGCGCGGCTGCGCGAGCTCGGCAGCGCACTCGCCGCGTTCAATCAGGATCTCGGTGAGCGCATGCGTGACGTCGTCGTGCTGACGATGTCAGAGTTCGGCCGGACGATCCGCGAGAACGGCAACAGCGGAACCGATCACGGCCATGCCACGGCCATGATGGTTCTCGGTGGGCCGGTCAACGGCGGGCGCGTGCTGGGCCGCTGGCCGGGACTCGGCGCGGACCAGCGCTTCGAGGGGCGCGACGTCGCCGTCACGACCGACTTCCGCGACCTGTTCAGCGAGATCCTGACGCGCCACCTTGGTGCTACGGATCTGCAATCGGTATTCCCGGGCTACGTGTCCACTGGGAGAGTTGTGGGAGCAATTCGGGGCTGACCGGCCGTATGGGTGAGAGGCCCCGGTGGGGCGCGGGCGCCTCGGGCGATCACCGTATGGTTGGTGACACCGCGTCTCCCTCGCCCGGAGCGCCATAGCCCCACCCCCGGCGTCTCACCTGAGACTGCTATACTACCGTGTCTAGCCGAACAACTCCGTCCGCCGCCCCGTCGCGAATCGTCAACCAGTCGGTGCGCACGCGGTCCCACTCCTGAATCACGAGTCCCTGGTCCTCGAACAGCGCCCGTATCTGGCTCGGCCCAAATCCGGCGAGCTCCTCGAGAATCGGCACCAGCACCGACAAGGCGTCGTCGCTGATCACGGTCCGCTTGGCGATCTGGGCGATCTCGCGCGCCTCGGACGCGGCGATCGTGAAGCCTTCGCCCCGGTTCACGTGCAGCATCACCGGGATGTCCGACTGCCCGTCGCCGACATAGACCACCTGGTCACGCGGGATGCTATGACGAGCTCGGATCTCTTCAACCGCGGCCACCTTGCCGTAACCTGCCGCCACCCGTGCCAGCGAGCCGATCTGCCCGTTGCCTTCCTGGAACTGGAAGCGGGTGCCCACAATATGATCCGCGGGGACGATGCCTTCGAGCGCCGAGAGCACGACTTCTTCCGGGGCGGCGGAGATGACGTAGAAGTCGAACCGATGGCCGTCGATCCCCTGTGACAAGAGACGCGTAAGCAGCTCGACATTGCGCTTGAGCCGCACGCGCTTGCCGACCTCGAGTAGATCAGTGCGAGTGACACGCCGAAAATCGGGATCGTGCGCCAGCAGGTACGCCAGCTCGGCGCCTTGTTGCACGAGATTGAGCCGCGACAGCGCCGCGACGCGCTCGCCAAAACCGTTGATGCCCAGCATCTCACTCAACACGATGCCTGAATCGTTGAAGCTCAACGTCTGATCAAAATCACTCGCCAGCAGGTAATGCCGCTTCATTCCAGCTCCCTTCGTTGACGGCTTCGCAATAAAAAGGCCCGCTCCATTGTGGGGCGGGCCATTTCGTGCGTTACGACCTGTCGATCGCTAACTGGCGCCCCCGCCCGCTGCACCGAGAGTCTTCCCGGTGTGGAGCGAATTGTGATTGCAGGCGCAAATCATCATGGGCGTCAAGCTACAAACTCGATGCCACGCGGGTCAACTGTTGCAGCGTCACAACCGCGTCACATCGCAAGTTACGCGGTCTCCGTTGCGGTAATGGACAACTCCAGCCGCTCCGCCTTCCGCACCACCGCGATCGTCGCCGCCGCACCGATGCGGTCACCCGTGAGCAGGCGATGCAGATCGTCGATGCCGTGGACGGGCTGCGTGCCGAAGGCCACGATGATGTCGCCAGGTTGCACGCCTGCACGCGCCGCCGGACTGCCGCTCTCCACCGTCGTGACCAGCACGCCACTCGGCTGAATCAGACGATGCGCACGCACCGCGAGGCGCGGGAGCGAGACGTTCTGTCCGCCCACACCGATGCGTGCCCGCCGCACATGTCCGAATGCGATCAGTTGCCCCACGACGAGCTTCACGGTGTTTACCGCGACCGCAAAGCAGATTCCCTGCGCGGGCAGAATGACTGCCGTGTTCACGCCGATCACGTGACCGCGCGAATCGAGCAGCGGCCCACCCGAGTTGCCGGGATTGAGTGCGGCATCGGTCTGGATGACGTTGTCGATCAAACGACCCGACACCGATCGAAACGACCGGCCAAGTGCGCTGACCACGCCTGCGGTTACGGTGCTGTGAAATCCCAGCGGATTGCCGATGGCGATCACGACTTGGCCCACTTTCAAGGCGGCCGAGTCGCCGAGCGGAGCGACGCCCTGAGATGCGGCGTCAACGCGCAGTACGGCCAGGTCGGTCTCGGGATCGTCGCCGACTAGCTGGGCGCGGAGGCGGCGGCCGTCCGGGAAGGCGACGTCCGTCTTTGTCGCACCGTGCGCGACGTGGCTGTTCGTGAGGATGAAACCATCAGGCGTGAAAACGAAACCGGAGCCCTGCCCTTGAGATTCGCGTCCGCTGTTGCCGCGACCGGACCGGCGGTGGTGGACCTCGACACTCACAACAGCCGGCGTCACGCGCTCGACGACGCTACTCACGGCGCGTGAGTAGGCATCCAGGAGGTCAGCATCGGCGACGGGATTCGGATGGTGCGAAGACGGCGGAGCATTGGCGGGCGCGCCTTCTCCATCCGCGAGAATGAGATGTGCGTCCATGCCTTCAGAACACCACGCGGTTCCCCGCATGCCCTATATTCGAGGCCGCATGCGCGACGCGTTGCAGGCACTGCTGCGTGAAGCCAGCGACGCCCACCGGTCCGCTGACTTCTGGCGCGCTGCCGCTGGAATCTTGAGTCAGTGGGCCGGCGGCGCGCGGCTGACCATTGCCTACAAGGGCCTCAACGAATCAGGCACCGTCGCGGCGGGAACGGACGACCGCTCGGGACGCAGTATCACCGGCGTGTGGCGCGATCCCGAGGGCCGGCACGTTGAGGCCACCCTTGCCGGCGCGCCTCCCTCCCTTCCTGCGTCGGAGCTGGAAGCCGCGATCGAGTTCGCCTCCCGGCTCGCCGTGTTGGTCGGACGTCGCCCCGCTCTGGATCGAGAGCGACGGCTGGGCACTTTCGTCATCGAGTTGGCGCGGTGGATGCTTGCGGCACCGGAAACGCACCTGCTGCTGCGCTACACACTGCAGAGCCTGATGGAGCTCGTCGAAGCAGAGGGCGCATTCGTCGCGCTGAAGCAGCCGGACGGCCAGAGCTTGCGCATCTCGCCGGCCTTGGGTGAGTCGGCACCTCTCGACGGTCTCGTGTTGGCCATGGAAACGAGCACGACTGGGCGCGTTGTGCGTACCGGCGAGCCGCTGCTGTCGTCCGATTTGGGCGCCGAGCCCGACGCGAGCCCCGTCGCCAGCGCGCTCGCGCAGGGCATGCGGTCCGCGCTCATCGCACCGCTGCGCACGTCGCAGGGCACGGTGGGTGCCGTCGGTTTGCTGCGATTCTCGGGCGACGCGACGCCGAATCCACCGCCGTTCAGCCTGCAGGACCTCCATTACGTATCGGCCGTCGGCGCGCACATCGCCGGCGGCATCGAATTGTCCGAGGCCGTCGCCGCCACGCGGGCCGCTGCCGATCGCGCACGCGCGATGGTCGAGGCGAGCCCCTTGCCGATGGCGCTGGTCGATACCGGCGGTACGGTGCGGCAGGTCAACGACGCGGCGGTGCATGTTTTCGGCGTCGAGTCTCAGGCCGCGGCGATCGGGCGACATCTCGAGAAGCTCGGGCTCTCGCCGAGCGGGCTGACCGTGCGACTGATGCTCACGGGCCGGGAGGAGGGGCAGCCCTGGCATGGGCGCGTCCTGATTACGCAACGTGCCGGCGACCGCCGCATCTGCGACTGCACGGTCACCGACCTGCGCGGCCTGGGCTCGCACAATCTCCTCGTCGCGCTGTACGATCGCACCGACGAGCTGCGGGCGCAGCGCGAGCTGATCGCGCGTGAAAAGCTCGCCACGGTGGGCGAGATCGCGAGCGGCGTCGCCCACGAGGTGAACAACCCGCTCGCCGCCATCAGAATGGAGGCGGAGCTGTTGGGCCGCTCGACCACCGACCAGGAGGCCAGCACCGCGGCGGCAACTATCGTGCGCGAAGTGGATCGCGCCGCGCGCATCGTCC
Organism: Gemmatimonadales bacterium; assembly: GCA_036558345.1. Lineage (GTDB taxonomy): Bacteria > Gemmatimonadota > Gemmatimonadetes > Gemmatimonadales > GWC2-71-9 > 20CM-2-65-7. The sequence goes on along the minus strand of DATBFV010000143.1, from coordinate 4,591 downwards.
GCAGCTTGCTGCGCCTGGCGCGCCGCGCCGACGTCACGCCGGTGCGGATTCAGCTCAACGATCTGGTGCGTGATGTCGCCGAGATCCGGCAACGCGTGCTCCGCGCCGACAACATCGAAGTGCGGACGCGCATGGATCAGGGCGCGGAAGCGGTACTCGGCCTCGGACAGGAGCTGCAGCAAGTCGTGATCAATCTCATGACGAACGCCGAGCACGCGGTACGCGGCCGTCCGAACGCGGTGATCGAGCTGGCTACCGAGGCGCACCACGACTGGGTACGGTTGACCGTCGAAGACTCGGGACCGGGAGTACCCGCGGCGGTCCGCGGCCGAATCTTCGACCCGTTTTTCACCACCAAGAGTCCCGACGAGGGATCGGGTCTCGGCCTATCGATCTGTCAGCGCGTCGTTGCGGAAGTCGGGGGAAGGATCTGGCTGGAAGACTCCGAGACGCTCGGTGGCGCGAAGTTCGTCGTGGAGCTGCCCGCCGCGCCGGTCAGTGACGGGGTGATCTACTAGGCTTCCAGGATTTGACGGCGGTAGAGTGCCAGAGCTGCGAGCCCGTAGCTGCCGATGGCCAGCAGCAACGTGCCCAGCGCCCAGTGCGGGCCGAGCTGCCAGATGCCGGCGACGATGTAGCCGACGCTGGCGAGGAACCCCAGCGCCAGCACTTCTTTCCGCGCCATGAGAATCCCGAAGACATAGCCCCAACTGAAGCCGGCGAGCCCAAGGAAGATTATGGCGTTGGGAATGATCTTGGTCGGATCGATGAGATTGAGGCCCCCCGCGAAGGCGCAGAACAAGCCGATGACGGTGTACGTTGCGAGGTGGAGCGCCAGCGGCAGGGGCAGCGTGCCCATTTTGTTAAAGGTCATGGAGCAAAGATAGCTTTCTAGTCGACATGCAAGCAACGCGAACGTATCTGGAACTCAAGGACCGCACGCAATTCAAGGACGCGTTCGGCGCCTTTCCGGATATCGCGATTACCCGCGTCGCGGATCCCACGCCCGATCTCTATCGAACCTGTTATCGGACGGTGGGCGAAGCGTTTCATTGGTTCGATCGTTGGGATTGGACGGATGAGGAGATCACACGCCATCTCGACGATCCCGCCATACAGCTGTTTGTGGCGCAGCGCACGAGCAACGGCAGAGACCGCACGTTGGCGGGCTGGTACGAGCTCCGGCGCGTCGCCGAGGATGACTCGGTCGAGGTCGCCTACTTCGGGATCGTCGCCGCGGAATTCGGACGCGGCTTCGGAAAGCATCTCTTGTCGAGCGCGGTGCGTGACGCCTGGGCGCTCGGGCCGAAGCGGGTCTGGCTCCATACCTGCACGCTCGATCATCCCAACGCCCTGCCGAATTACCTCGCGCGGGGCTTCACGCCTTATCGACAGGAAACGTACGAGGTAAATTCCGCCCCGTGAACCTCAAATTCAATTTCCAGCTGTCACGCAAAACCAAGTGGATCATTGCGGGGATCGTGCTGACGCCGATCCTCGTCTTTGCGGTGTACACGTGGTCGGCGCTGAACTGGATCTATTCGGATGGCGAGCGGGCCGGCTTTGTGCAGAAGTTTTCGCACAAGGGCTGGATGTGTAAGACATGGGAAGGCGAGCTGGCGATGGTCTCGATGCCAGGCACAAATCCCGAAAAGTTCTACTTCACGGTGCGGGACGACATGGTGGCGCAGCACATCAACGAGTCAATGGGCAGGCGGGTCTCACTGACTTATCAACAGCACAAGGGCATTCCCACGACGTGCTTTGGCGAGTCGGAGTATTTCGTGGTCGCGGTAAAGGTGCTTCCCCAATGAGCGCGAACAGTTTCGGTGGCCGCGCCACGCTGAAGGCAGGCGGCCGCTCCTACGAGATCTACCGGCTCGATGCGTTGGAGCGCCGCGGGCTCTCGATCGCTCGGCTGCCCTACTCCCTGAAGATCCTGCTCGAAAACCTGCTGCGGCGCGAGGACGGCCGCGTGGTCCAGACCGCGGACATCGAGAAGCTGGCGCGCTGGGAGCCCACGAAGCCGCCGGATGAAGAAATCGCGTTCATGCCGGCGCGCGTGCTGCTGCAGGACTTCACCGGCGTTCCTGCTGTCGTCGATCTCGCCGCGATGCGGGATGCGATGGTCGAGATGGGCGGTGATCCCAAGCGGGTGAATCCGCTGCTGCCCGCCGAACTGGTGATCGACCACTCGGTGATCGTGGATGAGTTCGGCACGCCCAGCGCATTTCAGGTCAACGCCGATCTCGAATTTCAGCGCAACCGCGAACGCTATGCCCTGCTGCGGTGGGCGCAGAAGGCGTTCACCGGATTCAAGGTGGTGCCGCCCGACACGGGAATCGTGCATCAGGTGAACCTCGAATACCTGGCTCGGGTCGTGTTCACGAACGATGCGCAGGCATATCCCGACACGCTGGTCGGTACGGACTCCCATACGACGATGATCAACGGCCTTGGCGTCGTGGGCTGGGGTGTCGGCGGGATCGAAGCAGAGGCTGCCATGCTCGGTCAGCCGGTTTCGATGCTCATTCCCCAGGTCATTGGCTTCCGGCTGACCGGCCGTCTCACCGAAGGCGCAACAGCAACGGATCTGGTCCTTACGATCACGCAAATGCTGCGCGCCAAAGGAGTGGTCGGAAAATTCGTCGAATTCTACGGCCCTGGCGTCTCGACCTTGCCGCTCGCGGACCGCGCGACAATCGGCAACATGGCGCCGGAATACGGCGCCACGATCGGTGTCTTCCCCGTCGATCAGGAAACGCTGCGGTATCTCCAATTCACCGGCCGGCCAGCCGAGCATGTGCAGCTGGTCGAGACGTACATGAAGGAGCAGGGTCTCTTTCACACGCCGGATGCGCCCGATCCGACTTACACCGACACGCTCGAGCTGAATCTCGCGACGGTTGAGCCGAGCATGGCAGGCCCGCGCCGGCCGCAGGACCGTGTCGGACTACGTGAAGTGCCGAGGAAATTCGCGGAGGCGCTGCCGTCGTTGAAGAAACCGGTGACGCCGTCACCCGCGCCCCCGGCTCCGGTGGGCCGGTGGGAGGGCGAGGGGGGGCATGCCGCGACCGCCGTCGCCGCGCCACCACGACCCTCGCAGGCCAAGCTCCGGATCGACGATCAGGACTGCGTCCTGCGCGACGGCTCTGTGGTCATCGCCGCGATAACGAGCTGCACCAACACATCAAATCCGTCGGTCATGGTGGCCGCGGGGCTCATGGCTAAGAAGGCCGTGGACCGTGGACTCAAGAGCCAACCGTGGGTCAAGACCAGTCTCGCTCCGGGGTCCAAGGTCGTAACGGATTACCTGAAGCAGGCGGGACTCATGAAGCCGCTCGAGGCGCTGCGCTTCCATCTGGTCGGCTACGGCTGCACCACCTGCATCGGGAATTCGGGACCGCTGCCGGAGGTCGTCTCGAACGCCATCTCCGAATGCGAGCTGGTCGTCTGCTCGGTGCTGTCAGGGAATCGCAACTTCGAAGGCCGGATTCAGCAGGAGGTGCGCGCCAACTATCTCGCGTCGCCACCGCTCGTCGTCGCGTACGCCCTCGCGGGCCGCATCGACATCGACTTCCACAACGAGCCGTTGGGCATCGGGACGAACGGGCCGGTGTTCCTTCGCGATATCTGGCCGTCGACCAAAGAGGTCGCGGACGTCATCAGCAAGTCGATTCAGTCGTCGATGTTCCGCAAGAGCTACGCGCAGGTCTTCGACGGCGACGAGCGGTGGCGCGGCCTTCCCGTGCCGGAGGGCGATCGCTTCGCGTGGGAGCCGACGTCCACCTACATCCGCCGCGCGCCCTACTTCGACGGCATGCCGAAGGAGCCTGCTCCCGTTCGCGACATCAAAGACGCGCGCGTGCTCTGCCTGCTCGCCGACAGCATCACGACGGACCACATCTCGCCCGCAGGATCGATTCGCAAGACGAGCCCGGCGGGCCAGTATCTCATCCAGCACGGCGTCCAGCCGGTGAACTTCAACTCCTACGGTTCGAGGCGCGGCAATCACGAAGTCATGGTGCGCGGCACGTTTGCCAATGTGCGCCTAAAGAATCTGCTCGCGCCCGGCACCGAAGGCCCGTTCAGCGTCCATCTCCCCAGCGGCGAAACGATGACGATCTACGATGCCTCGCTCAAGTACGCCGGCGAAGGCGTACCGCTGATCGTGCTCGCGGGCAAAGAGTACGGGTCGGGATCGTCACGCGACTGGGCCGCCAAGGGTCCGCGCCTGCTCGGCGTTCGAGCCGTGATCGCGGAGAGCTTCGAACGCATCCATCGCTCGAATCTCGTGGGTATGGGCATTCTGCCGCTGCAGTTTGCGCCGGGACAAAACGCCGGCACACTCGGCCTGACCGGGAAGGAGCGCTTCGACATTCCGGGTCTCGCCGAGATGCCGAAGGAGCTGACGGTCACCGCGAGATCCGATGAGGGAAAGGTGACCACGTTCAAGGTCCTGGTCCGCATCGATACGCCGCAGGAGATGCTGTACTACAAACACGGCGGAATCCTCGAGTACGTGCTGCGACAGCTCGGGGGGGCCCGCTAGGTCTCCTTCAGGAAAGTCTCCAGCTCGGCCGGGGGGATG
>DATBFV010000142.1:0-12569 GCA_036558345.1 Gemmatimonadales bacterium | reverse complement strand
TCAGCGGCTGCCACCGCGGTAGCAGCGCGGCGGCCGCAGAAGATCAGGACGTCGCGGCGCCGGAGCAGCACCCCGACGAACACGCCGCCATGGCCGCCGAGCACGCGATGGCCGGGATGGTATCCAACGAAGATCTCCATCTGCGGCTCACGCCGCTCCGCGCGGCCACGGCCCGCGACTCGGCGCGCGCGGCGGAAGTGCTCGCCACGATGCGGCGCGAGCTCGCCAAATACCGCGACGTGCACGCCGCCGAAGCCGACGGTTTCAGGCAATTCCTCCCCGGTGTGCCCGCGCCGGTGCTGCACTTCACCAATTTTCGCTGGGCGATCGAGGCCCGAAACGGACTCGATCCCGCGCGGCCGACGTCGCTCCTCTATCAACGTGCGTCCGACGGCAGTCTCACACTGGTGGGCGCCATGTTCACCGCGCCGCCGCAGACGTCCGATGCCGAGCTCGATGCGCGCCTGCCGCTGTCGATCGTGCGCTGGCACGAGCACGTCAACTGGTGCCTGCCGCCGCTCGCCGAGGCGCGCCGGCGCTGGAGTGAGACCAAAGACGGGCAGCCGGTGTTCGGTCCCAAGTCGCCGATCGCGACTGCGGAAGCGTGTGAGGCGGTTGGCGGACGATTTCAGCCGCGGCTGTTCGGCTGGATGGTGCACGTCATGGCTTTTGCCGCAGGCGATCCGTGGAATGCGCACCACCACTGATGTCGCTTGACACTCCAGCCGGTGCGCGGTAGCGCTAGGGCGACCGTCACTTCCCCTGCCGAGGGCATGAATATGCGACGCGCTGCAATTTTCCTCGCCGGTCTCTGTCTCATGCCGTCCCTCGCTCTTGCACAGAGCGGCACAATTCGGGGCCGAGTCACCGATTCAGCCGGTGCACCATTGGCCCGCGCCTCGGTCAGTGCCGAGGGCACCGGGCTCAGCGCGACGACCGATGATCAAGGGCGCTACGAGATTCGCGGTCTCGATGCCGGCGCCTACACCCTGCGCGTTCGCATGCTCGGCTATCAGCCACGAACCGCGCGCGTGGTGTTGGACCAGGGCGCGGTGACGCAGGACTTCACGCTGACGCCGCAACCGATCAGCCTCTCGCCCGTGGACGTGGTCGTGGGCTCGCGCGCCCGCCACACGGCAGCGGAACAGCTGGCTGTGCCGGTCGACATCTTCACGTCCGAGGATCTGACCAAGCAGGGCTCAACCGAAACAGGGCAGATCCTGCAGTCGCTCGCGCCCTCGATCAACTTCCCGCACCAGAGCGTCACCGACGCGACGGACATCGTGAGGCCTTTCACGCTGCGCGGCCTGTCGCCCGACCAGACATTGGTGCTGGTGAACGGCTGGCGTCGCCATCAAACCGCGCTCGTCAACACGTTTGCGTACGGCATGGGCGCCGGCTCGAGCGGCGCCGATCTCAATGCGATTCCGTCGAGCGCAATCGACCGCATCGACGTGCTGCGTGACGGCGCCGCCGCGCAGTACGGCTCCGACGCCATCGCGGGCGTGGTGAACATCGTGTTGAAGGAAGGGCAGTTCACGCCGTTCCTGAACACGAGCGTCGGCCGCTATCACACCGGTGATTATCCCGACGACGGCACGACCGTGAACCTGAACGGCGGTTGGGGCTTCAACGTCGGGCGTGGCTCGCTCGGGTTGTTCGGCGAATTCCTCGACCGCCAGCCGACCAACCGCGCCTGGGCCGACATCTACGAGGACGCCGGGACCGGCGTGGCGGACTCGATCGTCGACGGTCGAGTCATCGTCAAACGGAATCCGGTGCCGCAGCCAAATCACCACTGGGGTGACGGCCTGGAGAAGGACGTCCTGACGATGGCGAACTTCCGTCTGCCGCTGAACGATCAGGGGACGACTGAGTTCTACACGTTCGGCGGGTACAGTCTCCGGAAAGGCACCGGCAACGCCTATCGGCGCTGCGCTGTGGACTGCGCGAGTCTCGGCGGACGGAATTGGCCGGAGATCTACCCCTTTGGCTACCTGCCTGAGTTTGCCCCCGAGGTGACCGACTATTCCGTCGCGAGCGGCGTTCGCACGGCGACCGCGGGCTGGTCGATCGATCTCGGCGCGGCATACGGCTTCAACCGGTTCGACTATGACTTGCGCCACACGCTCAACGTTTCGTTGGGTCCGTGCCTCGATCCCGCCAATCCGTGCGCGCCTGGGCCGGACAGCGTTCCGGGGACCGGCGACGAAATCGCCAATCAGACGTCGTTCTTTGCCGGCCGGCTCGAGCGCGATGAGTTGACCGTCGGTGTGAACGCAGTGAAGAGTGTCACGATCGGGCTTCCCGCGCCCGTGAACCTGGCGCTGGGCGCGCAGTTCCGGCGGGAGGGGTATCGGATCACTCGTGGCGAGCCGGCATCGTATATCGACGGCAACAACGCCGCGCCGGGGGGTGGGGATGCGCGTCCCTATTCCCAGGGCTTCCCCGGCTTTCGCCCCCAGGACGAATCCGAGACGCACAGGACCAACGCAGCCGCGTATGTCGATCTCGAAACGAATCTGTCGCCCAAGTTCCTGACCGATGTCGCAGCGCGCTTTGAGAACTATTCCGATTTCGGCTCACTCCTCACGGGTAAGGTTGCCCTGCGCTTCCAGCCGTCGCCGCGCGTGTTGTTTCGAGCCGCGGGGAGCACCGGATTCCGTGCTCCCGGGCTGTCGCAATCGCATTTCAGTCACGTGTCCACGAACGTGATCGGCGGTGTACCCACGGACGTTCTCACCGCGCCGGTCGATGCTCCGGCTGCTCAGCTGTTCGGGTCGAAGCCGCTGCGCGAAGAAAAGTCAGTCAATCTGAGCGGTGGACTCGCGTTCAGCCCGAACGACAACGTCACGCTCACGGTGGACGTCTTCCAGATCAAAATCGATCATCGGATTCTGCTGAGCGCGACGTTTGATGATAGCGTGACGCAGGCGCTGCTTGCGGCGAACGGCTTCGCGAACATCAGCGGCATCCAGTACTTCACCAACGGAATCGACACCCGCACGCGCGGCATTGATATGACAGGCTCGCTGCGCATGTCAGCCGGCCAGGGGACGATCGACTGGACGGCCGCGGTGAATTACACGAAGAACGCGATTACCCGCACGGATCCCTTGCCAGCCGCACTCGATACGACCGGCGCCAGCACGGAGACGGGCATCATCGATTCGGTGACGTACATCGGGATTACGCAGGAGCGGCCCGATTGGCGTGGCACTTTGACAGGTGAGTACAACCAGGGACGGTTCCACGCGTTGGCGCGCGGCTCCTACTACGGCCAGTTCTCGTCGGCTCAGCCCGGCTACTGCGATCTATGCCGAGACAGCTACGGTGGCAAAGGACTGTTCGACGCTGAGCTCGGCTATCGCTTTTCCAGCATCGATCTGTCGTTCGGCGTGCGGAATCTGTTCGACACGTATCCCGACAAGCCCAAGTCGCTCACCGATACGGGATTGGGCGGGACGGCGCAGGACTTCAACAACAACTTTGGGACGTTCCCGTGGGCGGCTGCTTCTCCCTTCGGTTACAACGGCCGCTACTTGTACGCCCGCGCGGAAATGCGGCTCAACCGTTAACGACGCCTGAGGAGGAGTCGATATGCGATTCTTGAAGTACGCAGTTCTCGCCATACTGGTCGTCGGCGCGACGCAAAGCGCGCACGCGCAGAACGGCCGCATCCGTGGCGTCGTGCGCGATGCGCACAACATCCCGCTCGCGGGCGCCGTCGTCAGAGCGGTCGGCCCTGGACCGGTGCGCCGTGCTACGACAGGCGACGACGGGAGCTACAGCATCGCCGACGTCGCGGCGGGCACCTACACGGTCTCGGCTTCTCTTCCTGGCGTTCGCACGCAGCAGAAGACCGGCATCCAGGTCGCGGCCGGCGCGGAAGTCCAGGTCGACTTCGTCCTGACGGCACTCGAGCTCGAGGCCATCACGGTCACCGCGATGAAGCGCGAAGAGCAGCTGATCGACGTGCCGCTGTCGATCGCGGCACCGACGGAACAGGCGCTGCGGATCCGCGGGGTCGAGAGCATCGAACAAGTCGCGCAGAACGTCGCTGGCTTCAGCGTCCAGAACCTCGGCCCCGGGCAGAGCCAGCCGGCAATCCGCGGCGCGTCGTCGGGGCAGATCTCGCGCGACCAGCCTGGCGTGAAAGAGGATGTCGGCGCGTATCTCGACGAATCGGTCGTGTCGTTGTCGCTGTTCACTCCGGATCTCGACCTGTTCGACGTCGGCCGGGTCGAGGTGCTGCGCGGTCCCCAGGGCACGCTGTTCGGGTCCGGCTCCCTGGCCGGCACCGTGCGCTATATCAGCAATCAGCCGGAGCTGGGCATCAGCAAGACGTTCGGCGAGGTCGGCGTGACCACGATCGAGGGCGGCGATCAGGGCAGCACGGGGAAGCTCGGCTTCAACGCGCCGATCGGGGACAAGGTGGCGGCGCGCATCGTGGGCTACAGCACGCGGACCGGTGGCTGGATCGACGCAGTCCGGCCCGATCTCACGGTCCAGTCGAATATCAACGGCACCATGCGCGCGGGCGTGCGGGCCGCGATGCGGTTCGAGCCCAGCAGCCGGTTTCACGTCACGCCACGCCTCGTCTATCAGAGCTACAAGGCCGACGGCTGGAACCGCAACGACGCCTTCAACATTCTGGCGAATCCGTACACGACGACTCGACCCACGGTCACCATGGGCCCTGAGCAACTCTTCAATGCGATCTCCGAGCCGTACACCGACGAGTTCCTGCTCAGTGACTTGAACCTGCAGTACAACCTGAGTGCTACTACAACGCTGACGTCGATAACCTCGTACACGCATCGCAAAATCCGCGTCCACCGCGACGGCGGTGCGCTCTATTCCAGCGTCGTCGGAGGCTCGTTCGCGCTGCCGGAGAACATTTACACGCTTCCGGATCCGTTCACGGACCACACCAACTCGACCGTGTGGACGCAGGAAGCGCGGCTGGCCGGCAGGGTCAATCAGGTGCAATGGCTGGTGGGCGGTTTTTACGCCAAGAGTAAGCGCGCGTACGGGCAGGACGTCTACGCGCGGAATTTCGATACGCTCGCCGCGCCGATCTGTTGTCCCGCGATCGGGATACCCGCGGGATCGTTACCATACGGCTTCACGGAGGGACCGCTGGCGCCCAAGGACCACCTGTTCTTCTCGGACCTGGACTACGAGCTGCGTCAGACCGCCCTGTTCGGTGAGGCGACCGTTGCGGTCACACCAAAACTCGACCTGACGGCCGGCGCGCGCTGGTACGACTTCAAAGAAGACCGCACGCAGTTTTTCGATGGTTTCTTTGTCGGCTATGTTTCGCAGCCCGGAAGCACAAAAGCGAACGGGCTCGCGCCGCGGTTCATCGCGAGTTACAAGGCGTCCGACAATCTCGTCTTCAACGCCCAGGCCTCGCGTGGCTTCCGCCTGGGCGGCATCAACGACCCGTTGAACAAGCCGATCTGCTCGCCGGCCGACACGATCACGTTTGGCGGGCACGATCGCTGGAACGACGAGACGGTCTGGAATTACGAGGCGGGGATGAAGTCTCGGATCGCGAACGGCCGCGGGTCGCTCAACATTGCGGCGTTCTACATGGACATCAAGGATCTGCAGCTAAACCTGACGGCAGGGACTTGCTCATCCCGTCTCGTGTACAACGTGCCCAAAGCGCGGAGCGCCGGTTTGGAGTTCGAGTTCACCGCCCAGCCGACTGATCACTGGGATCTGGCGCTCTCGGCCGGCTTCAATGACGCCATTCTGCAGTCGACCGTCTACACCACCGACACCCTCGGCGTGCAAACCGTGGTTGGTGGAGTGAAGGCCGGCAACCGCCTGCCCAGCGTCCCCAGGGCGCAGGGGAGCGCGTCGATCACCTATTCGATCCCGGTGGGCACCGGGCGCGCGTCACGGATGTCATTCACCGGCAGCGGGCAGTACGTCGGATCGCATTTCACCCAAATTGACGATCTCACGCCCGGCATCGGCACGGTCGACATCGCGGCATACGGCGCCAACATGGGTGGGCCGATGACGCAGAACACGTTCACCTTCAATCCAATTTTGCCGGCCTACACGCTGATGAACCTGCGCGTGGGACTGTCCCGCTCGTCTTGGGAAGCGGCGCTGTTCCTGAACAACGTGACGAACGAGCGCGCGTTGCTGGCGCTGGACCGTGAGCGGGGTCTCAAAGCTCGCGTCGGCTATCTGGTCAATCAGCCGCGGACGGTGGGAGTGTCGCTGCGGTTCGACTACTAGCTGCGGAGGGCGCGTAACGGCGCAAAAAAGGCGCGGTAGGTGGTACATCACCTGCCGCGCCTTCTGCGCCTTACATCCCCGCGCCTTCAGTATAGAACTTCGCCCCGATCACCGTCGCGATCGGCCATTCAACCAGCGCGACCAGGGTCGTCATGATCGTCAGGTTCGTCGGGTAGAGATGCATCGGCCACATGAACAGGGTGACGAGGAGAATTCCGATGAACCAGGCTGCCACTCCCGTCTTCGCGGCCGTCGCGGGACCGGCGCCGAAGCGAGGCCGCATCGCCGCATACAACCAGACGAGGAATATGCCGGCGACGAAATCGAGGAATACGAACCAGGGCATTTGGGCGCCGGTCATGGGGGGCCGGTTGATCGACGCCATTGCTGCGGCCATTTGCTTCTGGAGCAGTACGCCGAACAGCAGACCATCGACAATGTTGAGCACGACGCCAGCGATCAGACCACCGATAATCACCTTCTGCAGGTTGATCTTGCCCATCGTGGCACCCCCTCGTAAGAGAGGACAGCGTCCAACGGGGATTCCAGCCGCCGGCACGGTAGGGAATTGGGCGGGACTCGTCAAGTCACGGAACGTTCAGGACCGCAAATTGGGCCGCCGTCCCGTCCATAGCCGATTCGCCCGAGACTAGGTTAAGTTTCCTGAACAACATACGCAGTCCGTGGTGAGTTGCGGCCTATTGCAGCCACGTTAAACAAGTCGCTAAAAAGCCGGGGGCTCCCCCGTCCGTATTGGCGACGGGGGTATTTTTTTTCACGATGACCGATCGTACGCAACGCCTCACCCAGCTTCGCGCCGCGCTCGCGCAGCGCATCCTCGTCCTCGACGGCGCCATGGGGACGATGATCCAGTCGTACGCGCTGGAAGAGAAGGATTTCCGCGGGGAGCGGTTCCGCGCGAATCCCAAGGATCTGCGTGGCAACAACGATCTCCTGTCCATCACGCGCCCCGACGTCATCGCGGAAATCCACCGCGGCTACCTCGAGGCGGGCGCCGATCTGCTCGAGACCAACACGTTCAACGCCCAGGGGATCTCGCAGAGCGACTACGGGATGGAAGACGCGGTGTACGAGCTCAACGTGGCCGCGGCGCAACTCGCGCGCCGCGAAGCCGACGCGATGACGCTGCGTACGCCCGAGCGGCCACGGTTCGTGATCGGCATCCTCGGCCCGACGAACCGCACGGCATCGCTGTCGCCCGACGTCAACGATCCGGGCTTTCGCAACATCTCGTTCGACCAGCTCGCCGCCGCCTACCGCACCCAGACCGAAGGCCTGCTTGAAGGCGGCGTGGACCTGCTGATGGTCGAGACGATCTTCGACACGCTGAACTGTAAGGCCGCGCTATTCGCCGTTCGCAGTCTGCTGGACGAGCGGGGGCTCGATGTCCCGCTGATGGTGTCGGGCACGATCACCGATGCGAGCGGGCGGACGCTGTCGGGACAGACGGTCGAAGCGTTCTGGAACTCGGTCCAACATGGGGACCTGTTCACGATCGGGCTGAACTGCGCCTTGGGCGCTGCCCAGCTGCGGCCCTACATAGAGGAACTGTCACGCCTCGCGAACATCCCCGTCAGCTGCCATCCCAATGCGGGCCTTCCCAACGCGTTCGGGGGTTACGATCAGACGCCCGCCGAGATGGCGGCGCTGGTCGGCGACTTCGCCCGCTCGGGGTTCGTGAACATCGTCGGTGGGTGCTGCGGCACGACGCCGGCGCACATTCGCGCGCTCGCCGACGCGGTTGCCGGCGTACCACCACGTGTCCTGCCGGAAATCGCGCCGATCTGCCGGCTGTCGGGACTCGAGCCTCTCAACATCCGGCCCGACACGCTGTTCGTGAACATCGGAGAACGCACCAACGTCACGGGATCGTCGCGGTTCGCCGGACTGATCAAGGCGGGGAACTACGAGGGGGCCCTCGCCGTCGCGCGGCACCAGGTCGAGAACGGCGCCCAGATCATCGACGTGAACATGGACGAGGGGATGCTCGACGCTCCCGCGGCGATGGAGCGGTTCCTCCGCCTCGTCGCCGCCGAGCCGGACATCGCGAAGGTCCCCGTGATGGTGGACTCGTCCCGGTGGGAGGCGCTGGAGCGCGGTCTCCAGAACCTCCAGGGGAAGGGCATCGTCAACTCGATCAGTCTGAAAGAGGGCGAGGCGGAGTTCCTCGCTCGCGCACGCCTAGTGCGCCGGTATGGCGCCGCGGTGGTGGTGATGGCATTCGACGAGGAAGGCCAGGCCGATACCGCCGACCGCAAGGTCGCGATCTGTGCGCGCGCCTACCGGCTGTTGACCGAGCAGGCCGCCTTTCCACCACAGGACATCATCTTCGACCCCAACATTTTCGCCGTGGCCACGGGGATCGAAGAGCACAACACGTACGCGATCGCCTATCTCGATGCGGTCGGACGCATCAAAGCCACGCTACCGCACGCGCTCGTGAGCGGCGGCGTCAGCAATCTTTCGTTTGCGTTTCGCGGCAGTCCCGCCGTCCGCGAGGCGATGCACTCCGCGTTCCTGTACCACGCGATCAAAGCCGGCATGGACATGGGCATCGTCAACGCCGCACAGCTCGCCGTGTACGAGGACATCCCGCCCGACGTGCTGGTGCTGGTGGAGGACGTACTGTTCAATCGCCGTCCCGATGCGACGGAGCGCTTGACGGCGCTCGCCGAGCAGCATCGTGGCAGCACGGTGGGCGCGCGCGAGGACGCCGCCTGGCGCGCCTTGCCGGTGACGGAGCGCCTGCGGCACGCGCTCGTCGAGGGCATTCTCGACCACATCGAGGAGGACGCCGAAGAGGCCCGTCGCGCCGCCGCCAAGCCAATCGACGTGATTGAAGGTCCGCTGATGGACGGCATGAACGTCGTGGGCGATCTGTTCGGCGCGGGCAAGATGTTCTTGCCGCAGGTCGTGAAGAGCGCTCGCGTGATGAAGAAGGCGGTCGCCTACCTCGTGCCGTTTCTCGAGGCGGAGCAGCGCGCTACGGGTGGGGTGCGGCGCGCCGGCAAAGTCGTGCTGGCCACGGTCAAGGGAGACGTGCACGACATCGGCAAGAACATCGTGGGCGTGGTGCTGCGCTGTAACAACTACGACGTGATCGATCTGGGCGTGATGGTGCCGGCGCAGACTATTCTCGATACGGCGCGCAAAGAAGGCGCCGACGTGATCGGCCTGTCGGGCCTCATCACGCCCTCATTGGACGAGATGGTGCGGGTGGGCAAGGAGATGACGCGCCAGGGCTTCACGCTGCCGCTCCTCATCGGCGGTGCGACTACGTCGCGTGCTCACACGGCCGTGAAAATCGCGCCCGCCTACGCAGGACCGACGATCCACGTGCTCGACGCCTCGCGCGGCGTGGGCGTCGTCAGCCAGCTCCTCTCCGCCGAGCGCCGGGACGCCTTCCTCGGCGAGATCGGTTCGGAGTACGAGCGGCTGCGCGCCGAGTATGGCAGTCGCGACGCCGAGCGCGTCATCCTGCCGCTCGCCGAAGCGAGGGCCAGGCGGCTGCGCCTCGACTGGAGCGCGTACGAGCCGCCGCGCCCGTGCCGGCCCGGTGTGACGGTCTTCGACGACTACGCGCTCGCCGAGCTGGTCCCCTACATCGACTGGACGCCCTTCTTCCAGGCGTGGGAGCTGAAGGGCAGCTATCCCGCGATTCTCGACGATTCCACCGTTGGCGATGCGGCCCGCAAGCTATTCGCCGATGCGCAGGCGTTGCTCAAGCGGATTGTCGCCGAGCGGCTGCTTAAGGCTCGCGCCGTCATCGGCCTCTACCCGGCGCAAGCGGTGGACGACGATATCGTGATCTACACGGATGAGGATCGCGCGAACGTGCGCGCCGTCCTGCGCGGGCTCAGGCAGCAGTTCGAGAAAGGGCCGGGCCGTCCCAACCTGACCTTGGCCGACTACGTGGCCCCCCCACCCGCGGACGGCGGCAAGCCGGATTGGGTCGGCGCGTTCGCCCTGACGGCGGGCGTGGGTCTCGACGCGGTGTGCGCTGCGTTCGAGCGCGACCACGACGACTACTCGAGCATCCTGGCGAAGGCGTTGGCAGACCGGCTGACCGAAGCCCTCGCCGAACGGCTGCACGAGCGGGTCCGCACCGAGTTCTGGGGATACGCTCCCGAAGAACAAAACGACGTGGCCGCGCTCGTGGCCGAGCGGTTCCGCGGCATCAGGCCCGCCCCCGGTTACCCGGCCTGTCCGGACCACACGGAGAAGCGGACGCTGTTCGACTTGCTCGACGTGTCGAAAGCCGTGGGCATCACCCTGACAGAATCGTGCGCGATGCTCCCCGCCGCGTCGGTGAGCGGCTGGTACTTCGCGCATCCGGAAGCCCGGTATTTCGGGCTGGGGCGCATCGGTCGGGATCAGGTCGCGGATTACGCCGCCCGCAAAGGGATGACGCCTGAGGAGGTAGAACGGTGGCTGGCGGCGAACCTGGCGTATGCGCCCTGAGTATTTAGGTTGCTTGGTATGAATGAGGAGATTCGCATCACCGCCGAGCCGATCGACAACCAGCGCTGCAAATTCGTCGTCAACGTGCCGGTTTTCGCGGGCGGCGTGCGCCGCTTTTCGGACGCAGCGGATGCGAAGGGCTCGCCGCTCGCCGAGACGATTTTCGCGATTCCGGGCCTCGACGCTACAGAGCTGATCGTCTCGGGCAATATCATCACCGTCGTCAAGCAGAATCCGACGCCCTGGCAGGCTGTCGGTAAGGCCGTGGGCGCCGCGATTCGATCGACACTGACGCGCGACGTGCCGGCGGTCGTTGCCGCTCCCAAATCCCCGGACGCCGTCAGCGACGATGCGCTCTACGAGCAAGTCGCCAGGGTGTTCGACGAGCAGGTGAATCCGATGGTCGCGCGGCACGGGGGCAGGGTCGAGCTGATCGACGTGCAGGATGCGGTGGTGATGCTGCGGATGGGCGGCGGCTGCCAGGGCTGCGGGATGGCGGACGTCACGCTCCGGCAGGGGATCGAAGGGATGCTCGCGCAGTTCGTCCCGGCCGTGCGCGGCATCGTCGACATCACCGATCACGCCACGGGCGCCAACCCCTACTTTCAGGCCTCCAAGAAATAGCGACGCCCCCCCGGCTGCTGCTGTTGCTGCCGACCACGACTTACCGCACGACGGCGTTCGTGGAGGCTGCGCGGCAGCTCGGCGTGGAGTTGACGGTCGCGTCCGAGCAGAGCAGCACATTCGACCGCGCGAACCCGGCCGGTCTCACCGTGCTCGACCTCAAAAACCCCGACCACGCCGCGACCGAAGCGATTGCATTCGCCCGGAACCATCCCGTCGCCGCCGTCGTGGGTGTGGACGACGACACCGCGATCGTCGCCGCGACGATCGCGGAGCGCCTGGGACTCAAAGGCATCCCGCCCGATGCGGCGCGCGCGGCGCGCGACAAGCATCGGCAACGCGAGCTGCTGGCCAAGGCCGGCGTGCCCATTCCACGCTTCACGCTGCGAAGACTCGCCGAAGATCCTGCCGCAATCGCGCAGGCAATTACCTATCCCTGTGTGCTCAAGCCGCTCAACCTGTCGGCGTCACGTGGCGTGATTCGCGCGGACAACGCCAAGAGCTTCGTCGCAGCCCACGGCCGTTTGCAGGCGATCGTGTGTGAGCCTGACGCTGGGTTTCTGATCGAGGAATTCATCCCTGGCTACGAAGTCGCGCTCGAAGGTCTCGTGGTGAATCGCCGGCTCCACGTGCTCGCGCTCTTCGACAAGCCGGACCCGCTCGATGGGCCCTTCTTTGAAGAGACGATCTACGTCACGCCCTCGACCGTGCCCGCGGCTCTGCAAGCGGCGATCAAGGATTGCGCGGATCGTGCCGTGCGTGCGCTGGGGATTGTCGAAGGCCCGGTCCACGCCGAGCTGCGCTACAACGACCGCGGGCCGTGGCTGATCGAGCTTGCCGCCCGGCCGATCGGCGGGCGCTGCTCCGCGGTCCTTCGGTTTGGCGACAAGGGGATTTCGCTTGAAGAGGTGATTCTCCGGCACGCCCTCGGAATGCCAATCCCCTCGCTGCAACGCGAGCGCCTCGCCGCTGGCGTGATGATGATTCCCATTCCCGGCGCCGGCACGCTGCGCGAAGTGCGCGGCGTGGCCGAGGCCAAGGCAGTGCCGCTCGTGGAGGATGTGCAGATCACGGCGCATCCGGGGGAGCAGCTCGTGCCGTTTCCGGAAGGATCGCGCTATCCCGGGTTCATCTTTGCGCGTGGCGACGACCCGGCGCGAGTCGAGGCGGCGCTGCGGCAGGCGCACGCTCGGCTCCAATTC
>DATBFV010000141.1:0-10133 GCA_036558345.1 Gemmatimonadales bacterium | reverse complement strand
GATGCTCCGCGCCGTGGGATTCCGCGACGGCGATTTCGGCAAGCCGATCGTCGGTGTCGCGAGCGCGTACAGCACCATCACCCCGTGCAACGCTGGACTTGATCGGTTGGCGAAGCGCGCGGAGCAGGCGCTGCGCGAGGCGGGCACCATGCCGCAGACGTTCGGCACCATCACCGTAAGCGACGGCATCTCGATGGGGACCGAGGGGATGCGGTACTCGCTCGTGTCGCGTGAGGTGATCGCCGACTCGATCGAGACGGCGTGCGGCGCGCAGCGCATGGACGGGCTGGTCGCGATCGGTGGGTGCGACAAGAACATGCCGGGCGCGCTGATCGCGATCGCGCGGCTCGACATCCCGGCGATCTTCGTCTACGGCGGCACGATCAAGCCGGGACATTTCGGCGGTCGCGATCTCACGGTGGTCAGCGTGTTCGAGGCGGTGGGCGCGGCCGGGGCAGGGCGGATGCCGCAGAGCGAGCTGCTCGAAATCGAGCGCCGTGCCTGTCCTGGCGCCGGCTCCTGCGGCGGCATGTTCACCGCGAACACGATGTCGTCCGCCATCGAAGCACTCGGCATGAGCCTGCCCGGGACCTCGACGATGGCAGCAGAAGACCAGGAAACGGTGGAGGCGGCCGGTCGAGCAGGACAGGTACTGGCCGAAGCGGTCCGGGCCCGACGCACACCACGCCAGATCCTCACGCGGAAGGCTTTCGAAAATGCCATCGCGGTCGTGATGGCGATCGGCGGATCCACCAACGCAGTGCTGCACCTGCTCGCGATTGCGCGCGCTGCCGGAGTGCCGCTCGCGATCGACGACTTCGAGACGATTCGCGCGCGCGTGCCGGTGCTGTGCGACCTGAAGCCCTCCGGGCGCTATGTCGCGACCGACCTGCATCGCGGCGGTGGAATCCCGCAGGTCATGAGCATTCTCCTCGCGAATGGCGTGCTGCACGGTGACGCGCTCGCGATCGATGGTCGGACGATTGCCGAAGTGTTGAAAGGAATCCCCGCGACGCCCTCGCCGAACCAGGATGTGATCCATCCCTGGAACAAGCCCCTCGCGCCGACGGGGCATATCGTGATTCTGCGCGGCAACCTCGCCCCCGAGGGCGCGGTTGCCAAAGTCAGCGGCACCGGCTCGCATCGAATCACCGGTCCCGCGCGCGTCTTCGATTCCGAGGAGGCATGTCTCGCCGCGATTCTCGCGGGCGGTGTGAAGCAGGGCGATGTCGTGATCATCCGCTACGAAGGTCCCAAGGGCGGCCCAGGGATGCGGGAGATGCTGGCACCTACGGCCGCACTCGTTGGCGCCGGGTTGGGCGACAGCGTGGGACTCATTACCGACGGACGATTCTCCGGTGGCACGCACGGGCTCGTCGTCGGACACGTCGCACCGGAAGCGGCGCTCGGCGGGCCACTCGCACTCGTCCGCGAGGGTGACTCGGTCACGATTGACGCCGGCAAGCGGGAGCTCGCCATCAACCTCTCTGAACGAGAGCTCGCGACGCGGCGCAAGCAGTGGCAGGCACCGGCGCCGCGTTATACGACAGGTGTGCTCGCGAAGTATGCACGCCTCGTCTCGAGCAGCAGCCAGGGCGCGGTCACCGATGGCTGACTTCGTCGCAATTCAGGGTGAAGCCGGATCGTTCAGTCACGCCGCCGCCCTGGAGACTCACGGGCCGGCGCTCGAGCTCGTGCCGTGTCCCACGTTCATGGACTTGTTCCGCGCGGTGGAGGCGGGGAAGGCGACCAGCGGCATCGTGCCGATCGAGAACACGCTCGCGGGCTCGGTGCACGAGAACTACGACTTGCTCAACGCGCACGATCTGCACGTCGTGTCCGAAACGGAGCTGCGCATCCGGCACTGCCTGATCGCACCGCCGCGCACCACGCTCGGTCAGATTCGCCGCGTCGCCTCACACCCCGTCGCGCTCGCGCAGTGCCGTCACTTCTTTCTGGCCCATCCCGGCGTCGAGGCCGTGCCGGCGTATGACACGGCCGGCAGCGTCCGCGACGTCATGTCGGGCAATGTCGATGCGGACGCCGCCATCGCCTCCAGGCTGGCGGCGGATCTGTACGGTGCCGACGTCGTGGTCGAGGGATTGGAAGACCACGCTGAGAATTACACGCGCTTCCTGGTGGTCGCGCGCGAGCCGGCCAGGCGGGAGCCGGCGAGAGCGAACAAGACATCACTCATGGTATCGCTGGGTAACACCCCGGGCACGCTGTATCGGGCGCTGGGCGTGTTTGCCGCGCGCGGGCTCAATCTGACCAAGATCGAATCGCGGCCACTGCCGGGCCGGCCCTGGGAGTATCTCTTTTATCTCGATGTGGTGGATAGCGGCAGCGGACTCGTGGAAGCGCTCGAGGCCCTGCGGGCCTTCACGTCCAGCATCCGCGTCCTCGGCACTTACCCCGCGCGCGACTGAGGGATTGGCTCTTCCGGAGGGGTGAGTAGCCAGCGCATAATTGCTGCTCAAACCCGCCTTCCAGGGAGATCGGCCATGAAGAGACCCACCTGGTCCCGCCGTGAATTCCTCGAGCTCAGTGCCACAGCCGCCGGAGTCTCATTCGCTGCCAAGCCCCTCACATTCCGTCCGCTGGCGCCGAGCGACACCGTGCGGTTCGGGATGGTCGGTGTCGGGATGCAGGGCAATGGGCTCCTCGGCACTTCGATTTCACTGCCTGGGGTGGTATGCGCCGGCGCGGCCGACCTCTATGACGGGCGCCATACGCTCGCCAAGGAGATTGCGGGCGCGAACCTCCCCACGACCCGCGAATACCGCCGCTTACTCGACGATAAGACGATCGATTGCATCGTCGCCGCCGTCCCCGACCACTGGCACAAGCGCATGGTGGTGGAGGCGGTGAGCGCCGGGAAGGACATCTACATCGAGAAACCGATGTCACACACCCCGGCCGACGGCGAAGCGATGGTCGATGCCGTGAAGAAGAGCGGCAAGATCCTCCAGGTTGGCTCGCAGCGCGTCAGCTCACAGATCTGCGCGAAGGCCAAAGAGATGGTCGCGTCGGGGATCCTGGGTGACCTCACGCTCGTGGAAGGGTGGCTGGGTCGCAACGATCCGTGTGGCGCGTGGCAGTATCCGCCGCCGCCCGACCTGTCGCCCAAGACGGTCGACTGGGACACGTGGCAGAACGACGTCCCCAAGCGTCCGCTCGATGGAAACATCTTTGCGCGCTGGCGTTGCTGGAAGGAGTACGGCACCGGCGTCGCGGGCGACTTGCTCGTCCATTTGATCAGCGGCATGCAGTTCATGCTGGGCATGAACGAGCCGCCCAAGCAGGCGATGTCAGTGGGCGGGATCCGGCGCTTCAAAGACGGTCGCAACATGCCGGACGTGCATGCGACGGTCTATTACTACAGCGGCGATCTCCCCGTCTACATGCGGCTCAATCTCGGCACCGAGATGCCGGAGCAGTACAAGATCCAGGGATCGAAGGGCGTGCTCACCGTTTCCGGCAACACGCTCAGCTTCTCACCGCAAAGCGGCAAGGATGAGTACCCGTGCTATTACACGGGCAGCTATCCGCGCGCGCTGCGCGATGCGTACGAGCAACAGTTCCACAAGGAGCACGACCTACAGCCGGGGCAGGCGCCGGAGCTGACGGAGAGTGTGACGTTCACGACGCCGGACTTCGACGACACCCGGCCGCACCTGTGGAACTTCTTCGAAGCGGTACGGACGCGGAAACCGGTGGTCGAGGACGTCGTGTTCGGCCGCAACGCGGCACTCGCCTGTCACATGGCGAACGAAGCGTACTTCCGGCGTACTGCGGTGACGTGGGACGAGGCGTCGAAAACGATCAAGGGGTGAGTCGCTAGGTTTCGGCCGACAACGACACCTTAAAGCCCTTTGCTTTGAGACTGGCGGCGAGCCCGGCCTTTTCTACGGAGCGCATGTAGGCTTCATCGGGCTCGATCGCCTTCTTCTCGACGAGCTCGAGGAGCGCGTCATTCAGGGTCAGCATGCCCAGCTTCTTGCTGGTCTGAATGATCGACGGGATCTGAAACGTCTTACCCTCGCGGATCAGGTTCGAGATGGCCGGAGTTGTCAGGAGAATCTCGCGTGCCGCGATGCGGCCGCCGCCGATCTTCTTGCACAGCGTCTGCGAGATCACGCCCTTGAGCGATTCCGACAACATCACGCGAATCTGCGCCTGACGGTCGGCCGGAAATTGGTCGATCATGCGATCGACCGTCGACGCCGCGTTCGTCGTGTGCAGCGTCCCGAACACGAGATGTCCCGTCTCGGCGGTCTCGATCGCGATGGCGATGGTCTCGAGATCGCGCATCTCGCCCACCAGCACGATGTCCGGGTCTTCGCGCAGCGCCGCGCGTAGCGCCGACTTGAAGCTGCCGGTATGCACGTGCACCTGGCGCTGCGTGATCAGGCACTTCTTGTTGTCGTGGACGAACTCGATCGGGTCTTCGATCGTGATGATGTGATCGGTGCGCGTGCGATTGATGAGATCGATCAGGGCGCAGAGCGTCGTCGATTTGCCTGAGCCGGTTGGACCGGTGATCAGCACCAAACCCTTCTTGAGATAGCACAGCTTCTGCACCTCTTCGGACAGGCCCATTTCCTCGACCGTCACGACCTTGGCCGGGATGACGCGGAAGACGGCGACCGGCCCCTTGCGGTCGCGCGCGGCGTTGACGCGGAAGCGCGCGACGCCGGCGATCTCGTAGGCAAAGTCTGTGTCGCCGGTCTCCTTCCATTCGCCGCGATTGCGCTCGGGCATGATCGAGAGCACGAGGAGCTCGAGATCGTTCACGCTCAGCGCGGAGCCGGTCTGGCGTTTGATCTCGCCGTGGGTGCGGAACATCGCCGGCTCGCCGACCCGCAGGTGCAGATCGGAGCTGCCCGATTGAACCAGCGCGCGCAACAACTTGCCGAGCTTTTGCTCGGCGGCTTCGTACTGCGAGGACGCGAACTCGCCGGGCAAGGAGGGAGCGGGCGAGGCGACCATCGGCGCCGCGGCGATCGCGGATGCCCGCGGTGGCGCAGCCTTCGCCGGTTCGGCAGGTGGCTCGGCGGCAACGGCGAGCTCATCCGAGCCGCGGCGGATCGCCGAGATGACCGCCGTCAGCCGCCCCGCTTCCGGTACGACTCGCACGCGCACCAGCCCCTTGCCGGCGGCGTAGTCGAACTCCGTTTCCGACTGATGGTCGATCTTGTTCGCCGCTTCCGGCGGCGCAACCTCGACCATCAACGCGTAGATGTGCTGATCGGTGAGCGGCTGTTTGGAGACTTTGCGTGGCTTGCCGTCCTTGACCAGGGTGACGGGCTCGTCCGGCAGGAGATAGAGCTGGTCGGCGCGCTCGCGCAGCATCACGTCGACAAAGGGGTCAAGCCGCGTCGCCATGAAATCAGTCCTCAGGGCGCACGAACAACACGTGCGCGCGGTTTACGAGGTGCAGTGCATTGGTCGTGATGATCGAAAAGAACGGCTCGGCGGCCGCGTTGAGATAGTCCAGCAGCCGGGAGTGATGCGCCGGCAGCTCGAGCGTCGCCCAGCCGCTCAGCGTTGAACCGTCCGCCAATGTGATCTCGAGGCTGGCCTGCTTGGCTACCGAGAGTCGCGCCGTGTCTTCGTCGTCGGGGCGCGGCACCGTCAGCGAAACGGTGCGCGACTTGGCGACGAGCAGTACACCCTCGCCATCCTTATGTGAGCGAAAGGGGAAGAAGGCATCGGGCCGGTTCAACATGTCGAGTGGCGTCTCGAAGCCCGCGTGCTGCGGGACGCGCTCCATCAGGTAGACGTCGCCCTCGCGTTTCCCGCCGCCCGCCAATAAGAGCGTCGCTGGAATCGCGACGCGGGGCATCGAAAAGTCCGGCACCTATCTGGCTCGAGGACGGCACTGCACCGACACGGGCGCCGTGTTCCCGCACTCAATGGTCTCGTTCATCCCGTTCACGACCGGCCCACACGCGGTCTCTTGCGCCGTGCGCGTAGCCTCGGCGGCGGTATTGCCAGCCGCGGCGGCACAGTTGGAGCGCCCCTTGAACTCGACGCAGACGTTGCACTCCTGGGTCGCGCGTGCCGTAGACATATAGAAGAAGAGGGCGATGATGATCGCGATCGCCGCCAGCGTGATTCCGGTGGATCGTTTCATGAACCCGAAGGTGGCAAGATGGACCAATTCGCGCCAGAGGCGGGCCGAGCGAACGTGTAGGGGATGACTGGCGCTGGTCAGGCCTTCCGCTACCAGGTAAGCTTCTCGCCGTGGCAGAAAAGAAATCCAAGCCCAACTACGGAAACGCGTGGCGCGAGGCACGCCAGCTCGTCTGGCAGCACCGCAGCCGGCTTGCGGTCGGACTCGCGCTGATGCTCGCGAACCGCATCGCGGGCCTCGTTCTGCCGTGGTCGTCGCGCTACCTCATCGATCAGGTCGTCGGGCAGAAGCGGGCCGATTTGCTCGGGGTGATCGCCCTCGCAGTGGGGGCGGCGACAGTCGTGCAATCGGTCAGCTCATTCGGGCTGTCGCAGATTCTCGGCGTGGCCGCGCAGCGTGCCATCACCGACATGCGCAAGTCGATTCAGGCGTTCGTCTTGCGCCTGCCGGTCGCGTATTTCGATTCCACCAAAACCGGAATCCTGATTTCCCGCATCATGACCGACGCCGAGGGCATCCGTAATCTCGTGGGCACGGGGTTGGTGCAGCTGCTCGGCGGTCTGGTCACCGCGTTCATCGCCCTTGGTGTGCTCTTCTGGTTGAACTGGCAGCTGACTTCCCTCTCCATCCTGGTGCTCGGCCTGTTCGGCGGCGGCATGGCCTACGCGTTCTCCAAGCTGCGCCCGCTGTTTCGGGAGCGCGGCAAACTCAATGCCGATGTGACCGGCCGGTTGGCCGAAACACTGGGTGGCATCCGGATCGTGAAAGCGTACCGCTCGGAGCGCGGTGAGCGTCTGGTGTTCGCGCGCGGCGCTCACAGCATCTTCCGCAATGTTGCGACGACGATGACAGGCATCTCCGGCGTGGGCGCCTTTGCGCAGCTCATCATCGGTGCGATCTCGGTCGTCATGATTCTGTTGGGCGGCCGCGCCGTGTTGTCGGGGGCGATGACGCTGGGACAGCTCATTCAGTATGTCTTCTTCGTCGGGCTCGTCGCGCTGCCACTGATCAATATCGCGTCGATCGGCACTCAGATCACCGAGGCGTTCGCGGGCCTCGATCGCATTTACGAGCTGCGCCGCATGACCACCGAGGATGCCGAGGATGGCAGCCGGCAGGCGCTGGACTCGGTCCGTGGCGACGTGGCGTTCGAGCACGTGACGTTCGCCTACAAACCGGGTGTTCCGGTACTCAAGGATGTCTCGTTCCGGGCTCTGCCGGGCTCGACCACCGCCCTCGTGGGCTCCTCGGGATCCGGCAAGAGCACGCTGGTGAGTCTCGTGCTCGCGTTCAATCGACCGGAGCGCGGGCGCGTGCTGGTGGACGGGCGCGATCTCAACAGCGTGCGGCTGGCCGACTATCGCACGCAGCTCGGCGTGGTGCTGCAGGACAACTTCCTGTTCGACGGCACGATCGCCGAGAACATCGCGTTCGCGAAGCCGCACGCCACGCGCGCGGAGATCGAGGCAGTGGCGCGCATCGCGCATTGCGACGAGTTCATCCAGCAATTCGAGGAGAAGTACGACACCGTGGTGGGAGAGCGCGGCGTCAAGCTGTCGGGCGGCCAGCGCCAGCGCATCTCGATCGCGCGCGCGATTCTCGCCGATCCGCGCATTCTCGTGCTCGACGAAGCGACGTCCAGTCTCGATTCCGAGAGCGAGGCCAAGATTCAGGACGGGTTGCGGGCGTTACGGCGCGGCCGCACCACCTTCGTCATTGCGCACCGGCTCTCGACGATTCGCAGCGCGGATCAGATTCTCGTGCTCGAGGGCGGGCAGATAGTGGAGCGGGGGACGCACGAAGAGCTGCTCGCGGCGAATGGACGATACCGGCAGCTCTACGACAAACAGTACAACTTCGAGCGGGATCGCTTCATCAATCCGGGCGAGGATTTTACGCCGGAGCCTGAACGGGGAATGGCTGCAACGCCCCTGACTCCACCCACAAGACTCTAGTCGCGACGTTGCTCGAGGCTTCCTACTTGCGGCTGGGAGTCCAAGCTGCCGTATGAAACTGTGACGAACGCGCCGCCAGCTCGCCCTGTCCCGCAACGTAGTTCTTCCAGCTGACAGGGGCGTAATGGTTCGGTACCTGCCGCATCGTGATGCAGTCCTGCACCGGACACACTGCCGCACAGAGATTGCAGCCGACGCAGGCTTCTTCGATGATCTCCACCACCGGTCCGCCGTTCATCCTCGGCAGCCGCCGGATCGCCTGGTGCGCACCGTCCTCGCATGCCGTCCAGCACAGCTCGCACTTGATGCATTTGCTCTGATCGATGTGCGCGAGCAGGTGATAGTTGAGGTCCAGATCCTCCCACTTGGCCACGCGCGGCAGCGCGCGGCCGCGAATGTCGTCGAGCGAGCGGTGGCCACGCTCGTCCATCCAGTTCGACAGCCCGTCGATCAGGTCTTCCACGATCCGGAAGCCGTAGTGCATCACGGCCGTGCAGACTTGGAGCGTGCCGGCGCCCAGCGCGACGAATTCCGCCGCGTCGCGCCAGGTGGAGATGCCGCCGATACCGGAGATCGGAATCTTGACGGACGGATCGCCCGCGACGGCCGAGACGAGATGCAGCGCGATCGGCTTCACGGCCGGGCCGCAGTAGCCCCCGTGGCTCGACTTGCCGCCCACTGATGGCTGGGGCTCGAACGTCGCGAGATCGACGCCGACGATCGAGTTGATCGTGTTGATCAGCGACAGCGCATCGGCGCCGCCCTTGACCGCCGCGCGTGCGATGTAGGTGATGTCGGTGACATTGGGCGTGAGCTTCACGATCACCGGAATGGTGGCGACTTCTTTCACCCATTCGACTATCTGGCAGGTGTAATCCGGCACCTGGCCGACCGCGCTGCCCATGCCGCGCTCGCTCATGCCGTGCGGACAACCGAAGTTCAGCTCGATCCCGTCAGCGCCCGTCTCTTCGGTCCGCTGTACCATCGTGTGCCACGATTCGCGCTTCGATTCCACCATCAGCGAGGCAATCACGGCGTGCTTGGGATAGTTGCGCTTGACCTCCGCAATCTCTTTGAGATTCTCCGCGATCGGCCGGTCGCTGATGAGCTCGATGTTGTTGAATCCCATCATGCGATTCTGGCCGAGGTCCACCGAGCCGTAGCGCGAGAAAACGTTGATGATGGGCTCGCCGATCGTCTTCCACACCGCGCCGCCCCAACCCTCATCGAAGGCTTTGGCCACCTGACCGTAGGTGTTGGTTGGCGGTCCCGAGGCGAGCCAGAAGGGGTTAGGGCTCTGAATCCCTGCGAAGTTCGTTTTGAGGTCAGCCATGGGTCAGCCTTTCATGAATCTTCTTCGCGGCCGCGACACCCTCCGCAGCAGCATTCACAATCTCCGCGCCCCCATTCGCGCAATCGCCGCCAACGAACACGCGCGGATCCTGCGGAATGCGCAGCTCCGGGCGCTCGCCCTGGCCGATCGCGACGATCACCATGTCGCAGGGAATGGTCTCGGTGCCGCTCGCCGTTTTGACCTCCAAGCCGGCGACGGCGCCCCTCCCGTTGCCCGCAATGCGTTGCGGCGCCGCGTTGAACCGAAAGGCGCACCCGTCCCGCTTCGCCAGCTCGTATTCATAGTGATAGCAGGGCATGTCGGTCTCGCCGCGCCGATAGACGATCGTCGCTGAAGCGGCGCCGAGGCGCTTGGCCTGCGTCACCGCGTCGATCGCCGTGTTGCCGCCGCCGATCACCACGACATGCCGCCCGACGGACGTCTCACGATACGGATGGGTTTTCAGGTGCTCGATGAACGTGAGTGCGTCCACGACACCAGGAAGGTCCTCGCCCGGGATGCCAAGCCGGTTGGTACTACCCAACCCCACTCCGACGAACACCGCGTCGTACTCGGCAAGCAACGAATCGAATGAGTCGACCGTGACACCGGTTTTGAGCTCGACCCCGAGTTCGAGAATGTCCTGCACTTCGGCCTGTGCGACGTCGGCCTTGAGCTTGTATTCGGCGATGCCGTAAGTGTTGAG
>DATBFV010000140.1:0-8719 GCA_036558345.1 Gemmatimonadales bacterium | reverse complement strand
GCACACGATGCCGATGGCGATCGACAGAACGATGCACCAGACGCGCGCCACGTCGCTACTACAACCCGAACACATACACCGTGCTGCCGGGCGCCGTGTACTTCTTGATGTCCTTCATCGCGCCGACGACGCCGAGCGCGGCGTACGGATCGTCGGCCGAGACCTCTGGGAACGCGACCGCGCCCATCCATCCGCCAATGCCCGAATAGACCGCGACGTACTGCTTGCCGTCGGGCCCGAGATAGGTGATCGGGTTGGCGACGATTCCCGACGCGACGTGAAACTTCCAGAGCTCGGTTCCAGTCCTCGCGTCGACCGCCTTGAACCAGCCGTCCATCGTGCCGTAGAAAACGACGTCGCCACCGGTGACGAGCACGCCGCTGTACACGGGGAACCTGTCTTCCTTCGCGCCCCACGCCTTGCGATTGTGAGCAACGTCCCACGCCACCAATTCGCCCTGGTAGCCACCCGGGCCCGGATACATCTTCACGTCCGCTCCGAGATACGGCGTGCCCGCGATGTAATTGGCCTCGATCGCTTCGTAGTCCATGCAGGTGTTGTGCGCGGGAATATAGAGGAGGCCGGTACGCGGAGAGAACGCCGACGGGATGACGTCCTTCGCGCCGGTCGACGATGGACAGATTCCCTGCGTGACGGTGCCGAAGTGCGTCTGCTTGGTCGGATCCTCGAGCGCTTTACCGGTCTTGAGATCGTAACCGCTGGCCCAGTTCGTCGGTTCGTAGGTCTCCGCCGAGAGCAGCTCTCCCGTCTCGCGATCGAGCACGTAGACGAAACCGGTACGGCCGGGGTGGACGAGCAACTTTCGCGGGCGGCCGCCATAGTCCATGTCGACGAGGACGTTCTCCATGATCTCGTCGTAGTCCCACGAGTCGTGCGCGGTCACCTGGTAAGCCCACCTGGCCTCGCCCGTATCGGCGTCGCGTGCGAAGATCGTCGAGGACCACTTGTTGTCGCCGGGCCGCAAATCCGGGTTCCAGACGCCCGGATTGGCGGTCCCGTAATAGAAGAGGTTCGTTTCCGGATCGTACGACAGCCAGCCCCAGACCGTCGATCCGCCGAGCTTCCATTGCTCGGACGGCCACGACGCGACCCCCAGGTCCTTGCCCTGGTCCTTCGGATAGAACGCATGAAACGACGGACCGATCTTGACGTCGGTGTCCGGTCCCGTGTTGAACACGCGCCAGAGCTCCCTGCCCGTGTGCACGTCGAGTGCGGCGACGTACCCGCGCACGCCGAGCTCGGCGCCCGAGTTGCCGACCAGCACGCGATCTTTCACGACCATTGGCGCGCCGGTAAACGTCTCGCCTTTGTTGATATCGCCAACCCGGGTCCGCCACGCTTCTTTGCCGGTGTCGATATCGACCGCGACGACCGTCGCATCGAGGAGGCTGTAGATGATCTTGCCGTCCGCGAACGAGGCGCCGCGGTTCACCACATCGCAGCAGGCGATGCCGACGGCGCGCGGGTCGGGGTGCGGCTCGTAAATCCACTTCACCGCGCCGCCGGTCTTGGTCAAGTCGACGGCAATCAGGTTGTTGGGAAACGGCGTCACGACGTACATCGTGTTCCCGAAGACGAGCGGCTGGCCTTCGTGACCGTGCGGAATGCCCGTCGAGAACGTCGTCACGACATGCAGGTCCATGACGTTCGTCGTCTTGATCGTGTCGAGCGTGCTGTAGCGCAGATTGCCGTAGTCGCCGGCGGGCATGCGCCACTCGCCGGCGGACACGTTGGACACGAGATGCACGGTCGGTGGCGCGCCGGGGACGGTCGTCTGCTGCGGGCCTCTTCCGCCGCCCGGCAGATCGGATTGGCCGGAGCAGGCGCCGGACAAAGCCAAGATCAGGGCGACGGCTGTGACTGCAGGGATCCTCGTCATCGGATGCCAGTGGGCCTCAATATCTGCCCGGATTGGAAACGCGACCGCCGCTCCGACTGCCGCAGCCATGCGGCGAACAGGACCAGCGCGCCCACCGCAAAAGCGATTCCCGCCGGCACCCACATCAGGAGGCCCGCGAGCTGTTGATCTTCGAGCGCCGTGAGGCCTGCCGGATGGTGCGCCCCGTAGGGCGCGTACCAGACGCGCGGCGAGACCGTCATCAGCGCGCCAAGGACACCACCGTGAACGGCTGTCGCGAAGAGGTAGATCACCGCCGCTCCATATCCCATGCGCCCACGGCGGCCGTGCGCGATGCCCCACCAGAACAGCGTGGCGGTTCCGAAGAAACAGAGATGCTGAACCGCATGCACGGCTTCGTGCTCGAGCGCGGCGTCGTACAGCGCCGGCAGGTGCCATACCCAGAGCGCCAAACCATAAAGCAGGAACACCGCCGGCGGCGAGGTGATCGCCCGCCAGAGGGCCGTCACCGGCTTGCGGTGAACTGTTTCGACGACAGCGTGCCTGATGCGGAACGGGACCGCCCACAGCAGTCCGATGAGTGGCGCGCCGGCGGCGATCAGTGGTGCCGCGACGACCATCAGGAGCTCGTGCTGCACCATGTGAGCGGCCAGCCACTGGTCGCTCCATTCGTCGAGCGGCGGCGAGAGTGCGATCACGAGCGCCAGCCATCCGGCGCCGAAGGCCGCGGCTTCGAACGGACGGATGCCGCGCCCGTACCCGGCGTTCCGCCAGACACGGCGAACGCCCATCCAATACAGGCCGAACAGCACCGCGAGACTACTGGCAAGCATCGATCACCCAATGCGGAATCGCTCCCGCCAGAATCTGCACCGCGAACAACCCGCACGAGGCGAGGCCGAGGATGGCCATGAAGCGGGCCCGTTGACGCGGACGTCCGCCGTCGGTCGGCACGTCATGCTGGGTGTGAACCAGAGCAGTCCACGAGACTGCGGCGGCGCCCACGACGATGGCCAGGCTTGCCACGGTGATGAGCTGCAGGATGCTGTGACTCTCCGTGAGGCAGACCCATTTGACGAGGGCGTAGCTCGCCATCAGATCGCCCCCCCACGCAATTGGCCCGGCGAGGATGCCGGTCCAGAGCGGCAGCGGCGTCAGCCATCGAACATCGCCGGTCTCTACAGCACTCTCGGCGCCCAATAGATCACTCCATAGATCGGTAACCACGCGAGCACGACGAAATACCAGTACACGGCGTTTTCCTCGACGTCCACGAACCGGTGTTCTTCGACCGGGCCCATGAACATCAGCGTCGTCAGCACGCTGCTGTCGAGAAAGTCGGTAATGATGTGCGTGGTGTGGAGACCGAGGAGCAGCCACACAATCGACCCGTACGCGTCGTGGTCCCACATCACGTTCAAGTGCGCGAACTCGTAGACCCTCACCACGTTGAACGCGACGGCAAAGGCCAGGCACACGACCATCCAGATTCGTACCCGATGAAGATCCACGTGCTCCCCCGCACGCCGTGTGAGCTCGTTCGGGATGAGACTCGCGAGCAGCACCAATGTGTTGAGTGTGCCCCACCGCAAATCGGGTGCCGCCAGACCATGGGGAGGCCATGCCGGGAATCGCGTGACCAGGTAGAAGTACGCGCCGATCGCCAGCGCGAAGACCGTGCCTTCGATGATGACGATTCCCAGGGTTCCCCAGAACGTCAGCGTCCTCGAGCCGAACGCTCCGGGCGGCAGCGTGCTCACATCGAGTGTGCGCACCTCGCTCATATCGCGCCCCCGGCCGCCGGAGTTTCATTCGGCCGCGGCAGCATCCGGTGCGCGAATGGCCACAGCTGCGTGCCGCCCTCGTGGGCACTCTTCGGCCAGAACCATCCCACCAACATGACGAAGACCGGGACCGCGCCGTAGACGACGCCCCACGGTGTGAAGATCGACCAGATGAAGAGAACTGTCGTGGCGATGCCGGTGAGGAAGGGCCAGATCGACGGCTCCGGAAAGAGCAGTCGATGATCGGGCTCGGCGTCGAGGACGTGCGTGACCAGCACATCGCGCGCATCCGCACGCAGGCCGACCACGACCGCCTGCCCGGGCGGGTTCTCCCAGAGGGGCTCACGTCCAGCAACGGTCGGTGGCGAAGGGAAGTTGCTGTTCGGAGGCGGCGAGCTCGTAGCCCATTCGAGCGTACCGGCGTTCCAGGGATTGTGGGCGGCTGCCGCGCCGGCCACATATGCGCGAATGGCGTCGACCAGAAACATCACGATGGCGCAGGCCATCAGGGCGGCGCCGATGCTCGCCAGCAGATTCAGGCTGCCCCAACCCATTGCGGCCGGATAGGTGTACACCCGCCGCGGCATGCCGTGGAGGCCAAGGATGTGCATCGGGAAGAACGTCAGGTTGAAGCCGGCGAAGAGCAGTCCGAACACCCAGGTTCCGAGCCGCTCGCTGAGGAGCCGCCCCGTGATTTTGGGAAACCAGTAGTAGAACGCCGCGAACAAGGGGAAGACCGCGCCGCCGATCAAGACATAGTGGAAATGCGCGACGACGAAGAACGTGTCGTGGACCTGGGTGTTGAGCGGAACCGCCGCGAGCATGACGCCCGTCAACCCGCCGGCGATGAAGATCGCGAAAAACCCGAGAATCCAGAGCATCGGCGTCCTGACGACGATCCGACCCGACCACATGGTCGCGATCCAGCAGAAGATCTGCGTGCCGGTCGGGATGGCGATGATGATGCTGGCGGCGGTGAAGAAGCTCTCGCCGAGCTGCGGCAGTCCCGTCGCGAACATGTGATGGACCCAGAGGCCGAAACCCATGAACGCCGTCGAGACCAGCGACAGGACGACCGGCAGGTAGCCGAACATCCGCCGCTGCGAGAAGGTGGCGACGATCGTCGAGACCAGGCCGGTACCCGGGATGAAGATGATGTAGACCTCGGGATGCCCGAAGAACCAGAACAAATGCTGCCAGAGAAGCGCGTCGCCCGCGTGCTCGACATCGAAGAAGTGGGTCCCGACGAGCCGATCGAGAATGAGCGACGTGCTCGCGAGCATCACCGCCGGCATGGCGAACAGCACCATGAACGACGTGACGACCTGCGCCCACACGAAGATCGGGATCCGATTCAGGGTCATGCCAGGCGCACGCAATTTGAGCGCCGTGGTGATCAGCGACACCGCGACGGCGAGCGATCCGACTTCGGTGAAGGTAATCAGCTGGGCCCAGACGTCGGCGCGCTTGCTGGGGGTGTAGAGGGATTCAGCGAGAGGAGGGTATGAAAACCAGCCGACATCGGGTCCGGCATTCAGCAGGAACGAGACGTAGAGAAAGATGCCGCCGAACAGAAGCATCCAGTAGCTGAAGGCGACGAGTCGGGGAAACGCAATGCTGCGCGCGCCGACCATCAACGGCACGAAGTAAATGCCGAGTCCCTGCATCACCGGCACCGCGAAGAGGAACATCATCGTCGTGCCGTGCGTGCTGAAGATCTCGTTGTACAGATCCGGGCCGAGGAAGGTGTTGTCCGGCCTCGACAGCTGGACACGCATCAGCGCCGCCAGCACACCGCCGAGCAGAAAGAAACCGAACGCGGTTAGGAGATAGCGACGGCCGATGGACTTGTGGTCGACGTGCATGAACCAGCCGTACCAACCGTTCGGATCCGCCCAGGTCTCTTCCAGACGCTCCAGATCTCCGCCGATCGACGGATCGTGCCGGCGCATCATCGGAGCGTTTCCAGATAGACGACCAGCGCCAGGAGATCCTCCTCCGTCAGCGGATTCGGCGGCATCTGGTTGCCCGGCTTCAGGCGTTGCGCGTCCTGGATCCACGCGGCGAGATGTTCGGCAGTATTCGAGAGGGTGCCGGCCCCCAGCGTATGACGGGTCGCAATATGGGTCAGGTCTGGCGCGATCTGTCCCGCGGCCTCCGTGCCGCGAACGGTATGGCATCCGGCGCACCGCGCGTGCATGAACACGTCATGACCTCGACGGAGCGTCGAGTCCGATGGATCGCGTGCCGGCTGACGCATCGCCTCGAGCCATGCTTCGAACTGCTGCTGGGATTCGGCGATCACATCCAGAGCCATGTGCGCGTGCTGCATGCCGCAAAACTCGGCGCACTGCCCCCTGAACACACCAGGTCGATCGGCCTGCAGCCAGAGAGCGGTGGTATAGCCGGGAATCAGATCGCGCTTCCCCTGGAGGTTGGGTACCCAGAAACTGTGAATCACATCTCGCGACGTGACCTTCACCACCACCGGTCGATTCGTCGGGATGTGCAGTTCGTTCGCGGTGACCACACGTCGGCCCGGCACGGCATCTTCATACTGAATCTCCCACCACCACTGATGCCCGGTGATGGCAATCGTGACGGCGCTCGCGGCGTGCAGCGAGCCGATCGTGCGTCCGGTCCAGACGCTTGCGGTCAGCAGTCCGATCAGAACGACGACCGTGACACCGACCGCTGCGCCGACGCTTCGCGAGAGCGCGGCCTCGGAGGCTGGTTCGAAATCGTCGTGCGACCGGTTCCGCGTGCCCCGTCGGAGCGCGACGAAGAGTACCGCCAGCACGGCCATAAAGACCGCTGCGCACACCCAGAGCATCAATGACCAGAGACTATGAATCGCCGAGGCTTGGATCCCCGCAGGCGAGAGGACCGACTGATTGACGTCGAGCGCAGACACCGCACGTCCTCGATAAGCAAGGTGTCCGCCAGCGCAAACAGGCGACCCCTGGAGGCAACTGCGATGGGGAGATCGCCTGCGACGCTACCGCATGGATTCAATCCGCGCGTGTTCGTCTCTCGACACTCCACACAAGGCCCAGACGTTCGATCACCTCTTGCCATCGATCGCAGACCGTCGGCGGTCTTCTTGCACTCCTCGTCGTTCCGCAATGTCGACTGAAAAACGAAGGAGAACGCACCCATGGCCGAGAATGGAACGCTTCACGATGCATTTCTTGACGAACTCCGCGATCTCTACGACGCGGAGAAGCAACTGACCAAGGCCCTGCCCAAGTTGGCCAAGACGTCAACCTCACCGAAACTGCGGGAGGCGTTCGAGTCCCACCTCGAGGAAACGCGGGGGCATGTCGAGCGCCTGGAACAGGTCTTCGAGGGGCTCGGCGAGAAGGCGCGCGGCAAACACTGCGACGGCATCGCCGGGATCATCGAGGAAGGCAAGAGCGTCATGGACGAGGACTTCGATGACCTCACCATGGATGCCTGCCTGATCGCCGCGGGCCAGCGAGCTGAGCACTACGAAATCGGCGCCTACGGGACGGTGATTGCGTGGGCCGAGGCCATGCGTCACAACGACGCTGTGGCGCTTCTGCAGAAGAATCTCGCTGAGGAGAAAGCGGCCGACAAGAAGCTGTCGGCACTAGCGGAAGGCGGCATCAACCAGCAAGCCGCGAAAGCCGCGCATCCTGCGGAGGGCCGAGAGACCGCCATGGCCGGTGGCTCAACGAGAGGCCGCAAGTAGCTGTAACCAGTACCCCGCTCCAAACGGACGACCTCCAGGCGCGCCCGCAGCAGGGCGGGGTAGCCATCCAGCATGAATCGCCGCCCGATCGTGCGTGCGACCAAGAGGCGCAGTATCGGTGAAGATCTCGACATCGCACCTGCCGCTTACTTGGCCGCTTTGTCCGCCGATCGCGGTTCGGCCATCTTGCGATGCTGTTCCGCCAGCACGGCTGCAGGCGTGACGTTGGCGATCGCCGACTGCAGCTTGTTCCTCCAGCCGCTGACGACATCGCCGTCGCCCCGCATCATGGCGTCGAACCCCACCCGCGCCACCTCGGCGGGATCGTCTTTCTTGGCTTGCCCGACCTTCGTGTCCAGCATGTCGGCACGTTCGAAGAAATCGGTTTCGGTCGCGCCCGGCATGAGGCAGGTCACGGTGACACCGCTGTCCTTCAATTCGGCGCGCAACGCGAACGAGAACGAATCGACGAAGGCCTTGGTCCCGTTGTACACGGCCTGATACGTACCGGGCATGAAGCCCGCAATCGAGCCGGTCAGCAGGATGCGGCCTTGGCCCCGGCTGCGCATCGTTCGGCCGACGAGCTGTACCAGATAGATCGTGCCCGTGATATTCGTGTCGATCACTCAACAACTTCTCGGCGTCGTGCGTATCGCAGAGGTCGTCGATGAATGCGTCGTGCAGAGCCCTGCTTCAGCCAAGGATTCCTCGCCTGGTGTTGATCTCATCCTGGTCACTCAGATGCGCGGCGGATCCGTCTCCCTGGCGAAATGCCGATGCTTCGCGATCGCCGCGATGAAGGCATCCGTCATCGCCTGCCCGGCCGCAGCCACCAGCACACCAGGATCCGGCTGCCCGTTCGGTAGGGTCGCGTCGATCCCGCAGGCGTTGAGCAGCTGTACGCCTGCGCCCACCACGAGGATGGGCTTGCAGTGGCGATACTGATCTTTGATGAACTCGAGGGTGCGTCCGTCGGCGCCGAGCGCGGTAACGGCCGCCGCTCCATCCGGCAAGACCAGGGCGTCATAGAGAACGGCCGGTGCCGCTTCCAGGCTCACGTCAATTTCGATCGCATGGCCAGCGGCGGGCTGCACCGAACCAAGTGTGCTCGATACAAAGCGCGGCACCGCACCTTCGCTGGTCAGTCGATCGGCCAGCGCTCGCAGTGTGCCACCCTCACAGCCATCCGCCACTACCAGGGCCACCCGGCGCGTTCGGATGCTGCCGTCCCCCGGACGAGCGAAGAGGGAAAGAGCGGGCGACACCGAGACTTCGGGTTTGAGGTCGCGCGTCATCACCTTCGGCATCGCCGCTGGCAGCTCACGGATGCCCAAGCCGGCG
>DATBFV010000139.1:0-3233 GCA_036558345.1 Gemmatimonadales bacterium | reverse complement strand
GCGCGTCTCCTCGAACATGTCGAGGTCGTTGTTCGACGCGGCGCCGTCCGTGCCGATCCCGACGTTCAGCCCGAGCGCCAGCATTTTCGACACGGGCGCGACGCCGGCGCCGAGCTTCAGGTTGCTCGTCGGGTTGTGCGCCACGCCGGCGGAGAAATTCTTCAGCGTCCGCATCTCGCCTTCGTCCACGTGAACGCAGTGCGCCGCCAGCACTTTGGCGCCGAAGAGCCCCTGCTTGCGGACCCACGGAACCACCGGCATGCCGTTGACCCTGCGGGAGTCCTCGACCTCGAGCAGCGTTTCGGAGAGATGCGTGTGCAGCGGCACGTCGAACTCCGCCGCCAGCTCCGCACAGGCCCTGAGGATCTCGGGCGTACATGTGTAGGGCGCATGCGGAGCGGGTGCCGGCACGATCAGCGGATGTCCTTTCCAGCGCGTGATGAACTCGCGCGCGCGGGCGAGCGCGTCCTCGTAGCTGGCGGCGTCGGGCGAAGGGAAGCGGAGCACCGTCTGGCCGCAGAGCGCGCGAAGCCCCACGTCGGCAGCCGCTTCCGCCACCGCCTCCTCGAAGTAGTACATGTCGGCGAAGCAGGTCACGCCGGAGCGGATCATCTCCGCGCATCCGAGCCTGGTGCCCAGGCGAACGAACTCCGGGGTGACGAACTCGCGCTCGACCGGCATCATGTAGCCCATCAACCACACATCGAGCCGCAGATCGTCCGCCAAACCGCGGAGGAGGGTCATCGGCACGTGTGTGTGCGCGTTGATCATCCCGGGCATGACGACCCTTCCGCCGCAGTCGATCCGTTCGCGCGCCTCGTAGGCGAGCGCGTCCGGTCCAACCGCCGCGATCGCGTCGCCGGTCACCGCGACCGCGCTTCCTTGATACTTCGTGAACCGTGCGTCCATCGTGAGCACGGTGGCGTTGGCCAGCAGGACGTCGCAGCGCGCGCTCACGGCGTCACCCTGCCATTTCGAACGCCGTAAGGCGTACCGGTCCGCGTAACCCAGCTGTAGAGCGGATCACGCGAAATGGGCGGAAATCGCACGGCACCCGGTATTGGAGCACGGCAATAAGGTTGCTATGAAGACGGCGGGAGGAGGTTTTGGATTCCGTCTCGATGGAGAGTTCAATGAAGACCCTACGTCTGGTACTTGCGAGTGCGGCGCTCCTGGTCATGGCAGCTTGCGGCAGCGATTCGAATCCCCCTATGACGACGCCGACGCCCACGCCGTCCCCCTCCGGGGGCAATGGCGTCACTATACCTTCTGGCGCGGAGACGAAGGGTGCCGCGGCCTACGCGCCGAATCCCATCACCGTGGCAGTGGGCAGCACGGTGACGTGGACGAACACCGATTCAACCAGCCACACGGTCACCAGCAACAACAGCGTGTTCAACTCGGGAACGCTGCCCGCCGGACAGACCTACAGCTTCACGTTCTCGACCGCCGGGACGTTCCCCTATCACTGCACGATTCATCCCGGGATGGTGGGATCGGTCGTCGTTCAGTAGCCGGCCGGCGTCACCAGCCCTCGCGGATTGCCAGCCAGAGCCCAACGCTGAGCGCGACGCCTACACCGACGAGCACCGCGATGCTGCTGACAAAATAGGGGTAGACCATGAAGACAAGGCCGGCGACGAGCTGCGGCCATCGCTCCTGTTTCCGGCCGTACACGAACAGCACGAATCCGGCACCGCCGATGATCAGCGACAGGAGCAGCCAGCCGGGATCGAGTGACATCTCCTGTCGATCATACGCCGCCGTGTCTGCCCCCGGCAGTTGCACGCGCACGCGACACTCGCGCACTCGCGGTGTGACGAGCGCGCGACAGACTCGCGCCAGGAGTGCGCGCCGCATCCGTCTTCAGGCGGACCCGCAGAGGTCCGGCTCAGGCTGTGAATTCGCTTCTAGCAGCGCACGGTGTGCTTGGCGACCCGCCTGACAATGGCTACCAGCTCCTCCAACGAGCTGGCGGCGAGCCACTGCCGCGTCAGACGAATGCGAGGCGCGTAGTCGGTTCCGGCGATCCGGAACGACAAATCAATCGCGCGATCCGAGATCGCCGTCACGCGCGTGCGATCGAGCGCGAGCGTCTGAGCGCACGCGGTCACCGACAGACCGTCGGTGAGAGGCACCAGTTGATCGATGGTCATGCGGCACCTTCCTGCATCTCCAATTCTACTTACGTTGAGCTCAGGATTGCGCCCGTGACGTCAGGCTGATGCGGCCGGCCAGAAGCCGGTCACCGACTCGATCCGCCCGTCGGGCCCGAGCAGGAACACGTTCGACCCGGATCCCGGCTGTGGTCCGCCGGTCGCGGCCCAGTCGACGATCAGCATGCCCTGGCAATGCCGCACCGGTCCCTTCGCCTGGATGCGCACTCCCGGCATGAATCGCTGGGCGGCGCCGATGTGCGCGTTCAGCTCGTCGAGCCCCTCCACGCAGCTGAATCGATCCCGCATGCGGACGTCCGGCGTCGCGATCCGCTCCAACGCGAGCCGCCGCGCCTGCTCTGCGGTCTCGGCCCACGCTGCGAACCACGCATTCGCGACCGACGCCACGTCTCCCTGGACCTCGTCCGACACGACGTTGGCGAACAGCGACAGCTGATAGCGCCAACCCTGCACATGGTGATCGACGTGCGCCGCGTCGGCGAATTCGTGCATCAGGCGGAGCCGCGTGCCGCGCGCGATTTGATCGAGATGGATCGTGACGCGGGATCCGCCCGGCGGAAACGGCTGTCCTGACACGTACCCGTAGGTGAAGATGATGCGCTCGGGCGCAGACACATCCACCACCTCACCGGCAGCCTCCACGGCGCCCGGGTAGCGGATCAGCACCTGGCCACCGGGGCGCGCATCGATCGTCGATCCCTCTCCCCACCACGCCGACCACCGCCTGCTGTCGGTGAAGTAGCGAAAGACGACGTCTCGGGGCGCTTCGATCACGATCGTCCGGTCGAGTCGATGGGAGAGATCCATCATGCATCCTGCCTTTTCTATCGAGTGTGACGATGACGACGGCGTCGGCTCGGCCGCGGACCGCGTCGCGACGCTTCGAGCTCGGCTTCCAGCTTCAGGCGCCACAACGCGTCGTCCCACATGCGCTCGAGCGCGGCACCCAGGGGGCCCAAAGCCTCGCGGCGCGCGCGGTAGTAGCGGTGCTTGTGCTCGCGACGACAGTCCACGAGGCCCGCAGAGCTGAGCGCGCGCAGCTGCAGGGAGACCGCG
>DATBFV010000138.1:0-31279 GCA_036558345.1 Gemmatimonadales bacterium | reverse complement strand
TCGCGCGGCGGCGGCGCGTTCACATCCCCCTTGATCACCGCCAGGAAATACATCCACTCGGCGCGATAGGACTGAATGAACTGCGTCTCACGTCCCGTCGCGCCGGTGGGCGTGACGTCCACCGCGACGCCGTGCTGCTCTTTGAAGATCCGGAGCGGCTGAATCATCGCCGATCCCTTCGAACCGACGATGTCAAACCAAAAGCGCTCACCGTCCCCAAGGTGACGCCAGCTCACGTCCATCGTGATCGACACGCCGTTCTCGCACACGATCAGCGCGGAGCCCATGTCCTCGACGGCGTCCTTGCCGGGCCGCGTCAGATGCGCCGAAATCCGCTTGGGCGCCGGCCATCCCGCAAGCCACAATCCGAGATCGACGAGCGGCAATCCGAGGTCGAGCACCGCACCGCCGCCCGCCTGCTCGCGCCGCAAACGCCAGCCGACCATCTGGCGGCTGGGCTGAAACGTGTACCACCCGCTGCGCACGGCCTGCAACCCGCCGAGGTCACCGCCGGCCAAGAACCCGCGCACCGCCTGGACGTCAGAGCGGAAACGGTGGTTCATCCCCACCATCACACGCTTGCCATACTTGTCACTGGCTGCGAGCACGCGCTCGACGCCAGCCAGTGTCAGCGCGAGCGGGCGCTCGCACAGCACATGCACGCCTGCGGCGAGGGCCGCAGTCGCGTGGATCTCGTGCAGATGGTTGGGCGTGCAGACGACGACCACGTCGACATTCGCGTAACGCAGCACCTCTTCGATGTCGTCGTAGGTGTCTTCCACGTCGAAGCGAGCGGCGAGCGCCTGCGCCTTGCCGAGGTCGTTGTCGCAGATCGCAACCACCTCGGTGCCGGGCAGGCGGCGCAACACCGGCAGATGCGCCACCTGCGCGATGCCACCCGCCCCCAGCACGCCGACGCGAATGGGATCGTTCACTTCGGCGCCGCCGGAGAGGCGGCGGGGGGCTGTCCCCTGCCCGCCTTGAGCCGGTACATGATGCCTGTCCGCAGACTGGCGGTTCTGAGGCCGGTGGAGAGTACGCCGCGTCCATCCACCGTGAAGCGCCACGCCTTGGAGAGGTTGAATTCGAAGCCGATCGTGCCGTTCAAACCGGCGGTAATGATATCGAGCGCATCGTCCACAAAGGTGCCGTCGATCGCGGCGCCGCTGCCGTTGCGCATATGAATGCTCACCCCGGTCCCGACATACGCGGTGATGCCGCGGCCCTGCGGGAACATGTACTGGAAATCCACGTCCGCGATGAGATCGCTGAGCTTGATCTCGCCAAGATCGATCGTGTCGGGCGTCGAAGGATTCACGAGGCTGTCGAGTCGGCGCTCGAAGCGGTCGCGCGCTTCGTTCGCAAATTGCGAACGAAAATACGACAGCCCGAACATGAGACGCACTTTCGGCGCAATGCGACCGTAGTCGAAACGGATCCCGCCGACGGTCGTGCCCATCATATCGGACGCGCCCAGGATGCCGGCATCGACTTGGATCCCCGAGAGGCGCAGGTTGTCGTAGGAGAAATCGTTGAGGACGCCCTGTGCAGAAAGACGGAATGACGGAATGACGGAAACGAGCAGAACGGCAATCCATACCGCCCTTCCGGCCTTCCGTCGTTCCGTCCTAATAGAGCTTTTCAATTTTCGTCCCCGGGAAATACGTAGTCAGAATCTTTCGATAATCCTGCCCCGCCCGCGCACGTCCGATCGCCCCCCACTGACACATGCCGACCGCATGTCCCGATCCCGCGCCCGTCGCGATCAGCCGCGTCACCTCGCCGTTCGTCTTCGTGACGCTCAATTGAAACGCGGCGCTCGCCAGGATGCGGTCCGCCCCCGGTCTGAGCACCGATCGCACGTCGGGACCCGGGATGCGAACGTCGCCGCGCTCGAATACGATGCGCAGCTCCCCCACCCGTCCCGACCGCGTCGTCCGGCTCACCGTGACATCGGTGATCCGTTGCAAACCGTCACCCGACAGCGGTGTCACACCCGGCAGTGTCCGCGACAATATAGCGCGCAGCTTGGTCGCATCCCATTCTTCGCGCCAGTGAAATCTCGGCGAAATGTCGCAGTAGTAATGGCCTTTGCCGCTTTCATCGGAGACGGGCTGCAGGTAGGGACGTTTCTGTGCGGTCGCGAATGCCTCCTCCACGGCCGCGGTGCTGTACCCACACGTCGAATGGAAGAACGCGTCGATCACGTCGCCGTCGTACGTGAGAATCTGGCCCGCCGTCTGGCGCACGGCGTCCCACGCCTGATTGGTTTCGACGGCGACGCCGAGGTACACCTGGTCGCGCGTGTCGGCGTAGGCGTCGAAGCCGAACGCGTCCCAGCGCCCGCGATTCTTGATCGCGAAGGTGCGTGAGACTACCGCCTGGGCGAGCACCGCAGCCGCCTCGTCGGGCCGGCGCGCACCGATCTCGGGACCGACGACGCCGGCGACGTAGTTCTCGACGCCGACGCGGTTCACGAGCGTGAGACCGCCGCGAGCCGATGCGACGTTGATGCGTCCGCGGTAGCGGCGACCGTTCGCCACGACGAAGCGGTTCTCGGTGACGTTCACGACTGCGATGCCGCGGAGCGCGTCGGTCCGCGTGCCGTCGGGACGAATGAGCCGCAGGCGGAACGAGTCCGCTGAGTCCGGCACCACGACCCATCGCACGCCGGCCGGAACCGACCCGACGGGCAGGCCGGTGGCCGTTTCGCTGATGAACAGCTCGCCACTTCCCGCTCCGCCGATCGACGAGTTCGGCAGCCCGACGGCGAGGCCGATCCGGAGCTCCGGCTCTCCAACGGTTGGCTGCGGCGCGGCATGTGGCCGCGCACAGGCGGCCGCTGCCAGCATTGGAAGGCTAGCGAGCGCGCGCCTCACCAAAAGCCGCATCGAGCTGTGCGATGGTGAAATCGATGTCCGAGTCGGTGTGAGCCGCTGAGACGAAACCCGCTTCGAACGCGGAAGGCGCGAGAAAGACTCCGCGCGCCAGCGCCGCCTTGTGCCAACGCGCGAACAGCGCGGTGTCGGTCGCACGCGCGTCGCTGTAATTGCGAATTGGGCCTGCCGTGAAATAGGTCCCCCACATCGATCCCGCATGCCTCCCGGTCATAGAAATACCGTGGCGCTTGGCGGCGGCGGTGAGCCCTGACACGAGATGGGCCGTCTTGCGCTCCAGCGCATCGTAGAACCCCGGACGGTTGGTCTCACGCAGCGTGGCAAGGCCGGCAGCCATTGCCACCGGATTCCCCGACAATGTGCCGGCTTGATACACCGGACCGTCGGGCGCAATGCGCCGCATCAGCTCGGCGCGCCCGCCGTAGGCGCCTACCGGAAAGCCGCCGCCCACGATCTTGCCCAGCGTCGTAAGGTCGGGTTGCACGCCGAGACGTTCCTGCGCGCCACCCGCGGCGACGCGAAAGCCCGTCATCACTTCATCGAAGATCAGCAGCGCGCCGTATTGGTCACAGAGCTCGCGCAACGCAGGATGAAAATCGGAATCGGGGCTGATGAACCCCACGTTTCCCATGTACGGCTCGACGATCACGGCCGCGATGCGATCCTTGTGCTCGCGAAACAGGTCCGCCACCGAGCGCGCGTCGTTAAAGGGAGCGGTCAACGTGAGGCTCGCCAGGGACGCCGGAACGCCAGGACTGTCGGGCAATCCAAGGGTCGCAACACCCGACCCCGCTTTCACGAGAAAGCTGTCGGCATGCCCATGGTAACAGCCGTCGAATTTGACGATCAGCTCGCGCTCGGTGGCGGCACGCGCTAGTCGCACGGCTGCCATCGTGGCCTCGGTACCGCTGTTCACGAACCGCACTACCTCGAGACTCGGCATGCGGCGCTGGACCTCTTCGGCGAGCTCGACTTCAGCCTCGCACGGTGCGCCGTAGGTCCAGCCCCGCTCTGCCGCCTCGCGCACGGCGTCGAGGACCGCGGGATGAGCGTGGCCGAGGATCAGCGGCCCCCACGAGCACACGTAGTCGAGATAGCTCCGGCCGTCTACGTCGGTGAGCCGTGCCCCCTCGGCCGAAGCGACAAAAAAAGGCGTCCCACCGACTGCCCGGAACGCCCGTACGGGTGAATTGACGCCACCGGGCAATACCCGCTTCGCCCGGTCGAACAGCTCGCTCGATTTCGTCACGTCAGCGCGGCCGCCTGGAAATCGTAGTCTTCGCTTGCCGTGATGCGCGCGCGCACGAAATCGCCCGGTTGCGCCCAGCCGCCGCGTTCGAGGTAGGTGATGCCATCGACGTCATCGGCCTGCCACTGCACGCGGCCTGCCTTGACTCCGGTCTCGCTTTCCTGGCTGTCCACCAATACCTGCACTTCCCGACCCACAAAGCGCTCGAGTCGCTCAGCCGAGATGGCACGCTGGACCTCGATGATTTCCGCTAGACGCTCCTGCTTCACGTCGTCGTCGACGTCGTCCTCGAGCTGAAACGCTCTCGTTCCTTCCTGTGGCGAATAGGCAAACGCGCCCATGCGATCGAACTGCGCTTCTTCCAGGAAGGCGAGCAGCGCGCGGAAGTCTTCCTCCGTCTCGCCCGGGAAACCCACCAGGCACGTCGTGCGGATGGCGAGATCGGGGATGGCACCGCGCAGCCAGGTAAGCTTCTCGCGCAGCGTGCGCCCGCGCTCGGGGCGCCGCATCCGCTCGAGCATGCGGTCCGACGCATGCTGGATCGGCATGTCGATGTACGGGACGATCCTCGGGCTCCGCGCCATCAGATCAACCAGCCGTTCGCTGATTCCGGCCGAGTAGACGTAGAGCAGCCGGAACCACGGGACCCCTGTTTCGCGCAGGAGCGCTTCAAGAAGTTCCGGAAGCTTGGGACCGCCGAGCCCCAGATCCCGACCCCAATGTCCCAGATCCTGAGCGACGAGGTTGATTTCGCGCGCTCCCTGGGCTTCGAGTTGCTGCGCCTCCCGCACCAGGCGCGCGAGCGGCTCGGAACGATGCTTGCCGCGCATCAACGGGATCGCGCAGAACGCGCAGGTGTGATCGCACCCCTCAGAGATCTTCAGGTAGCGCACGTGGGTTTGCTCGCCCAGGAATTGTCGCACGCCGGGATGCGACGCCACCGGATCTTCGATCAGACCGCGCTTCGCGAGCTCAGGCACGAGATGATGCAGCTCGGAGAATCCGAGCATCAGGTCGACCTCGGGAATCTCCTGCGCGAGCTCCTGTTTGTAGCGCTGGACGAGACAGCCGACCGCCACCACCGCTTTCACGCCTTCTTCCTTCAGCTTCGCAGCGCCGAGGATCGCGTTGATGGATTCCTGCTTGGCGGCGTCGATGAAGCCGCACGTGTTGACCAGGATGACGTCGGCCGACGGTAGCTCGGGCGTGACGACGGCGCCGTGACCCACCAGCTCGCCCACGAGCCGCTCGGAGTCGACGGTCGCCTTGTCACAGCCGAGGGAGATGACGCCCAGCTTCATCCGCGGTAGTTCCCGAACCTGAGCTCGAGGCCGAAGTCCTGGGACCTGAGGAACGCGATTACTTCCTGCAGCTCGTCCTTGGATGGCGCCTGGACTCTGATTTCCTCACCCTGAATCGAGGCCTGCGCCTTTTTGAATTTCTTGTCCTTGATCGCTTTGACGATCGTTTTGGCTTTTTCCTGCGGGATGCCCTGCGTGAGCTTGATCTCGCGCCGCACCGTGTCGTTCGCCGCCGGCGTGATGGCGCCGAGCTCCATGTTTTTCACCGGCACGCCGCGCTTGAT
This sequence comes from Gemmatimonadales bacterium, assembly GCA_036558345.1. GTDB lineage: Bacteria > Gemmatimonadota > Gemmatimonadetes > Gemmatimonadales > GWC2-71-9 > 20CM-2-65-7. Next base: position 25,548 of record DATBFV010000138.1, on the reverse strand, counting down.
CATTTTGGACTGCAGCACGTCGAACAGGGCCTTCATTTTGAAGTCGTCATCGGCAACGAGCGTCAGCGTTGCCTTGGGGCGGTCGAACGCGATGGACGCTTTGGAGCCCTTAAAGTCGTAGCGCTGGGCGACTTCTTTGGACGCTTGATTGACGGCGTTATCGACCTCCTGGAGGTCGGCGCCAGTCGAGATGTCGAACGACGATTGCGATGCCATAGGGCGGGAAAGATACCCGCCCCAGGCCTAGGACAGGAAGCTTTCCAGCGCGCGGGCCCTGGATACGTGACGGAGGCGGGCGAGCGCCTTCTCTTTCAGTTGCCGCACGCGCTCGCGCGTAATGCCGAGCTGTGAGCCGATCTCCTCGAGTGTCATCGGCTCCTGCCCCTCCAGCCCGAAATACAGGCGCAGGATCCGGGCTTCACGCTCTTTCAGCGTCGCCAGAACCGACTCGATCGATTCGGTCAACGCGTGCTCGAAGATCTCGTCGTCGGGACCCGGGTTCTGCGTATCGGGGAGATAGTCGAGCAGTTTGTTGTCTTCGCCCGGTGTGAGCGGCGCGTCGAGCGACAGGTGGGCCTGCGAAATCGACAGCGTCTTGGCGACTTCTTCTTCGGAGATGTCCATCCCTTCCGAAATCTCCTGCACGGTCGGCTCGCGCCCCAGCTCCTGGAGCAGCGTCGCAGACCGCTTGCCAATGCGGTGCAACGTGCCGGCGCGATTCAGCGGCACGCGCACGATGCGCGACTGCTCGGCGAGCGCCTGCAGGATCGCCTGGCGGATCCACCACACGGCGTAGGAGATGAACTTGATGCCCTTGGTCTCGTCGAATTTGTGCGCGGCGCGGATCAGACCGAGGTTCCCTTCATTGATGAGATCGGAGAGCGACACACCCTGATTCTGATATTTCTTCGCGACCGACACGACGAAACGAAGATTCGACCGCACCAACTTGTCGAGTGCCTCCGGATCATTCTGTTTGATCCGCTGCGCGAGGGTAACCTCTTCCTCTCGCGTGATCAGCGGATACTGGCTGATTTCCCGCAGATACTGATCCAGAGAACCCTCGTCGAATGATGCGCGCTTCGCCGTATTCAGCTGCATGGAATGGCCACTCCTCTCAGAGGGAAGCTACCACTCTAGTCTAGTGAATCAGCGAACCGAGACGACTCCACCGAATGTCGGTCAGCCAGGGCAGCGCGTCGCGCGTCCCCCGGTCGTAACTGAAGTACACCACGAGCGGGCGGCCCTTCACCGCGCTCGCATCGACATAGCCCCAGTAGCGTGAATCCGCGGAGTTGTCGCGATTGTCGCCCAGGACGAAGTACTTCTCGTCCGGAACCCGCAACGGTCCCCAGTTGTCACGCGTGGGGTGATACCGGCGGCGTTGCTCGTCGGTGCGACGCACCAAGTACTCGCGCTGCCAGTTGAACTCCGGATCGTAACCATCGTGCAACGGATCGATGCGCTGGACGTACGGCTCTTCCAGCGCGCGCCCGTTCACGAAGACCTGCCCCGCTTGCATCTCGACGATGTCGCCCGACACACCGATTACGCGCTTCACGTAGCTGAGCGTCGGATCTTTGGGATAGGCGAACACGATGACGTCGCCGCGGTGCGGCGTGTTGAAACCGGGCAAACGGGCACTGGTGCCGGGAATTTGCGCGCCGTACACGGCCTTGTTCACGAACAAAAAATCCCCCGCGAGGAGCGTGCGTTCCATGCTGCCGGAGGGGATTTGAAATGCTTCGAGCAGGAATGTGCGGATCATGAGGAACAGCACGAGCGCCATCCCCAACGACCGCATCCAACTGTCGAACCATCGGGCTAGTACGGAGCGTCGATTGGGGGGAGGTGATGGGAGCCGGGGCGTGTCTGCGCCGTTTCCAGCGAGCGAGGCTCCCAAGTCATGCATGTGATTTATCTTAGCAAGCGGGCCCGCACGGCGCAACAGTTACGCCCCAACCACGAGCCGCGCCCCATTGCCTAACTCTGAGTCGGAATTCGGTCACGGGGTCGGTGTGACGTAGACGGGCCGCCAGACATGCTACGCGACCCTCTCGCTCGACTCGCGACCAGGTGACGGATGTCCCGGCTAGGGCGTCCAGGGCCTCGGGTTCGAGGACCGCCCCGCCGGTTGCCAGCACGACGACGACAGACTCATACGGCATGACCGCCATAGCCCGACGGTATCGGTCAGCGAGGCGATCATCGGCATCATTTTGCTCCCGGGCGTGTCAATAACGCGCGAGCGTCGGATCCACCTCCTGTTGCCAGCGCAGGATTCCGCCGGTCAGATTCGCGACCCGGGAGAATCCCGCGTCGGCCAGATGCGTCGCCGCCGCTCGGCTCCGCGTTCCACCCTTACAGTAGACGACGACCTCCCGGGCTTTATCGAGCGAATCGAGCGACTCCGGCAGCGTCGCCAGTGGTACGAGGCGCGCGCCTTCAATCCGGGCGATGTCCCATTCGAACTGCTCGCGGACATCGATCAGCAGGAGATCCTCGCCGCGCGACAACCGGCCCGACAGCTCGCGCGGCGTGATCTCGACAAACCCGCCCACGGCGCGCGGCTCGGCCTCTGTCGCCCGCACACCGCAGAACTGCTCGTAGTCTATGAGCGACTGAATTTCATGCGTCCCGCACGCCGGGCAGGTGGGATCCTTCCGCACGTTCACCGTGCGGAACTTCATCCCGAGGGTGTCGATGAGGAGCAAACGGCCTTTGAGCGGCTCGCCGGCCCCGACAATCAGTTTGATCGCCTCCGTCGCCTGGATCGTGCCCACCAGTCCCGGCAAAACGCCCAGGACCCCCCCTTCGGCGCAGCTCGGCACCAGTCCAGGCGGCGGAGGCTCAGGAAAGAGACAGCGATAGCAGGGTCCGTCGGGCAGGGCAAACACCGATGCCTGTCCCTCGAACCGGAAGATGCTGCCATACACGTTTGGCTTGCCGAGCAGCACGCAGGCGTCGTTGACGAGGTAGCGGGTCGCAAAGTTGTCGGTGCCGTCCACGACGATGTCGTAGCCGCTCACGATATCCAGCGCATTCTTCGACGTCAGGGCGGTCTCGTACGTTTCGAGCCGCACATGCGGGTTGACGTCCGCGATGCGCTCGCGCGCGGACACGAGCTTCGGCCGGCCGACGTCCTTCGTACCGTGCAGGATCTGCCGCTGCAGGTTCGTGACATCGACGTTGTCGAAGTCCACGAGACCAAGACTTCCGACGCCGGCTGCCGCCAGATACAGCGCCGCGGGCGAGCCGAGGCCCCCCGCCCCGATGAGCAGCACGCGGGCCGCCTTGAGCTTCTCCTGTCCCGCGACGCCGACGTCAGGAAGAATCAGATGCCGGCTGTAACGAACCAGCTCGGCTTGTGCGAGCGTGGTCATGCTCAACCTCCCGCGATCGCCGGCACGATGATGATCTCATCGCCGTCGCGCACCGTCGCCTGGAATCCGCCTTGTAGTCGGGCGTCATCGTCGTTGACGTAGAACGTCACGAATGGATAGGGCTGGCCCGCCTCGTCGCGGAGCCGTGGCGCAAGACCGGGGAAACGCGCTGCCACGTCGGCCACGACGTCACCCAGTGTCGCGCCATTGGCTTCGAGTGATCGATGTCCATCGGCGAGCTTGGCTAACACATTCGGCAACTGCAGTGTGACGCTCATGATTGCTCCAGAGCAACGGGAATCGTTCGAGAATTGACGGTCACCGTGGCACCAGGCACGGATTCGGGTCGGCGAATCAACTCCGCCGTAACACCCTGCGATCGCCAGGCACACAGCAAAGCGGTGCCCACGTCTGGCGCCCGGTCGCGCGCCGCGATCGCAAGAATGGCTGAACCAGCGCCGGACAGCGTCGCGCCGTAGGCACCAGCCTCCTTCGCGGCGGCGACCACCTGGTCGTAGCCATAGATCTGCGCGCGCCGGAACGGCACGTGCAGCACGTCATCGAGTGCGGCACTCAACAGATCGCCGTCTCCTGTGGCGAGCCCCTGCACGAGCGCGGCTGCACGGTTCGCCGCGAGGACGGCATCGGCGTGCGACAGCGTATGTGGGAGTGCGGCACGCGCGGCCTTTGTGTCGTTCGTAAACGGCGGAACGGCGATCATCAGCTCGATTCCCGGCGCGATCTGCAGCGGCGATGATGCCAAACCTCTCGCCGTTTGGACGCTCAACAACGCACCGCCGTAAATCGCGGGCCCAACGTTGTCAGGGTGACCCTCGATGGTCGTGCCGATTTGGAGGATTTGCGCGCGAGATAGCCCCAGCTCGAGCGCCGCATTCGCCAGCAATGCGCCGGCAACGATCGCCGCCGCGGACGACCCGAGCCCACACCCGACGGGAATGTTCGAGTCTGCTTCGATGATCGCACCCGCGGTCGGGACGCCACCGGCGGCGCACGCCGACCGAAATCCGCGCGTGAACAGATCCTGATCCGCGCGGACCCGAACCGCGCTCAGTTTTCCATGGCGACGGATCGAAATCGACGTCCCCTCCAGCGTCACCGTCGCCACAAGCCAGCGATCGATCGCTACACCGACGCAGTCGAAGCCGGCGCCGAGATTGCTCGAGCTTGCCGGCACGCGCACGCGCGCGGTCATGTGGCCTCCTTCACGAGTGCACGAACCTCGGCCACACGTGCCGCGATGAGCGGAGCCTGAGGAAGCGTGGGTGCGACGGCGTCGAGAGTCTTGAGACCATTGCCCGTGATGCAGAGAACGACCTCGTCGTCCGCCGCGAACCGGCCTTCGGTAGCGAGCGCGAGTGCCGCGGCGACCGTGACCCCGCCGGCGGTTTCAGTGAATACCCCGGTCTCCTCAGCCAGCAGGCGAATCCCCTTGACCAGATCCTCGTCCGAGACCGCCGCCGCCCACCCGCCCGATTCGAGAATCGCACGCTTGGCGAACAGGCCGTCGGCAGGATTTCCGATCGCGATCGACCGCGCGATCGTCTTCGGCACAACCGGAGTGATCGCCTCGGCATTTTCGCGCACCAGCTGCACGATTGGCGCACAGCCGGCCGCCTGGGCGCCAAAGACGCGCGGCGCACCGCCGCTCACGAGGCCGGCCGCGCTGAATTCTTTAAACCCTTTGCGCAGCTTGGTCACCAGCGAGCCGCCGGCCATCGGCGCGACCACCGCGGTGGGCAGCCGCCAGCCAAGCTGCTCGGCGATCTCGAAGGCCAGCGTCTTGGAGCCTTCGCCGTAATAGCCGCGCAGGTTCACGTTCACGATGCCCCAGCCAAACTGGTCCGCAATCTGCGCGCAGAGGCGGTTGACGTCGTCGTAGTGACCGCGAACGCGGACCAACCGGGCACCGTACACGGCCGTCCCGACGACCTTCGCGGCCTCGAGATCTTCGGGAATGAAGATCCACGCCTTCAGGCCGGCACGGGCAGCCTGCGCGGCGACCGCATTGGCAAGATTGCCGGTGGAGGCGCAGCCGATCGTGTCGAGCCCGAACGCCGCGGCCGCGTTGATCGCGGTGGCAACGACGCGATCCTTGAACGAGAGCGAGGGGTGTGAGACCGCGTCGTTTTTCACCCAGGCGCGCGCCACACCGAGCCGCGCCGCAATCCGGGGCGCCTCAACGAGTGGCGTGCCACCGGTATCGAGTGACAGCACGGGGTCGCCGTCGAACGGCAGCCACTCGCGGTAACGCCACAAGGAACGCGGTCGTGTCGCGATGTCCTCCTGCGTCGGCAGCGGGCGCGCCGGATCCAGCACGGGATCGAGCGGACCGAGACAGTGTTCACAGATCGCGGTGGGTGAAGCCGCGTGATCGGCGCCGCACGCGCGGCAGCGCTGCGGGCGTGGCCGCACGCCGAGCGCCGCCACCGGAGTCGTCGTCATGGGGTCACCGAGGCAGTTGAGGGCGTGACGGCGTTGCGAGGCCGCGTCACGCGCTTACGCGCGGCGCGAATGAGCGCTTCATCCGTCGCATCGATCTGATAGCAGTGTTCGGGCGCCGGAAAAACGCCCGCGCGAACGTCGCGCGCATACTCGGCGAACGCCCGCTCGACGTGGACGCCGACTTCGGCGTATCGCTTCACGAATTTGGGCGCGATCTCACCCACGAAGTTGCCCAACAGGTCGTGCGAGATCACGAGCTGCCCGTCGACTTCCGGCCCCGCGCCGATGCCGTACACCAGCAGATTGACCCTTTCCCGAACAAACGCCGCCGTCTCAGCAGGCACCGCCTCGAGCAACACCGCAAACGCCCCAGCCCGTTCCAGCGCTTCGGCATCCCGCAGCAGCTGCTCGGCCGCCGCGAGCGACTTGCCCTGTACCCTATAGCCGCCGAGCTGGCCGAGGCTTTGCGGCGTGAGGCCGAGGTGACCCATGACGGCGATGCCGGCGTCCACCATGGCGCGGACGCGGCGTGCGATGCGGCTTCCCCCTTCGCATTTCACCGCATCGCAGCCGGCCGCAACGAACGCTCCAGCGCTGCGGATCGCCGTTTCATCCGAGGGTTGATACGACAGGAACGGGAGGTCGCCGACCACAAACGCGCGCTGGGCGGCCCGCGTGACGGCGCGGACGAAAACCAGCATCTCGTCCAGGGAAATCTGCAGCGTGGTCGGCAGGCCCAGCATCGTCATCGCCGCGGAGTCGCCCACGAGAATCATGTCCACGCCCGCGCGATCGGCGAAGGTCGCCGTCGGATAGTCATAGGCGGTGACGAACACTGCTTTTTCCTGGCGGGCTTTCAAGGCAGACAACGTGGCGACAGTGACTTTGCGGGCAGTCATCGCTCCTCCGGCGTAAGCCGCGAGAAAGCGATTTCCTAAAACAACCATCGCCCGGACTAATAAAGCCGCGGGCGAGTTCGCTTTTTAGCACCTTGTTTAACGTGGCGGCAATACGCGGCAAATGACCACGAGTCTTCAATTGTAGGGCTAGTCTACCCTCCCGGTACGGGCGGCGTCAAGGGCTGAATTCCGTATCGATCTGCGCCCGCTGCAAGTGCCCTGAGAAATCGACGTAGATCGTCTTGGTCTCCGAGTAGAAGTCGTAGACCTCCCACCCACCCTCGCGATGACCATTCCCCGTCTGCTTCACGCCGCCAAACGGCAAATGCGCCTCGGCTCCGATTGTCGGCGCGTTGACGTACGTGATGCCGGTGTCGAGATCGGTCATCGCCTTGAAGGCGCCGTTGACATCGCGGGTGTACAGCGAGCTCGAAAGCCCGTACTTCACGCCGTTGTTGATCTGAATCGCGTCGGATAGATCCTTCGCCTTGAGCACCGCCAGCACCGGACCGAAGATCTCTTCCTGTTCCACGCGCATCCCCGGTTTGACTCCTGTCAGCACCGTCGGCTCGTAGAACCAGCCGCACTCGAGCCGTTTGTCGCCCTGGGGAATCTTGCCGCCCAGCGCCACACTCGAGCCTTCCCTTTTCGCGACATCGACATACTCGGCGACCTTCTGGCGCGCCTCTTCATGGATCAGCGGCCCGACTTCGGTCTTGGGGTCGAGCCCGGGACCCAGCCGCAGCTTTCCCGCGCGATCGACGAGCATCTGAACGAACTTGTCGTGGACCTTCTCCTGAAGGATCAGACGGCTTGTCGCGGTACAGCGCTGTCCCGTGGTGCCGAACGCCCCCCACAGCACGCCGTCGAGCGCGAGATCGAGATCGGCGTCGTCCATCACGATCATCGCATTCTTGCCACCCATTTCGAGCGACAGCCGTTTGTGCATCTTGCCGCACGTCGCGCCGATGGTTGATCCCGTTTCGGTCGAGCCGGTAAACGAGATCACCGGAACGTCGGGATGCTCGACGAGCGCGCGGCCCACAACCGAGCCCTGCCCATGGATGAGCTGGACAACTTCAGGCGGCAGCCCGGCTTCGAGCAGCACCTCGACCAGCAGGTGCGCCGTGTGCGGAACGTCCTCGGCCGGCTTGAATATCACCGCGTTCCCGCATAACAGCGCAGGAAACATTTTCCAGGTCGGAATCGCGAGCGGGAAGTTGAACGGCGTGATCAATCCCGCAATGCCGATGGGCCGGCGATAGCTCATCGCCCACTTATTGCGCAGCTCCGACGGCACGACGCGCCCGAACAGGCGCCGACCCTCCGTCGCGGCGTAAAACGCCGTATCGATCCCTTCCTGCACGTCGCCGCCCGTCTCGGCGACGACCTTTCCCATCTCCCGCGTCATCGCGCGCGCGAGGTCGTCCTTGCGCTGCACGAGCAACTGACCGACACGCTGCAGGACCTGGCCGCGGATCGGTGCGGGAGTCTTGGACCACTGCGCAAAGCCACGCTTGGCGGAGGCAACGGCGCGCTTCAGATCGTCCGCACCGGAACGCGGAAATAATCCGATCACGTCGTTCCAGTCGGCGGGATTGCGGTTCTCGAAATACTGACCCGTCGAGGGAACGACCCAGTCACCGGCGATGAAATTCTTGAATTGTGGCGGAGCCATGGTTCTCAGGGTCAGGGACAGAGGAACGGAATGGGAGTCTTGCCATAGACGCGCGGCAACAGTTGCCGGCCCGCCAGCGCGAGCCCCCAAATGATCAGCACGATCGACAGTGTATGCGCGATGCCGAGACGGCGCCGCCAGGAGGTCAACGCGCTCCAGACGCCCGCAACGGTCACGAGGGTGGCACCAGTCAAATAGAACGCGAGTCTCAAGCCACAGGCGTAAGTGTACGGCCACACGAGCATCCCGACACCGAGCGCGAGACCCAGTCCCACGCGCAGCCACGTCGTCACCCAGGCACCGCCGCGCGCGGGGCCGGTGTGTAGAGCGCCCGGAGCTCCGGCCGCTGTAGCCCCGACGCCAGGGCGTGGTGAAACAGGAACCGTCGGGACGCCGCGGCCCAGCGATGGATCGGCGTCCGGCAGTTTCGCGAGCAGCCTGTCCACCTCGCGCATCTCGCGGTCCCAGTCGCGCTCTTTTTGGTCCTTCTCCTTATCCTTCACACTACACCTCCGCCTGCTTCGCCGTCGCGCGACAGACCATAGCGCTCGATCTTCTTGTAAAGATTGCTGCGCGGCATCTGCAATGTGCGCGCGGTCTCCGAGACGTTCCAGTCGTGCTCCTGCAACTTGCGATGCAAGAAGGCACGCTCCGCCGCCTGCTTGAACTGTTCGAATGTCGTGGCGCGGAGCCAGGACGCATCTCCACCACTCGGCACCGCGGTACCCTTTCCCCTTCCCCCATCGCCCTTCCCCACAAGCCTTTCGACATCCGCCTGGGTCACCGCGGGTCCCGACGCGAGAATCAGGAGCCGCTCCACGGCGTTCTTGAGCTCACGGATGTTGCCCGGCCAATCGTGCGCGGTCAGCCGCTCCACGGCCGCCAGCTCGAACTCCTTGGAAGGCAATCCCTCCCTGGTAAGCTCAGCGATGAAATGGCTGATGAGCTGGGGAATATCAGCGCGGCGCTCGCGGAGTGGCGGCACATGAATTGGAATCACGTTGAGCCGATGCAGGAGATCCTCGCGGAACCGGCCTTCTTCGATTTCGAGACTGAGATGCTTGTTCGTGGCGGCAATCACGCGCACGTCTACGGGGACCGCCTTCCCCGAACCGACGCGCGAGATCATGCCCTCCTGGAGCGCGCGCAGCACCTTGGCCTGCGCCGAGAGGCTCATATCGCCGATCTCATCGAGAAACAGCGTGCCGCCGTCGGCGAGCTCGAATTTCCCGGCTCGATCCGCGAAAGCACCGGTGAAGCTCCCCTTCATATGGCCGAACAGCTCGCTCTCGATCAACTCGGAAGGAATGGCGGCGCAGTTCACTTCAACGAACGGCCCGGCGGCGCGCGGACTCAAGGAATGGATGGCTCGAGCCACCAGTTCTTTGCCGGTGCCGTTCTCGCCGGTGATCACGACACGTGCGGGCGTCGGCGCAACCTTCTCGATCAGCGCGATCACGCTGCGAATCGCTTTGCTCGATCCGACGATCTCGTATTGCGCGCGGAATTCCTGCTTGAGTCGCACGTTCTCGTGGACCAGCACGACATGCTGCAGCGCGTTCCGGAGCGTCAGCAGGATGCGATCGGTATCGAGTGGTTTTTCGAGGAAGTCATAGGCGCCGAGCTGGGTCGCTTCGACGGCGGTCTGAATCGTGCCGTGCCCGGAGATCATCACGACCTGCGCTTGGGGATCGAGCTCACGGATCTTCTTGAGCGTCTCGAGCCCGTCCATCCCTTCCATCTTTACGTCGAGGAAGACGAGGTGCGGTTGGAAGTCGGGATAGACACGGATGGCTTCCTGCCCGGACGCGCTCGCCTGGACTTCAATCTCCTCGTATTCCAGAACCTGCTTCAATGCTTCGCGAATCCCCTTCTCGTCATCTACGATCATGACGCGGCGGGGACTCATTGGGGTCTCCGCGCTCGCTTGTACAGCACGACGCCCGTCGTGTGCACCTTCACCTCGGTTACGGCGGGATCCACTTTGACGGGTACTGCGCCGTTGGGGGAGGCTCCAGCCATTTGTTTGGTGAGCTGCTTGACGAACGGGGTGGGAATCTCGATCCCGCGCAGGCTCATTTCGGTGATGTCGTAGTACGCGGTCCCGGGGCTCCCGATCGCCACCGTCCCGGCCATCCGCAGCGGCTCATGCTCGCCAAACATGCCGGCGAATGGCCCAAGTGTACCGGCCGGGAGGGCGCGCGTATCGAGCCGCGCATGCAGGATCAGCTTGCCCTCCTGCAGCTCGACACGCAGCGAGTCGTACATCTTGCGCACGTTCCAGTCCATCCCGGCGCCGATCATGGAGGCCATCTCATTCGGCGTCAGCACAACCGAATCGGGACCGCTGCTCGTGCGCAATCCTCCGACCTTTTTCTGCCCGGAGGCGGTGGCCGACGGCGTCGGCGCCCCGACGGCGGTATCGGCGACGGACGGCAGCGCCGTCGACCGCCCGAACCAGTGCGCCATGGTCGCCATGATCGGCGCTCGAAACCACCACGCCAGTGCCAGCGCGCCGATGACGACGGCCGCGCAGCCGAGCTTGAATACGCCCTTAAGACAGCCGTTCATGGTATCTCACCTGATACACCGCCCCCTCGGGTTTTAGCGTGCTTTGCATCAGGTCCACCTGCTCCACGGTGACGGTTTCGTCGAAATCGGTGCCCGCCAGAATCTCTTCGAGTCCTTTGAAGTCACGCGGCCGGGCGTCGCGCTCCGCGCGCCCGACCGTCACGTGCGGGCGAAAGGGGCGCGCCTCGGTCGCAAAGCCAAGTGGTGCAAACGCCTGCTCGACGCCATGCTGCAGCAACTCGAGGTTCGGATCGGGCGTCACGCCGGCCCACAGGACGTGCGGACGGTGGTAATCGGGAAAGACGCCGAACCCGTTGATCTGCAGCGTCAGGGGCCGAGGCTCGCTCCCCGTTCCCGCCGCGTGCTTCAGCGCGGCGCGTAGGTCCGCGTCGCGCGACTCATCCACGTCGCCCAAAAACTTGAGACTTAGATGAATGTTCTCCGCCGTTACCCATTTCACCGGCAACTGCTCGCGGCGCCGGCGCAGGGGCGCCAGCGCGTCCCAGAGCTCCCGACGCACGGCATCGGGAAAGTTCAGGGCGACGAAGGCTCTAACAGGCTCCCCCGACGGTAGCCCCGCAGGTCGATCTCCACCTGCGCAAAACCCAACGCAGCCAAGTGCTCGCTGATTTCTCCGCGGCGCGCCTCGAGCCAGGGTATCCACCCCGGTTCCGCTTCGATACGCGCACAATCGCCGTGGTGGCGAACGCGCAAATCACCGCTGACTCCTAGTCCCCGGAGGTACGCTTCGCTCCGCTCAACCTGTTTCAGCCGTGACGGCGTGATCGACAGGCCGTATTGCACTCGGCTCGAAAGGCAGGGCGCCGCGGGCGCATCCCACGTCGGCAGCCCCAACTCGCGCGACGCCCGGCGGACGTCCGCCTTCGTCACGCCCGCTTCGGCGAGCGGCGACCGGATGCCGGCGGCGATCCCCGCAGCCTTCCCGGGACGATGCTCGCGCAAATCGTCGGCGTTCGTCCCGTCGCATACGACGGCCAGCCCCCGCTCCCGCGCGAGCGGCACCAGCCGCTGCCACAGCTCCGTCTTGCAGTAGAAGCAGCGGTTCGTCGGATTGGCCAGATAGTTCGCGTCCTCGAGCTCGTGCGTCTCGATCTCGATCACGGGGATGTCGAATTGCCTGGCGACGTCGCGAGCGACGCGACACTGCGCGTCCGGATAGGAGGCACTCCGGCCAATCGCCGCGAGCATGCGGTCTCTGCCAAGCTCCTGGCGCAGAATCACGGCCAGGTAGGCGGAATCGACGCCGCCGGAATACCCCAGGAGGACCGAGGGCAGCTCTCGAATCAGGGCGCGCAACGACTCCATGGACCGAATAGTACCCCTGTCCTAATCCAAGGACAATTTCATTGCCAAAACCGGATATTCCGTAAGGCGGAAACCGGATAGCCTTACGAAGCGTTCATGGCAAAACCGGAGATCCTCCCAAATGCCAACAAAGAGCGAGCTCGACGCCACGGACCGCCGGATTCTGCGCATCCTGTCGCAGGACGGCCGCGCGAGCTACCAGGCCATTGCCGATGAAGTCGGGCTGTCGCGACCGGCGATCATGGAGCGCGTGAAGCGCCTTGACGAGGCCGGATACATTCGCGGCTATCGCGTACAGCTCGATCGGGCCAAGGTCGGCTTTCCCGTCACCGCGTTCGTCGCCGTGCGCTACGGCTCGAGCGATTACGTCGGCGACGAGCCGCGCATGCGAGAGATGGAAAAGCATCCCGGCGTGCTCGAGTGCCATCACATTGCGGGCGACGACTGCTACATCCTCAAAGTGGTCGCACCCGATCTCGAGGGCGTGCAGGAGATTCTTCGCGATCTGCGCGGGCCGAACTCGCAGATGAACACGCGCACGACGATCGTGCTCTCGACGCTGTTCGAGAAGCCGGGCTTCATTCCCACGGAGCCCGACTGATGGCGGCACTCAAGGGCAAGGCGCTCGTCGCCTACCTGGTGGTCTGTGTTCTCTGGGGGACGACGTATCTCGCGATCAAGATCGGCGTCTCTGAGCTGCCGCCATTTCTGTTCGCGGGCCTGCGTTTCTTCGTCGCCGGTCTGATCCTGTTCGGCCTCGCGCGCGCTTTCGGCGATGCGCTGCCGCGCCGCACTGATTGGAAGACGCTTGCCCTTGTGGGCCTGCTGCTGCTCGCCGGCGGAAACGCCTTCGTGGTGTGGTCCGAGCAGTACATCAGCTCGGGGATCGCGAGCATCTTCGTCGTCACGGTCGCGATGTGGACGGCGCTGTTCGACGCGATCATTCCCGGCGGACATGGGGAGCTGAACTGGCGTATTATCGCCGGCCTCCTGCTCGGGTTCCTCGGAACGCTGCTACTCGTCGGCGCGACGCCGGCCGAGATCCTCGCGGCTGACAAACGCGGTCCCATCGCCCTGACCTTTGCGAGCGCCTCGTGGGCATTGGGCAGCGTCTACGCAAAGCGCCACCCCACGCAGGCCAGCCCGTACATGGGCGCGGCATTCCAGATGATGGTCGGCGGAGGAGTGATGGCGGTCGTGGGCAGCGTCCTGGGCGAATGGCCGGCCTGGCACCTGAGTCTCCGCGGCGTCGGGGCGATGGCATACCTCGTCGTCTTCGGCTCGATTCTCGGCTACAGCGCGTACACGTACGCCCTGCGGCACGCGTCGGCGACCATCGTCGGCACCTACGCATACGTGAATCCAATTATCGCCGTCCTGCTCGGCGCGCTGCTGCTGCACGAATCGGTGGGGCCGCGCACATTTGTCGCCATGATGATGATTCTCGGAGCAGTCGTGTGGATTCAATTTTCACACAAACTGCGACGGCCTGAGAGACTGACGGCCGTCAATCCACAACAGGAGGCCACCACGTGACCGCGCTTCCGGACGACGCGGTGCTATTGGTGGTAGACGTCCAGAAGGGAATGGATGTCTACGCTGCCGAATACCATCGCAACAATCCCGACCTGGAGCGCAACATCGCGCGGCTTCAGGCGGCGTGGCGCAAGACGGGACGCCCGATCATCCACGTCCAGCACCTGTCCCGGGAAGCGCAGTCGCCGCTGCGGCCGGGGCAGCCCGGTGTGGAAATCAAGGACGAGGTTCGCCCGCTCGCCGGTGAGCCCGTCGTGCAGAAATCGGTGAGCAGTGCGTTCATCGGAACGACGCTCGAAGCCGATTTGCGCCGGCGCGGCTATACAACGCTGGTCGTGGTAGGGATGCAGACGAACATGTGCGTCTCTACGACGGCGCGGATGGCCGGGAACCTGGGGTTCGAGACGTACGTGGTGTCCGACGCGACCGCGACGTTCGACAATGTCGGCCCGAACGGCAAACGCTACGCGTCAGATTTGCTTCATGACGTCGCGCTCGCGGATCTGAATGGTGAGTTCTCCACCGTCGTGGATACCAAGACCATCCTGGAGCGCGCCTCATGACTCCTGCAATCCGCAAAGTCAATCTCAAAGAGATGTTCGGCCAATTTCAGGATCAGTGGAAACCCAAGATCGTCGGCGAGGTGAACGACAGCCTCGTCAAGCTCGTGAAATTCCAGGGTGAATTCGTGTGGCACCATCACGACCACGAGGACGAGCTGTTTCTCGTCGTGAAGGGCCGTATGCGAATGCAGCTGCGCGACCGTGAGATTCACCTTGCTCCCGGTGAATTCATCATCATCCCACACGGCGTCGAGCATAAGCCAGTCGCCGACGAGGAAACCGAGGTCCTGTTGTTCGAGCCGAAGTCGACTCTGAATACCGGAAACGTCCGCAATGAACGCACCGTACCCCAGCTCGACCGTCTCTAAGGCCCGGCCGGCCGAGATTTCACTCGACCCCGCTGACGCCGCCGAGTGGGAAGAGTTGCGCCAGCTCGGCCACCTGATGGTGGACGACATGCTGGAGTACCTGCGCACAGTGCGAGAGCGGCCTGTCTGGCAACCGGTGCCGGCCGAGGTTCGCGCGCGGCTAGCGGGCCCGGCGCCGCGCACGCCGACGCCCGCGGCAGACGTCTACGACGAGTTCAAGCGCGACGTACTGCCCTACCCGACCGGCAACATCCATCCGCGGTTTTGGGGCTGGGTGATCGGCACCGGCTCTCCGCTGGCGATGCTGGCCGATATGCTCGCGTCGGGGATGAACCCGCAGGTGGCGGAGTTCGACGACGCCTCGGCCGTGGTCGAGAATCAGGTGATCGGCTGGCTCGTCGAGCTGTTGGGATTGCCCGCCGGGACTCACGGGCTGCTCGTTTCCGGCGGCTCGATGGCGAACTTCGTCGGCCTCGCCGTCGCGCGGAACGCGCGGGCCGGCTTTGACGTGCGCGAGCAGGGCCTTAGGCCTGAGCCGCAGCTCACTGTCTACGCGTCCAGTGAAACACACTCGTCCGTCCGCAAAGCGGTCGAGCTGCTGGGCCTGGGCCATCAGGCGCTCCGCACGATACCGGTCACTGCCGCCTTTACGATCGACGTGAACGCGTTACGTAACGCTCTCGCTGCCGACAGAGCCGGCGGCATGCGGCCGATCTGCATCGTCGGGAACGCCGGCACGGTCAACACCGGCGCGACGGACGACCTGCGCACCCTCGCCAAGATTGCCCGCCAGGAGAACGCCTGGTTCCATGTGGACGGCGCCTTCGGCGCGCTCGCGGCGCTGGTCCCTGACCTCAAGCCGTTGGTCGCCGGTCTCGAGGAGGCCGACTCTGTGGCCTTCGACCTGCACAAGTGGCTGTACATGCCCTACGAGGTCGGTTGCACGCTCGTGCGCGATCAGAGGGCGCACCGCGCCACGTTCAACGTGACCCCGGCATACCTCGCGTCCTTCGATCGCGGGATTGCCGCGGGCGGATTTCCTTTTGCCGAACGGGGTGTGCAGTTGTCGCGGGGCTTTCGGGCCTTGAAGGTCTGGATGTCGTTCAAGAGGCACGGCGTGGACGTCTTTTCGCAACTGATTCACCAAAACGTCCGGCAGGCCCATTACCTCGCCGGTCTCGTGGCGAAGCATCCGCGCCTCGAGCTACTTGCCGCTGTCCCACTCAACGTCGTGTGCTTCCGGTTTGTAGTGCCCGGTGTTAACGACGAGACGTTAAATGCGCTCAACAAGGAGATCCTGCTGCGGATTCAGGAGAGCGGCTTGGCCATTCCGTCACAGACGATGCTGAACGGCAAGTTTGCGCTCCGCGTCGCGATCACGAACCATCGCAGCCGGCGGGAAGATTTCGATCTGCTCGTTAAAGCCGTCGTCGAGACCGGATCAGCCCTGCGCGTCGGCTGAGCCGACGATCTTCCCTTCGATGGGATTGCTGAACGAGCGGACGGTGTGGTAGGCGAGATCGATGTCCTTGGCCTGGCCGAATTCGGTGAGGATGTCGTCCCAGATCGCTGAGACCGTTCCGCGGCGGCGGCGGGGCTCAATGAGGTAGCGAATCGACAGCAGGATGCCGGACGCCGACGTGCTGGTGTAGACGATCGGCGTCAGCTTCTTGTAGTTGATCAAGTACTGTCGCGAAGCCGCGAGCAGGTCCCGTTCCGCCTCGGCGGTGAGATGCTCGGCGTGGCGGAACGCGATCGTGGTCAAGATCTCCTTCGCTTTCTTCCAGTTACTCTCGTAGGTGATCAGCACCGGCACTTCATTCCAGACGTACTTGAAGCCCTTGTCGTAATTCGCGACCGCCTCGGTAAACACGAGCTGATTGGGGACGTGCACGATGCGTCCCGTGCTCTGATCCGCGTCCACCCAGCCACCGATCTCGTTCAGGGTGAACTGGAATAGATGGATGTCGATCACGTCGCCCTTGTGCTTCCCGATTTCGACGCGGTCGCCGACCTCGAACGGGCCGCTCCACACGATAAAGCCCCAGCCGGCGAGGTTCGAGAGCGGGTCCTTGAGCGCGATGGCGATGCCAGCGGACACGAGGCCGAGGAACGTCCCGATGGACTTGAAGCCTTCGAGCCACTCGCGCCCGATGACGATCACAGCGAGAGCGAGGAAGAGGTAGGTGACGCTCTTGCGCCAGCGATAGCGCGTCCACGGATCGGTGAAGCGCCGGTAGACGACGGCCAGGACCAGCCGTTCGAGCAGCCACAACCCGGCGATGACGACAATCGTGATCAGCAGGTGGGTCTGCACCGCCGGACTGAGTCCGAGTCGGTTCTGCAACCAGTCGCTCACGGTGGCCAAAGCTACGAGTCGTTTTACTTTTGGGCCACCGATGGAACAGCTGCACGTCCTCCGCGACCTTGCCGTCATTTTCGCCGGCTCGCTGCTGGTAATTCTGGTTTTCTATCGTCTCAAGCTCCCCGCCCTTCCGGGCTTCATCGTCGCCGGTGTACTGCTGGGTCCGAACGCGCTCGGACTGGTGTCCGACGCGCACGATGTGGAGGGACTCGCCGAGGTCGGCGTCATCCTTCTGCTGTTCACGATCGGCATCGAGTTCTCGTTGAGCCGGCTGAAGGAGATGAGAGGGCAGATCCTCGGCAGCGGACTGTCGCAGATGGCGTTCACGGTGCTCGTCGCGTTGGCGGTTGGACTGGCGTTGCTGCACGACTGGCGTGTCGCGTTGTTCCTGGGCTTTCTGATCGCGCTCTCCAGCACCGCCATCGTCCTCAAGGTCCTGACCGATAAGGGCGACATCGATGCGCCGCACGGGCGTCTCGCGACCGGCGTGCTGATCTTCCAGGACTTGTGCGTCGTGCCGATCATGCTGGTCCTGCCGTTTCTAGCCGGCAAGGCGGAAGGTGGTGTGCCGGGTCTCGCCCTGGCGCTCGGCAAGGCGGCGCTCGTCGTCGTCGGCGTGATCCTCGCCGCACGCACGATCGTACCGCGCGTTCTCTCGGAGATTCTCAAGACGCGCAGCCGCGAGCTGTTCTTGATCGCGGTGATCCTCATCGGCACGCTCACCGCACTCGGCACAGCCGCGGCGGGCGCCTCGCTCGCGCTGGGGGCGTTCCTCGCCGGGCTGATCATCTCGGAATCCGATTATGGCCATCAGGCCATGGCCGAACTGATGCCGTTTCGCGACATCTTCATCTCGTTGTTCTTCGTCGCCGTCGGCATGCTGGTCCAGCTCGAGACGATTGCGGCGCACCTCGCCGTCACCCTGATCGCCGTGGCCGTCATCATGGGCGGCAAGGCGTTGTCGGCGGCGGTGGGTCCGGCGCTCATGGGATACTCAGGAAGGGTCTCTCTGTTGGCGGGCGTCGCCGTGTCGCAGATCGGGGAGTTCTCGTTCGTCCTCGCGAAGGAAGGGCGGGTGGCGGGCCTGCTGCCCGATCGCTTATACCAGCAGTTTCTCGGCGTCGCGGTGATCACGATGCTCGTGACGCCGTTTCTGCTGCAGGGCGGGCCGGCGATTCTCGACGCGCTCGAGCGTGTAGTGCCGCTCGACCGGCTGCTCCCGGGTTTCCGTCCACGCGAGCTCGCGCCGGTGCACGAGCAGGTCAAAGACCACGTCGTCATCGTCGGATATGGTCTCAACGGCCGCAATCTCGCCGCGGCGCTCCGCTCGATTCAGGCGCCGTATCTCATCGTCGAGCTGAATGCCCAGACGGTGCGCAAAGCGCGGGCCGAGGGGGAGCCTGCGTTCTACGGGGACGCAACCCGCGAGGAGATTCTGCGAGCGCTCGGAGTCGATCGCGCGCGGATGCTGGTGATCGCGATCTCCGACCCCGCGGCGACTCGCCGCATGGTGCGTGTCGCGCGAGAGATCAGGCCCGACCTCTACATTATTGCGCGCACCCGCTACGTGGTCGAAATCCCCGAGCTGACGCGGCTCGGCGCCAACGTCGTCATTCCTGAGGAGTTCGAGACGTCGATCGAGATCTTTGCGCGCGTGCTGGCGCACTACAGTGTCGCACGCGACGAGATCGAACGGCTGGTCGGAGAAATTCGGGCTTCGCACTACCAGGCGCTGCGACCGGGTGCGCGGCCCCGGCTCACGATCACCGGAACGTTCGGCGCGCTGGGCCAGATGCTCGTCGAGCGCATCGTGCTCGGTGAAAATGCCCCCGTGGTCGGACAGACGATTGCCGAGACGCAGCTTCGCTCGAAGACGGGCACACTGATTCTGGCGGTGCGTCGCGGCGAGAGCGACGTTGCGACGCCTGATGCGACCTTCCGGCTCGAAGCGGGGGACGCGCTCGTCGTGGTGGGCCAGCCACAACAGATCCGATTGGCGTCTCAGTTGCTGACGGGAACAGGTTGATGCCCAACCGGGATTCGACCGACAACGCTGCCGAGTCGGGGCTCTACGCCCGGGTCACCCGCCGCCTGATCCCCCTGCTGTTCTGTTGCTACGTCGCCGCCTACCTCGATCGGGTAAACATCAGCTTCGCGAAACTGCAGATGCTGAGCGCGCTGCGGTTCAGCGAGACGGTCTATGGCCTGGGAGCCGGCATCTTTTTCGTCGGCTATTTTCTCTTCGAGATACCGAGCAACGTCATCCTCCACCGCGTCGGGGCGCGGCGGTGGATCGCGCGCGTCATGCTGACCTGGGCCGTGGTCTCAGCGGCCATGGTGTTCGTCAGGACGCCCACGTCATTCTACGTCCTGCGGTTTCTGCTCGGCGTCGCCGAGGCGGGCTTCTTCCCCGGTATGATCCTGTACCTGACCTACTGGTACCCCGCCCCTCGACGCGCGCGGATCATCGCGCTGTTCATGACCGCCATCCCGATCGCCGGCGTCATCGGTGGACCGCTCTCCGGCTGGATCTTGAAGCACATGACTGGCGTGCGCGGCCTGGGTGGCTGGCAGTGGCTATTCCTCATCGAGGCCATCCCCTCGCTCGCCCTCGGCGTTGTGGTGCTCGTCTACCTCGACGACAGTATTCACGGCGCTAACTGGCTGACGAGCGAAGAGAAGGACCTCCTGGCAAACCGCATCTCCGACGACCAGAAGCAGATCTCGTCGCACGCGTTGTGGGACGGGTTCACAAACTCACGCGTGTGGCTGCTCGCTGTCGTGTATTTTTGCCTGATCGCGGGCTTGTACGGTGCCGGCTTTTGGATCCCCACGCTGATCAAGCGGTCGGGCGTCGCGAGCCCACTCGCGATCGGCATGCTTACCGTGGTGCCCAACGCCGCGGGCGCCGTCGCGATGGTGGCGATCAGCCGGGCGTCCGACGCGGCGCGCGAGCGCCGGTGGCATCTCGTCATCCCGGCGTTGATCGGGGCCGCGGGCTGGCTCGTGACCGTCCGCTATGGCGCGCACAGCGCCGTCGCCCTGCTGGGCATGACTCTCGCGATGGCGGGCGTAACCGCTTCGCTCTCGCAGTTCTGGTGCCTGCCCACCGCCATACTCGCCGGCGCCGCCGCCGCGACGGGCATTGCCCTCATCAACTCAATCGGTAACCTCGCGGGCTTTGTCAGTCCGTCGGTGATGGGCTGGATCATCGATCGCACGGGCTCGACCGATCTTGGCATCTATGCCCTCGCAGTCGTCATGGTCATCGGCAGCCTGTTGGTGTTGACGATTCCCGGGCGCATCGTCAACCGCTGAACCTCAAGCCACGCCGCGGCGGTCCAGGCTCCGATACTGAATCGCTTCGCTGACATGCTTCGGCTCGAGCGCGGGCACTTCGTCGAGGTCGGCGACCGTGCGGGCAATCTTGAGAATTCGATGATACGCCCGCGCTGAGAGCCCGAGCCGCGTGATCGCGGTCTTGAGCAGCGCATCGGCGCCGTCCGAAACCTTGCAGTGCGCGCGGATGTCGCGTGGCGCCATGTGCGCGTTGGCGTAGATCCCCGGGCGGCTGGAAAATCGCTCGCGCTGCACAACCCGCGCGCGATCCACGCGCTCGCGCATCGCTTCGCTCGGCTCGCCTCCGTCCTCTACCGTGAGCGCCTTGTACTTGACCGCGGGCACTTCCAGATGGATGTCGATCCGGTCGAGCAGCGGCCCGGACACGCGCGCGAGGTAGCGCTGCACGTTCGTCTCACCGCAGGTACAGGTGTGGTGTGGATCGCCGTACCAGCCGCAGGGACAGGGATTCATGGCGGCGGCCAGCATGAAGCGCGCGGGATACGAGAGGCTCATCGCGGCGCGCGCGATCGTGACGACGCCGTCCTCCATCGGCTGACGCAGCACCTCGAGCACGTTCTTGCGGAACTCGGGGAGCTCGTCGAGGAAGAGCACACCGCCGTGCGCCAGGCTCACCTCACCCGGCCGGGGATAGGAGCCGCCGCCGATCAGCCCGGCGTCCGAGATCGTGTGATGCGGCGCGCGAAACGGTCGCCGCGCCACGAGCGATTCACCCAGCGGCAGCGTTCCGGCCACCGAATGGATCTTGGTGGTCTCGAGCGCTTCATCGAGACTCATCCTGGGCAGAATGCTCGGCAGCCGACGGGCGAGCATGGTCTTCCCGGACCCCGGTGGCCCCACCATGAGGATGTTGTGCCCACCCGCCGCGGCGACCTCCAGCGCCCGCTTGGCGCGTGGCTGCCCCTTCACCTCCGCGAAGTCGACGTCATCCCGTGCGCGCTCGGCGAACAGCCGCCCCACATCGATCGACGCGCGGGGCAGCTCGGCCTTGCCATCGAGGAAGTCGGCGATTTCAGCGAGGCAACTTGCGCCGAGTACCTGCAAACCCTCCACCACGCCCGCTTCGCACAGGTTCTCGCGCGGCAGGATGAGCGCCTCGAGCCTCGCGGCGCGGGCCGCGAGCGCCACTGGCAGCGCGCCCCGTACCGGTCGAACCGCTCCTTCTAAACCCAGCTCGCCCAGGACGGCGATCTTGCCGAGGCGGTCGGACGCGACTTGTTCGGTCGCGGCCAGGATCCCGAGCGCGATGGGCAGATCGAACGCGGAACCCTCTTTCCTTATATCTGCGGGCGCCAGATTGACCGTGATCCGTCGCAGTGGGAATGTGTAGCCGGTGTTGGCGAGGGCGGCTGAGACACGGTCCCGTCCTTCCTTGACTGCACCTTGCGGCAGGCCGACCGTGACAAACGTCGGGAGACCGTTGGCGATGTCGGTTTCGACCTCAACGAGGTAGGCATCAATCCCGAGTACGGCGGCGGAGCGGACGCGTGCGAGCATGGACCAGGCTACGTTTAGCGGGGCAGCGGGGGGTACCCAAAAACCCGCCGCGTGGGTCTAAAGGACGCTTTCCCCACGAGTTGGGGAGGTTATGCGTATAGATGACGTGACTTTTCGAGCTTCCTTCATAGCGATCACCCTGGTCGCGGCCTCGGCGTGTGGCCCGCGCCGGGGTAGTGGTGCTGCCAAGGTCCCTGTCAGCGTCGCGCGCGTCGAACAGCAGGCGCTCCCATACGAGCTGGAAGCCACCGGTACCGTCGAGGCGATTCGATCCGTCGATGTGCGCCCGCAAGTCAACGGCACAATCCAGCGCGTGCGGTTTGAAGAAGGTGATGAGGTGGTCGCGGGTCAGGTGTTGTTCGAGATCGATCCCCGCCCCTACCAGGCCGCCTTGCAGCAATCCGAGGGCACGCTGCTTCGTGATCTGACGCAAGCGCAGAGCGCGGCGCGCGAAGCGGCGCGTTACAAAGGACTCGCCGCCACCAACACAGTGACGCAGGAAGACTACGAGACCAAGCAAGCGGCGGCCGATGCCGCAGCCGCGGCCGCCCGCTCCGATTCCGCCACCGTGGCGCTCGCGCAGCTGAACCTCGAGTACGCCACGGTGCGCGCCCCGATCGGCGGGCGCACCGGACGGCTGCTCCTGCACGAAGGCAACCTCGTGCGCGCCGGCAGCGACCCGCTCGTCTCGATCGTGCAGATGCGGCCGATCCTCGTGCGTTTCCCGGTTCCGGCGACGAACTTGCCGGCGCTGCGGGAGCGGCGCGGCCAGCAGCTCAAGACGATCGCGATGCCCGCCCGCGACTCCGCGTCCGCCGTGCAGGGCATCCTGTCATTCGTCGACAATCAGGTCGATACGTCCACGGGCACCGTGCTCCTCAAGGCGGAATTCCCCAACCGCGACGGCGGGCTCTGGCCCGGTGAGTTCGTCACCATCACGCTCATCCTCGGCGTCCAGGCCGATGCGGTCGTCGTGCCGAGCCAGGCGGTGATGCAGGGACAGCAGGGCACATATGTGTTCGTCGTGAACAACGACGGCACGGCGGCGCAACAGCCCATCACCGTGGAGCGCACGGTGGACAGCCTCAGCGTGATCGTCGGCGTGCCTACCGGCTCGCTCGTCGTCACAGACGGGCAGCTGCGGCTCACGCCCAACGCCAAAGTCGATATCCGCAGCGGTCCCTCGACTGAAACCTCCGGGGGTAACGGCGGCACAGGCGGAGAGAATCCACGGTGAGCATCTCCGGTCTTTTCATCCGTCGTCCGGTCGCGACCACGCTCGTGATGCTCGCCATCCTGATGTTCGGGCTCATGGCGTATCGCCTGCTGCCCGTGAGCGATCTGCCCAACGTCGACTTCCCCACGATCAGCGTGTCGGCAGGCCTGCCGGGCGCGAGCCCGCAGACGATGGCCGCCGCGGTCGCGACCCCCCTCGAGAAACAGTTCTCGACCATCGCCGGCATCGACGCGATGACGTCGACCAGCACGCTGGGCGGCACGAACATCACACTGCAGTTCGCGCTGTCCCGGAACATCGATGCCGCTGCCCAGGACGTGCAGTCCGCGATCTCGAAGACGCTCCGGCAGCTGCCGCCCGGGATGCAGCCGCCGTCTTACAACAAATCCAACCCCGCCGCGTCGCCGATTCTGTATTTCGCCCTGACGTCGACCACGATGCCGCTCCCGGCGCTCGATGAATACGCCGAGACATTTCTCGCGCAGCGGCTCTCCACCGTGGACGGGGTCGCGCAGGTGCAGGTGTTCGGGTCGGCCAAGTACGCGGTGCGGATTCAGGTCGATCCGAGCGCGCTCGCGGCGCGCGGCATCAGCCTCGATGAAGTGACCGACGCCGTGTCGGCCGGCAATCCCAATCTCCCGACCGGGACGTTATGGGGGCCCCAGCGCGCCTACACCGTGATGGCCGACGGCTCGATCTCGAGCGCTCCCGAATTCCGGAAGCTCGCGGTCACCTACCAGAACGGCGCGCCGGTGCGGCTCGAGGACGTGGCCCGCGTCCTCGACGACGTCCAGGATTCCCGCAACGCCAGCTGGTACGACGGCAAGCGGTCGATCGTCCTGGCGATCCAGCGCCAGCCCGGCACAAACACGGTGCAGGTGGCGGACCGCGTCAAGGCCGCGGTGGTCTCGCTCCGCGGGCAGATCCCCGCCTCCGTGGAAGTCAGCACGCTCTATGACCGCTCGATCTCGATCCGACAGTCGGTGAACGACGTCCAGCTCACGCTGCTGGTGACCCTGGCGCTCGTCGTGATGGTGATTTTCCTGTTCCTCAAGAATCTGTCGGCCACGGTCATCCCGAGTCTCGCGCTCCCGTTCTCGATCATCGGGACGTTCTCGGTGATGTACTTGATGGACTACAGCCTCGACAACCTCTCGCTCATGGCGTTGACGTTGTCCGTGGGATTCGTGGTCGACGATGCCATCGTGATGCTCGAGAACATCGTCCGGCACATGGAGAAGGGAAAGCCGGCGATGCAGGCCGCGCTCGACGGCGCCCGCGAAATCGGTTTCACCATTCTGTCCATGACGCTGTCGCTCACCGCGGTCTTCATTCCCGTGCTGCTGATGGGCGGCATTTTGGGCCGCCTGTTCCACGAATTCGCCGTGACGATCGGCGTGGCGATTCTCGTCTCGGGGTTCGTCTCGCTCACGCTCACGCCGATGCTGTGCAGCCGATTCCTCCGGCCGCCCAAGGAAGCGAAGCATGGCCGCTTCTACGAGGCTACCGAGCGTGTGTATCAGCGCGGTCTCGGGCTCTACCTGCGCTCGCTCGCGTGGGTGATGGACCATCGCCCGGTGGCCATGCTGTTCTCGGCCGGTATTCTGGCGGCGACGATTCTGCTGTATCCGTTCGTACCGAAGGGGTTCATCCCGACTGAGGACCAGGGGAGCATTCAGGGAACCACCGAGACCCTCGAGGGCACGTCGTTCGAGAGCATGCGCGACCATCAGCTTGCCGTGATGGATATCATCGGGCGCGACCCGAACGTGGCGCACTACATGTCGTTCATCGGTGGCGGCACGATGAATCAGGGGCGCGTGAGTCTCCACCTGAAAGAGCGGGGCGAGCGCCTCCCTGGCGACCAGGTCGTACGGGAGCTCAACGCGAAGCTTGCCACGGTCACGGGGATCACGACGTACCTGCAGCTGCCACCATCCATCCGCATCGGCGGCCGGCCCACCAAGACCCAATATCAGTTCACGCTCCAGAGCGCCGACATCGACGCGCTGTACGACAATGCCGCGAAGCTCGAGCGCGTCCTGCGCGGCCTGCGCACCGTCCAGGACGTAACGACCGACCTGCAGATCAAGAACCCGCAGGTCAGCGTCCGGATCGATCGCGATCGCGCCACGAGTCTCGGCGTGAGCGTGCAGCAGATCGAGCAGGCCCTGTACGACGCGTATGGATCACGCCAGGTCTCGACGATCTACACGCCGAACAACCAGTACTGGGTCATCCTGGAGCTGCTGCCGGAATACCAGCGCGATCCGTCCGCGCTGAAGCTGCTCTATTTGCGCTC
>DATBFV010000137.1:0-18483 GCA_036558345.1 Gemmatimonadales bacterium | reverse complement strand
TATTCGGAAAAATCCGCAGACGAACGTGACCGATACGACCACTTGGTACGAGGCGCTCAAGGCGCCGGACCGCCTGCGCATCGACTTCGGCGATCCGAAGAGCGGCAACGGCGTCGTGTACACGGCCGACTCGCTCTATGTAGTGCGCGGCGACACCGTGCGGCGCACCGTGCCGAGCGGCAATCCGTTTCTGCCCTTCGTGATGGGCGTCTACGCCCAGCCGCTCGACACGACGCTGCGCCAGATCGCTTCGTACAAGTTCGACTTAACTAAGCTTTACACGACGACGTGGCAGGGGCGCCCGACTTACGTTGCGGGCAGCCAGTCCGCAGCCGATACGATTTCGCCACAGTTCTGGATCGATCAAGAGCGGCTGGTGGTCGTGCGGATGCTCGTCGCGCTGAATCCCAACGCTCCGACTGATGTGGCCGACATCCGGCTCGACGATTACCGTCCCGTCGCCGGCGGGTGGCTCGCGGTGCGGGTTGCGATCATGCGCGGCGGCCAGGTCATCCAAAAGGAGGACTACTCCGACTGGCGCGGCAACGTCGACATCCCCGACGACTTCTTCGTTGCTCAAAAGTGGGGCGCGGTCCCGCACTGGCACCGCTGATCTCGCGGTAACTAGGCAGCCGGTGGCCGCGCATGTCTTGGGGCATATACCCCGAGCTTGCCACCCCCAGGTAGCGTAATCGTCGTGAGCACGCCCCATCCCTGATCCTTTACCGGATCGCAGGGGATCTTGCGCCGCTTCATCTCCGCCACGAAGCCTTCGATGTCATCGGTCATCAGATAGAGCTCGTGACGATCGTTCTCGTCCGCGGGATGTACGGCCACCTCGGCCGGCGGCAGCGCGAAGATCAGCCACCCGCCACCGACATCCACGTGCTTGAACTTGAACACGTCGCGCAACAGGGCGCGGTCGGCATCGGCGTCGGTGCTATAGATGATTGCGTGAACCCCGTTGATCTTCATCCGGCTACCTCGCCCGCCGGTACACTTGGTCGCTGCCGACCACGCGTATTTGGCCCACCGTACCGTCCGCATCGAGCACGAACGCCACGTAGCTGGGATCCCAGAATGGGTCGGGCCAGGTGACGCGGAAGACGTCGTATTGCCAGTGCTCGAGTTGCCCGCCCGCCGTACCGATCTGGATCGAGAGCTTTCCGTCCGCGAGTCGCACCGCCGCCGAGCCGTAGAGACTGTCGGCGTACGTCCCCGCATAGCGCTCGAGCGGCAGCGTCGGCTTTGTATTGAGCACCCGCTTGCTCTCGCGCGCGCGTTGCCGCGCCGCCGCGGTGTCAGCCAATCCTTTATAAAGCGCGCGCATCTCGGCGCTCCAGTCGTGCACGGGCGTCGTCGGACCCAGATAACGATCGAACACCGTGTACATCAGCGCGTGCCGCAGCTCGGAGTGGTCGAGGTTGGTGAAGATGGCGACGCCGAGGCGCCGGTCGGGCATCAGGCCGACGATGGCGGAGCGGCCTTCGATCGAGCCGGTGTGATAGGCGACGAACTCGCCGCGATAGTCGCGCAGAAACCAGCCGAGCCCGTACGCCTGGAAGTGCGGATGCGTCAGCTCGGTCGCGGGATACTCGCCCGCCAAAACTTGCTGGGGCCGAAATAATTGCGCGTAGTTCTGCGCGCTCACGAGCCGCTTCCCCGCCACGCGTCCGCTGTCCAGTAGGAACCGCAGCCACTTGCCCATGTCCGTGGCGGTGGAGAATTGCGCGCCGGCGGGCGCGACGGGGTCCACGATCGCGGCAGGCACGGGCAGCACGCGCACGCTGTCGCGCACGAGGCCGTGCGGCGCGCTGACGTCGCTGACTTTGGCTGCCTGCATGGTACTCGCATCGGGATAGCTCTCCGTCATGCCGAGCGGCTTGTAAATCCTGCTCTGGATAAGCGCCTGCCAGCTCGACCCCGCGACTCGGCCCACGATGTCGCCGGCGAGACCGTAGCTCACGTTGTTGTACTCGAACGCCGACCGGAAGCTCGACGTCGGCGGCACGCGCCGCAGCTTGCCGACCATCTCGGCGAA
The DNA here is from genome assembly GCA_036558345.1 of Gemmatimonadales bacterium. Classification (GTDB taxonomy): domain Bacteria; phylum Gemmatimonadota; class Gemmatimonadetes; order Gemmatimonadales; family GWC2-71-9; genus 20CM-2-65-7. The sequence goes on along the minus strand of DATBFV010000137.1, from coordinate 16,442 downwards.
CTGGAGGCCGCTGTTGTCCCAGAGATAGTCGGGATCGCCGAAGCCGATGCGGTGCGTGAGCAGGTCGCGGACCGTGGCTTCGCGCGTCACGTACGGATCGGCGAGCTGGAAGCCCGGTACGTATTTCGAGACCGGATCGTCGAACCCGACCTTGCCGGAATCGGCGAACATCGCGACGAGCATGGCGGTGAACGCCTTGGTCGTGGACATGTTGCCGAAGCGGGTGTGCACCGTTACGGGATCGGGCTTGCCCAGCTCGCGCACACCGTATCCCTGCATGAAGACGACCGAGTCGTCCTTAACGACGACGATGGCGAGACCAGGCACGCGCCAGTCGCGCATCGCCTGCGTGATGTAGGGATCGAGGCCGGCGAGCGGAGACTGTTGTTGTGCGAGGAGCAGCAGGAGTGGAAGGATCATGGGGGCCAAAGGTCGCGCCTGTGACCGCGGGTCGCTATGGGCGGGTAGATTGTAATGACCCATGCGAACGACCGTCTTGAGCCTCTCGGCTCTCGTGCTCGCACTCGCCGCGTGCGACGATGCGGGCCCCGTGCAACCGCTGTCGCATTCGGCGGCGATGTTCTGGTGCGGGCCGGCCGATGGGGCTGCGACGGTCATCGTGTTGGCCAACGAGCCGGTGCAGTCTCCCCAGCCGCTTTATCCTTCTGTGTTCATGATGATCCTGGACGACGTGAGCGCGCTCCCGGGCCGCACGTTGAGCGTGACCGGCGATTCCGCCGGCGCCACATACATTGTGAACCCGGGGCAGAGTGAGTCCGCGATCTCCGGCAGTGTGACGATTACGAGCGTGGACTCCGCGCAGACGGTGAAGGGGTCGGTCTCACTGCGATTCCCCTCGCGCGTCGTCGAGATGCAATTCACCGCGCCCTGGATCGAGAGCTTGATGCTATGCGGCTAGCGTTGGCACTGACAGTCGCGACACTCGCGATCGGACCGTGCGATCCCACCGGTCTCAAACCGCCCAAGGATCTCGCCGGCACCTGGGGCGGCGAGAACGCAGGGCTCATCGCGGACGACACGAGCGCCCACGTCCACATCGGCTGCACCTACGGCAACGTCCACCAGCAGATCGTGCCTGACTCGACCGGCCGCTTCGATGTGCCGGGCGAGCACAACATCACGGCGCATCCGGTCGACCGCGGCATCATGCATCCGGCGCGGTTTGTGGGCCGAGTGCGCGGCGGCGACATGACGCTCACGATCACGCTCACGGACACCACTGTGACTTTGGGACCTGTGGTGCTGGTCTATGGCAAGGAACCGCGCATGGGCCCGTGTCCCATTTGCAGGAGGCCAGTGCGGCGATAGAATCTGCTATCCTCTGAACCGAGCGTTTCAATGCGTATCGCCGCCATTCTTCTTCTTGTAGCAGCTCCTCTCGCAGCGCAGCGCCCCGCTCCCCCTCCCGTCATCGGCCATTGGGATCTCACTCTCACGGGGTCGAACGGGCAGAAGATGCCCTCATGGCTCGAGGTCTTTTACTCGGGCGATCGCGTGCTTGTCGGCCACATGGTCGGCGTCGTGGGCAGCGTGCGGCCGATCTCGCGGTTCGATTATTCGAACGACTCCCTCAGGTGGTCGCTGCCGCCGCAGTGGGAGGGCGGCAATGACGACTTCAAGTTTGCCGGCGCCCTCACGGGCGACACGCTCAGCGGCACCGTGACGACGCCGGACGGCATGCAGCTCAAGTGGAGCGGCCATCGCGCGCCGCAGCTCTTGGGAACCAGGTCCATCACGTGGGGCGCGCCGACAAAGATCTTCAACGGCACGGATGTCACCGGCTGGCATGTCGTCGGCGGCGAGAATCAGTGGAAGGCAGTGGCCGGCGTGCTCACGAACGCGCAGCGCGGCGGCAATCTCGTGACCGATCAGGCCTACGGCGATTTCAAGCTGCACGCCGAAGTGCGCTTTCCCAAGGAAGGCAACAGCGGCATCTATCTGCGGGGCCGCTACGAGGTGCAGGTCGAGGACTCGGTGGTCACCAGCGAGTCCAAGGAAGCGACTGGCGGCCTCGGCGCGATCTACGGATTCCTGATTCCCAATCAGAACGCCGCGAAGGCGGCGGGCGAGTGGCAGATCCTGGACGTGACGCTCGTGGGCCGCATGGTGACGGTGGTGCTCAACGGCAAGACCATTATTTCGCAGGCCAACATTCCGGGGCCGACCGGCGGCGCGCTCGACAGCGATGAAGGCAGGCCCGGGCCGATCATGCTGCAAGGGGATCACGGGCCGGTCGAGTATCGCAATCTGACGATCGCGACGGCGAAGTAGGCATGCGATTTCTCGCCGCTCTGGCGCTCATGGCCGTCCTGGCCGTGGCGAGCCGGAGCGCCTCGGCGCAATCGGCGCATCCGTACGAGCTCTTTCTCAGCGACTGGCGTCCGCCGCCGGGCCAGCGTTGTGATCTGGGCAACACACCGGCGCTCGACGCGCTGCTGGACACCGCGGCATTCTATGCGCGGGTGAGTGCCGTCACGCATGGCAGCGTCCTGTTCGCCTGGACCAGGCCCGATACGATCGGGTGGCGACCCGAGTACGGTCCAATGATGGACAGCATGTTTGTGGTGGAGCGGAGGATGTCGGATAGCACGGCAACCCTGGTTCACGACGCGCTGCTGGCGGCGCTCCGGCAGTCCGATGACGCGCCGTCCCAGGCGCTGCTGCGTCTCGATTTCGACGGCCGAGACGGCCGGCCAGTATTCCGGACGGCGCCCTCACTCCAGTGTCCTCCCGCGGTCATCGAAGATTCCAGCAGGGCACGGTCGCGCGCGCGATTGCGTGCGATCGCCGGGAAGGAGCCGCGTAACGCGGTGATCGGATTCATGGTGGGTCGAGACGGCGCCACGCACGAGTCCCGGGTCATCACGTCGTCCGGTGACGACAAGTTCGATAGCGAGGCACTCGCGGCGTCCGCGGTCCTGCATTACCGGCCGGCGCTGTACAACCGCGTGCCGGTGGCCGTCTACGTGCGCCTTCCCGTGCGGGCTCAGCAGCGGATGCAATGAAGGGGAGGAGGTAATGGACACCGCGCTCTACTACACGTTCAGCACTATCGCCCAGGCGCTCGCCGCGGCGATCGCGCTGCTCGGCGCCTTTACGCTGTACCGGCTGCAGCTCCTCGCCGCCGCGATGCCGGAAGCGGCGTCGATCCTCAAGACCCACACGACCGCGAACCGCGCGGAGGTCGATGCGGCGTTTATCGTGGCCGACTACGGCAAAGTGTTCGAGCTCGTGCGTGCGGCGGACGCCAAGTCGCAGCGCACCGAAATCCGCGCGGGGCTCGAGAAATTCTCCCGCATCCTCGGCGAAAAGCGCGCGGTGCTCGGCTCGTTTCAGGCGGCGCTCGTCGCCTCGGTCAGCGTCATCCTCGGCTCGGTGATCGTGTTGTCGTTTACACCCTCGATCGTGCGGAGTAGCTCGCCGGCGCTGTTTCTGGCGGGAGGCTGCGTGTCGCTCGGCGTGTGTCTCGGTTTGTACGCGCGACTGTTGTTGGGCCACGTCGCGTGATTGCCGTCAGGTAGTCTCTTTACCCTTCGCGAGCAGCCGCTCGGCGAAATCCAGCCGTTCCTGCGTCTCGGCGAGCTGCTGCTGGACGTGTTGCAGGCCCTGCTCCAGCTCTTCGACGCGGCCCGCGAGGTCGCCGGGTGTATCGGCGGCGCGCGCCGCGTTGATGCGCGCGATCTTGATGACCGCGAACGCGATGATCGCGATGATCGGGACCAGCATCGGGGAGATGAACATCAGATAAACTTACTCGATCTGGAATGGCTGGAAGTTGGTGAGGTCCGGCTCGAAGGTTTCCTCAGGAAGCCTTCGCGCCCGTAACACGCGCCCAATTCCGGGATCCCATTCGGTGCCGGATCTGATCGCACCGCAGCAGTAGTATGACGTTTGGCTCGTCCGTTCTTGTGGCGCGCCGATTTCTGCCCAAGATTGGGCAAATGCGTCTCTGTCTGACTCTGATCGTTGCTCCGCTCGTGGCGGCCTGCGCGCATCGCGCCGCGCGGCCCAAGGACGATTACGTGCCGCCGCCCATGACGTGGGCTGAGCAGCTCACCTGCGCCGCGGATCTGCTGCGCCGCGCCGGCTTTGATGTCACCCAGGACTCCGTGCGGTTGTCTGCGCGCCGCCGTGGCGGAATGATCTCGGCCAATCCTCCCTCTTATCAGCAGGACGAAGTCACAGTCGCCATGATCACGGGCTCGCTTGGTGGGTTAGTGCTGGAGCTGAGGCCGGCGACGACCCGCCGGGGTCCGCGTGGCCAAATCGGGGCTGGCACGTTCGAGGTGTTTGAGGTGGCCCCGGCCATAGGACAAGACAGCTACGCGCACTATGCACCGGCCTCGGGAGAGGTGCAGGCCGTGGCGTATCGAATCCAGAAGAATTGCCGGCAACTGTAGAGCGGCCCGCGCGTCCTACGGGCGCCGATCTACTCGCCGCACGCGGAAAGCGGGTGCCGGATCTGATTGCGCCCGGGCTGCGCGTGTTGTTCTGCGGCATCAATCCTGGTCTCTACTCCGCGGCGACGCGCCATCATTTTGCTCGGCCCGGCAATCGCTTCTGGCCGGTGCTGCACCGCGCCGGCTTCACGCCGAGAATTGTCAAGCCGTGGGAGGAGCGTGAGCTGCTCGCGTGGGGCTATGGGATCACGAATCTCGTAGCGCGGGCGACGGCGACAGCGGCCGAGCTGGCCAAGGAGGAGTTCGTGGCGGGAGCGAAGCGGCTCGAGCGGAAGGTGAAGCGCTTTAATCCGGAGTGGGTGGCGGTGGTGGGGATTGGGGCGTACCGGATGGCGTTTGGGCGGCCCAAGGCCGTCGTGGGGCCGCAAGCGGAGCGGCTCGGGCCGGCGCGGCTCTGGCTGTTGCCGCAGCCGAGCGGGCTGAATGCCAATCATCAGATGCCCGAGTTGACGAAGGCGTTTCGGGAGCTGCGCGAGAAGAGCCGATAGACTGGGGGCGCGGCAGACGTGTGGTCTGCCGCGCCTTTCTGCTGGGTCAGCGATTCTTCGTTTCGACTTCCACGTTCCGGCTGCCCGGGCGCTCGTGGTTCGTTCCGCCGCTGCCGACCTGGACTTCGATCTGCCGCGGCTTGGCGCGCTCGCTCTTGGGCAGCGTGACCGTCAGCACGCCCTGATCGTAGGTCGCGTTGATGTCCTTCGGCTCGACCGACGCGGGGAGCGTGAACGAGCGCTCGAAGGCGCCATACGTCCGCTCATAGCGGTGCACGCGCTCGGTCTTCTCTTCGGCTTCCTGCTGCTTGGTGCCGTGAATCGTCAGCAGATTCCCTTCCAGCGAGAGCTTGATGTCCTGCGGGTTGACGCCCGGGATCTCGGCGGCGATGCGGATGGCGTCCGCTTCCTCGAAGATGTCCACCGGCGGGACCCAGGACGCGGCCGCGCTGTCGCGGTACTGCCAGTCCAGCCCGCCCAACGTCTCGGTCAGCATCCGCTGAATCCGGTCGCCGAGATTGGCGCCCGGCTCTCTCGCGTAGTTACGGCTGGTCAGAAACATGGTCGTGCCTCCAGGAAAAGGTTGCACGGAGCCCCCTTTGCAACCGGTATGCCCGCGCACACAGCCTTTTTTTTGCCGTTTTGACAAAGTCGCGATCGCCTGGTGGCAGTCACCCTGTCAGGATTGCTGAGTGCTAGTAGCAGGTCCCTTGCTGCGCGCGCTGCGCTCGGGATGACGTGCCGAGCTCGCTCGAGAAGGAAGGAAAGGGGGAGAAAGTGCACAGTTGATAGGTGCTTAGAAAGGCGTCCTGAAGCCCTACCAACACCTGGTAAATCAACGTGTTGACATGTGGTTGATTCGCCCGCCTAATGTTTCGCAACGAATCAATAAAACGCGCGCGCTCGCACATGACTCACAGTTTCAGGCTGCACTGCCTCGGCACGCCCGCCTTGTTCACCGTCGCCGGCGAACAGGTGCCCTTCCGCACGCGGAAGCACTTGGCGCTGCTGGTCCGCCTTGCGCTCGATCCCGGCAAGCAATTCACGCGCGATTATCTCGCCGATCTGTTCTGGCCGGACGCCCCACCGAAGCATGCGAATCACTCGCTCGCGCAAGGCTTGTCGGTCATCAAGGCGAAGATCGCGCGGGAGGCGGTCGTCCTTCGTCGCGCGACGGTGGGCCTTGCGGCGGGGTGGATCGATGTCGACGTCCAGCACCTTTCAGAGGCCGAGGTCGCAATCGATGGTCCGTTCATGGACGGGTTCGAGATCCCGGGGGCGCGACCGTTCGAGGATTGGAAGGATGAGTATCGCGCGCGCCTGAGCCCTCAGGTGCGCGACTGCTTGGTGCGACAGATGGACGCCGCCCGCCGCATCGGCGATTTCGTCACCGTCGAGAGGCATGCGACTCGCCTGCAGGATCTCGATCCACTCGCGGAAGAGGGCATTCGCGGCGTGATGGAGGCGCGCGCGTGGGCCAGCGATCGCAGCAGCGCGCTGAAGGCGTTCGCGCGGTACGAGGCGCGGCTCAAGGAGGAGCTCGGCGCGAAGCCGGGGCCCGAGCTGGTGCGGATGGCGGACCTGCTGCGCGACGGGCGTCGCTCGCCGCGTCCCGCCGTCGCGGGGTATCCCCCGGAGCGCGCCGACCGGCGGTTCGAGCCGGAGACGCTGATCGGGCGTGAGCGCGAGTTCAGTGTGTTGTACGACGCGTGGCTCGAGGCGCGGCGCAAGTGTCCGCGCATCGTCGTGGTAACGAGTGATCCGGGCGTCGGGAAGACGACGCTCGTAAACGCGTTCGCGGCGAGTTGCCAAATGGAGGGCGCCGTCGTTGCGCGCGCTCAAGCCTATGACGCCGAGCGGGAGCTGCCTTTTGCGGTGCTGGGTGAGCTCGTCAAGCAGTTGACGACGCAGCGGGCGATTGGGAGTGCGGATCCGGAGGCGTTGAGTGAATTGACGAGGATCAGTTCGGAGATTGTGAAGGTGTTCCCGGGTGTGCCAAAACCGATGGACTGGTCGCGGGAGCTGATGCCTTTGAGGATTGCCGATGCGTTCCTCAAAACCGTTACCGCAGCGGCACTTGATTGTCCGGTCGTGCTGGTCGTGGATGACATACACGTTGCAGACAACGCCAGTATTGCTGTACTCCACACAGTCGCACGGAAGCTGAATACCGCGCGCGTTCTCATGGCTCTTGTGGGCCGTGTCAGTGAATTGCGTCTCAGCGTGGCGGCCGATGCTTTGACGTCGGACGAGTCGCTGTCAGGGCTGGTAAACTGCCCACTTGATATCTTGTCCAACCACGCCGCAGAATGCCTTGTCAGAAGACTGGTCGTCCTCACGAATGGCAGAGCACAGCCGCCCGTTGAACGAATCCTGAGGGCAGCATGTGGCAACCCACTGGCCATTGAGCTGCTCACTCGGGAGTGGATGACCCACGAATCGACATCTCTACTTGATGACCTGGAGGCTTTAGATACTCAACCAGTTGCGGCAGTGGGCATCCCGCGCGCCATCGGTAAGATGTTCGAACGTCAGGCACGCCGTCTTGATAATGTCAGTCGTAGCGTGCTCGATACAGCCGCCGTCCTCGGAAGGCGTCTCTGCGCCGTGGAGTTATACGCAGCTAGTGATATCACCGCTGGTCAGGCTGCTGAAGCCCTCTCACGACTAAGAGACGAACGCTTACTCCGCGACGTGCATGGAGATCTGGAGTTCCGGAACGAGCTGATTCGAGCACAAGCCTACTACGCGCTGGCTGCGCCACTCCGACAGAACCTTCACGCGAAAGTTGCCGCTCTTCTGTCTCTGAAGGAGCCAAAAGGGGAAGCTCTTAATCTGGAGATCGGATGGCATTATCTCCGTGGCGGATTGGCAGACCGAGCGGCTCCATTTGCAGTTGCAGGAGCGCAAGGAGCCCTTGCAGCCGGGGCTCCCGCAGAGGCGCAACAGATCCTCGAGGCCCTCCTTGCCCTCATATGTGACGACGATCTGAAAAGGCGCATGCAACTTCTTCTTGTGAAGGCTCTACTCGACAGGTCCAATGCTTCGAAGGCGATGCCAATACTGGAAGCGCTTTCGGGTCTAATGTCGCTGACTCCGAAGGAGAGAGCCGAAGTAACGAGACTGATAACCAATGCGGAATTCCTTCTCGCCAAGTCACCCGGAAACCTACGGCTTGCAGTAGCGCAGGTGGCCTTGGAGGCGGCACGCGAAACCAATGATGTGGAGCTATTGCTGAAGGCGTTACTTGAGTACGCTCGAACGTGCAAGAACTTGGGAGATGAACGTGGCATACGACGGATAAGGTGCGAGACGGCCAAAATCGTGGATGCGGGTTCGCATCTGGCGGCAGCGTATTTGACCATTGCCTACTGCGACTTCTATACGTACGAGATTGATTCCGCACTACTGTCGCTTAAAAAAGTCGCGCAAGAGACAGAGCGAGATCTCGCGCAGTTGGCTTTCGTCCACAGTGGTATCGGTAGCTGCTATCACTGTCTCTGTAACTTTCCAGAAGCGCTACGTCATCTCAAAAAAGCTTTGGAAAGCGCGGAGCGCGTCGGCGATGATTCACGGTCGTCTAGAATACTTTCTAACCTCACTTTGGTTTGCACGACTCTCGGTCATTATGAAGAGGCTATTGAACTTGGATGTCGAAGCGTCGAACTAGGGAGACGGAGTCTTAATCAACCTGAGTTGGTAACCGCCTGTGCTAATCTGGGTGATGCATACCTCTTAACCGGGGATCGCCAACGAGCTACCGAATGTTTGGAACACGCGAAAGAGTGGATCCGGACTCATGACGACTGGTATATGACCGTCGTGTACCTCCTTGAGAACGCAAGCAGAGCATTGGCGAGTGGCAATGTCGCCCTCGCACTTAAGATCAAGAAAGACGTCGACAGGCTGGCGGGCGGCTCAGACCGGCTCTATGTACACGGTGGGTTGAACGTCAAACTCGATGCTCTGAAACTACTCCACGACAATGGTCCAGATCCGGCCAAGAACCTTGCCAAGGAGCGGAAGAACTTCTTCAGAACCCGAGTGCCATTATTCTATTTAGACGCTCTGGCTGTCTTTGCTTGGTTAGAGAAGTCTATCGATGGTAGATATTCAACCGAGACGATCGAGGAGCTTAGATTATTCGACACTTGGGGAGCTATAGGTAAGCGTGCTCTGCTTGAAGCGCAGGGCTTTCTAAGCTAGAGAATAGTGGATACGACTAAGTGACGGCCCTAACCGAAGGCCGGTGCGCTCTCGACGGTGCCGCCATACTCGGGATTTGAGGTTCAGAGTTGACGAGTTGGGGTCCCAGCAGGCGCCTGATCCCGGGCGACCTGGTTACCAGGTCCACAAGGCGCGGGTCGAACTGCCGGCCAGCGTATCTGGCCATTTCGTCCAGCGCCCTTTGAAGGCTAAGAGCCTTCCGGTAGGGGCGGTCCGTTGTCATGGCGTCAATTGTATCGGCAATCATGATGATGCGCGCACCGATTGGAATATTCTCGCCACGTAACCCGTCAGGATATCCGGTTCCATCGTAATTCTCGTGGTGATTCCGGATGTCCATCTGCACTCGTCCACGGAACTCGGCGATAATTGCAGCCAGGTCCGCACTTCTAACGGGGTGCGCTTGCATCAGCATACGCTCTTCAGGAGTTAGGCGACCCTCTTTTCTGAGAAGAGGCGCAAACTCTTCGTAGATCTTGCCCACGTCGTGCAACAACGCTGCCGTTCCGATCTGATCAACGTGCTTTGGATTTAACCCAGCTTCACGCGCTATCTGACGCGCGTATTCTGAAACCCGGATCGAATGTCCGGAGGTGTAAGGATCCCGAGCTTCTATTGATTTCACCATCAGCTCAAGCAGTTCCCTATTGGCGCGCTCCGCCTGGAGATTCATTTGATACATATGGCGAACGAAAAAGAGCGGAATAATCAGGATCGCGAGGCCAACCAATTGCAATTGCGTATAGAGGAATGCCAAGAGAATAGCGAGGGAACTTGAAACGAAATCATAAAGGGTTGAAGAACCACCCGCCAACCTTGACCAAGATTCGCGAATCGACAAATGGTTCAAAGTCGCAATGCCAAAAGCAACACTTCCTTGATTGACCAAAAAGAACACGGTTACAAGCACGACGAATGGTATGAGTCGAAAATCGAAATGGTCCAACACAAGCGGACCGCCCAGCCCCCGATAGACCAGACCACCTAAGCCCACCGCAAGCATATACTGGGCAATGTTGAACCAGACGCGTATGAGTGGCTTGCGGCGAACAAAAGTGTCAACGACGAATGCTGTGAGCCCACTCATTAACATTGGCCATGGATGATCGAAGAGGACGACCGAGGCAAGGAGTGGGATGAATGCCACCGACGCCTTAACATATCCGGAGCCGGGACGAGTAATTCTCAGGAAGGACGAGTCACAGAGGATTCCCAACAGCGCGAAAGCGGCCAGGCCATTCCAGTACTTAGCGTCCCCAGGGAGTGGCATAGACCACTCGGGGATAAGAAGTGTGGCAGCCGCTGCGAGGGATAAGCCGGCCGTAAGAAAATAAAGAACAACCGAGTTCTCACGAACGTGTTCGCGCTCTGTCATCGACCGTCCATACTAATTGAGGAAGTCGAGGGGCCCTCAAGTAACCGCTAGAGTCCGACCATCGCATCAGCGAAAAACAACTTCGCGACTGCCGTGAACAGAAAAGCGAGCAGTTGCAACATCGAGCGTCTCACCTCCTCACAGGTACAGCGAGTGAACGACTGTTCTCGCCTGGAGTGGTACGCCTCTCTATAGCGTACCCGACGCTCCGCTCGTCTACTGTTCGCTCTGCTCCGCTCTAGCTAGCGGTGACCAGGGGCCCCCTGTTTTCGATTTGACGGCTGCATGTTCCAATTATGACGGCACAACGGCTAACGGCTGCATATCAATAACGGCTGAAAGTCCTACGCCACTTTCCGCGCCTGCAACGCACGACGCATCGCCTCGATGACCACCCCCATGCCATCCACCTTGTTGACGATCGCCTGAACCCCCAAACCTCGCAGATCATTCTCGGCTTTTACCGGCAATCCGCCCGTGACGATCATCACCGGCGCCGTGAGACGCTTGGACGTGTCCACGAGCCGCTCCACCAGCTGCACCGCGTTGAGGTCGGGTAACGCATAATCCAGCACCACCAGATCGGGACCCACCCGCCCAATCTCGAGCAACCCATCCATCCCGGTCGTCGCCTCAATGATCTCCAGCTCCGGCGCCTCACGCTGAATCGTCCGCACCAGCGCCGCCAAATAACCCGGATCATCCTCGACCACCACCACCACCGGCCGCTCACGCCCCGCCAGCAGCTCGCTCGGCACCGCCATCCCGTGCGCCCGCAGAAATTCCGCGAGATCCGCCGACGCCACCCGCCGCCGGCCCGTCGGCGTCCGATGCCCTTTCAAGTGCCCCTGGTCGATCCAGCTCGCCACCGTCGCCGGCGTCACCTGCAACACGCGCGCGACACGCTGTGTCCCCCAATAGCGCTTGGTTCGCGTGGTACTCACGAAACCCGTAATACCGCTAAAATGGAAAACGCGCTAGATGGGGTAATCCTCGATGCGGATGGTCGGGGAGAACCCCGACTTCACACGACGCCGCAGACGCCGCGGACGCCTAAGTGCTTGTGACTAAGCAGATTACGGTACTAGCGCCGAGCGTCTACCCACCTGTTCGTGGCATCGAGCACGGCCAGCACGGCACTTCGCTCCGCCGATTCCCGAATTTCACACGTGCCGGTGAGTAATTGCGCCTCACGCCCACCCAGGCCGTGGACGGCGACCAGGACGAACTTCCGATCGAACGCGTCGATGATCTGCGCGCCCTCGAGCGCGATCGAGTTGTCTGGAAGGAGATGATCGAGGCACGCCGCCGTCGCCCGGGCCGCGGCCTCCACGCGATTGCGCAACGTGTCGGTCCCCAGTTCCTCGGCCTGCGCTTCTTTCTCGCCGTACGACAGCTTCACGCGCAGCTGCACGCGCTGCGGCTTGTCCGACGGGCGCACCTCGAGCGTCTTGAACACCACCACGCGGCGTTTGGAGCGCTCGTTGATCGCCTCTTCCTGCAGCGCCTCGATCGGCCGCACGTCCGCCGTTTGCGCGACGCTGATCTTGCGGTGATCGATCTTGAAGCCGAGCTGCGCCATCAGCGCCGACTCGATGTTGCGGACGATCTGCTTGGGCTGGATCCCGCTGCGGGTGAGCACGTGCACCTCGCTCACCTCGCCCAGCGGCGTCACCACCACGCGCGCCGAGAGCACCCCGGTCAGCGTCGTGATCAGGTTCTCGACGCGCTTCATCCCCCATGGATCGGGCGTTCCCCCCGAGCCACCGCCGCCGAACGGCGGGTTGGGCTGATCCGAAGCCGGCGATGGATCCGACGTCACGAGACACCTCCTCCGAGCTCATCCGCGGTGGCAACGCAATTACGGCCCAACGCCTTCGCCCGGTACAACGCGCGATCGGCGGCGACCAGCACATCTTCGTCCAGCTTCTCCGGCTCTGCAGCGCCCGCGGCCGTTGCTTCCGTCCCGGCCATGGCGCGATACTCGGCGACGCCGATGCTCGCCGTCACCATGCCGGCCGGGTAGTCCATCGCGCGGCCCACCTCCTCGATGGAGGCGCGCACTTTCTCGGCCACGCCCAGCGCTCCGTCTACACCGGTACCAACCAATACCACAACGAACTCGTCGCCGCCATACCGGCCCGCCAGGTCGGTCGCGCGCAGGTGGGCGGCGCAGCGCCGCGCCGTCTCCCGCAGCACCGCGTTCCCCGCCTCGTGCCCGAACTTGTCGTTCACCTGCTTGAAGTTGTCGAGATCGATGAACAGCACTGCAAAATGCTCGCCAGGCCGGCCGCGGTGGCAGCGGGCGACCTCGTTGGCCAGCCGGTCGCGCAGCACCCGGAACGAGGCGAGGCCGGTCAGCGCGTCCACCGCCGCCTGCTGCTGGGCGATCGTGGCCTGCCGCTCGAGGTAGCGGGGGCAGGATTTGAGGGTGGTGCGCCCCTGCGCCGCCGCGACGGCGAATTCGTGGCAGGTCTTGTAGCCGCAGGCGCCCGAGTCCCAGGTGCGGCCATTGGGGGCGAGCCCGATCTGATCCAGGATGTACTCGACGGACTCGCTGGTGGGCTCGGCGCCGTTTACGGCGATCTCGAAGGCCGAGCCGACCTCGATTTCGATGCCGTCGGCCAGCACCGGGGCGGGGGCGCGGGGCGGCTCGGTGGCGCTCATGATCGCGCGGCGCTTGAACAGCTCTTCTTTGGGGCCGAGCAGCGGGTGGTCGAGGCAGCCCTCGCAGGGCAGGATGTCCACGAAGCCAAGGTCGATGCGGTCGGAGCCGACTGCGCGGGCGATCCCTTCCAGGGCGCCGAGGCCGCGGACTTTGCGGAAGCGGCGGGAGGTGTGCCGTTCTTCTCTCAGGAGCTCGAGCGGCAGGCCGCCGGCGGTGCTCCAGTAGCGGCGTCGCTCCTCGGGGATGCGGCTGAAGAACAGCGGCTGGTCCTCCACTTTGACACCGCGCTTCTTGAGGATCGTTGCCAGCTCGGCAAGAGTGATTGCGGCATCGACATCAGTTCCGCCTTCTGTCAGGCAGACGCCGGCGTAGACGATCGGCGTATCCTGGCCGTACATCGCCTTGAGGTAGCGGGCTTCTGCTTCTATCGGAGTTGCTACCGGCGCCAGGTACGGGATCAGCTCGGGGTACTGGTTCTTGATGGTCTCGACGATGACCGGGCAGGTCGAGCGGATGACGGTGCCGCCCCTGCCCCACTCTTCCTCATTCCAGAGGTCCAGGTACTCCTTGGCCACCAGCTCGTCGCCCAGCACGCCGCGGTGCACGATGCCGAAGCCGGCCGCGTAGCAAGCGTTGACGACCTGCTCGGGGGTGGCGGGATAGAACCAGACCGCCGACTCGACGGACAGGATGAGGACGGCTTTGTGGCTGAGGGTGTACTCGAGCGCGCGCGTGGCGTCGCCGACGGCGATGATGGCTTCGTGGGGGCAAGCGGGATAGCAGAGGCCTGCACGGGTGCAGGCCTCGTCCACGATCCAGACCCTTTGTTCTTCCACCGCGACGGCGTCGGAAGGGCATACCCGGACACACGCCAGGCATGCGACGCACAACTCGGGGTCGATTCTAAAATCCACGAGAATTGGCTCCGAGCAGGACGCTGGAGAAACCTGGAGCTAGGATCCAGGGCCGGTTTCAGGGCGGGGTTAATCTATCGCGTATTCCTTGAGTTTGCGATAGAGGGTGCGCTCGCCGATGCCCAGCGTCTCGGCAGCCTTGCGGCGGTTGCCGTGCGTCTCGCGCAGCGCAGCGTCGATCGCCGCCTTCTCCACGTCCGCCATCGACATGCCGGCCTTGTAGATCACCGGCTTCTCGGGCCCCGGCGCCGAATCCAGGGGGTCTGTGTGCGCGGTGAGCGGTACGCGGTGCGCGGGACGCTCGGATCCGCCGACTTCGATTACTTCGACGCGCTCCGACGGGCGCACGTCGATCCGCCGCCGCAGATCTTCGAGCTGCATCTTCAGCTCGACCAGCGTCCGGAAGATGAACTCCAGCTCCTGACCCCCGGCGCCTGACACCGCCTGCGCAATGCGCACCGGCAATATCCTGGTACGCTCGCGGATCTCGCGCGGGATGTCCGACGCCTTGATCTCGCGCTCGGGCGCGAGCACCACCATCGACTCGATGAGATTGCGCAGCTGGCGTACGTTGCCCGGCCAGTCGGCATCTACGAGCAGCTGCAGCGCGTCGGGCGTCACGCCCTTGAACGGACGATCGTGGCTCTTCGCGAACTCGGCGCTGAACGTCCGCACGAGCAAGGGAACGTCGTCGCGGCGCTCGCGTAGCGGCGGCAGATAAATCGAGAGCACGTTGAGCCGGTAGAACAGGTCGTCGCGGAACGTGCCGACGCTCACGGCATCCTTGAGCGACTTGTTCGTGGCGGCGATCACGCGGACATCCACCTGGATCGGTTGCGTCCCGCCCACGCGGAAAAAGCTCTTGTCTTCGAGCACGCGCAGCAGCTTGACCTGCGTCGCGGGCGCCATCTCGCTCACTTCGTCGAGAAAGATCGTGCCGCCGTTCGCGAGCTCGAAGCGTCCCAGCCGCCGCTCGGCCGCACCCGTGAACGCGCCTTTCTCGTGGCCGAACAGCTCGCTCTCGAGCAGCGTCTCCGTGATCGCCGCGCAGTTCACCGCGATGAACGCCTTGCCACGCCGCGGCGAGAGATCGTGGATCGCCCGCGCGACCAGCTCCTTGCCCGTGCCCGACTCGCCCTGGATCAGCACCGTCGATGTGACGGGCGCCATCTGTTCGATCTTGACGAGCACTTCCTGGATCGCGGCCGATTCGCCGAGAATCCCGGTCCTCTGTTGCAGCCGCCTACGGTCAATCAGGCGCCGTACCGTCGCGGCGACTTCGCCTGGATCGACCGGCTTCACGAGCCAGCCGGTGAGTCCCAGTTCCCGGCCGATCTGGTTGGGATCGTCGTCGGCCGGCTCGACAAGGCCGAGCGTGGAGACGGCGTGCTCGCGGGCCGCGGCGAGGAGGCGTTGCGCGGTGGATTCGTGCAGGCCGCCGGTGAGCACGATGGCGTCGGGCTCTCTCCCCCTCACTGCCGAGCGAACATCATCGAGCGAGGAGACCGTAGCGGTGTCGTAGCCCGCAGCCTCGAGGCTCGCGTTGATGCGGACTGCCTGCTCGAGATCGTCGGTGGTGATTAAGACGCGGTCAGCCATGGTGGTGCGCGGTGAGCGGTGCGCTGTGCGCGGTATTCGTGCCGCTCAGGAGATCCACAGCATGTTCGAGAAACTGACTCAGCACAGCCAAGCCTTCCTTAACCCCGTTGGTCGATCCAGGGAGGTTGATGATCAACGTCTTTCCGCGCGTGCCTGCCCTGCCCCGCGAGAGCCATGCTCTTGGAAACCCCGGTCCGGATGCGGCGCGGATGGCTTCGGCGATGCCTTCTGCCTCGCGCTCGAGGATCGCAGCGGTGGCTTCGGGCGTCACGTCGCGCTCGGTGAGGCCAGTGCCGCCGGTGGTGAGCACGACATCCACCTCGTTCGAATCGGCCCAGCGCGCGAGCTTGCCCGCGATGCGATCGGTCTCGTCCGCCACGACGCTCCGCACCACGACTTCGTAGCCGCGTTCGCTCGCCCAATCGAGAATCGCGTCTCCGGACGTGTCGGCACGTTGGCCGACAGCTCCCAGGTCAGACACCGTTAGGATGCCAATCCGCATGCCGTTGCCGCCTGTTGCCGCCATTTGCCGCCTTATTTTTTCGTCCGGTGCGGGACGAACGGCATCTTAATGACCTCAGCCACCACCTTCTTTCCCCGGATATCGATCTCGATCTTCACGCCGGGCTTCGCACTGTCCTTCGGCAGGTACGTCGTCCCGATCGCCGCGTTCACAGTCGGCGTGACCGT
>DATBFV010000136.1:0-5291 GCA_036558345.1 Gemmatimonadales bacterium | reverse complement strand
GAGAAAAATGAAGAAGTCAGGAAGTACGCGGGCGCCTTGTCCGAGCCGGGGAACTTGAAGAAGGCATACACCGGAGCATTGATAACGGACAAGACCGGGGCTCGATGGATGTACCCTTCGGCAGATCCCGATCCTTGCAAGGGAATCAAACGGGGTACGGTGCTTGAAAAGAAAGCTTATTACACCTGCTGCGATACGGGCCGCTGGGGAAAATGCGTGTTCGGAGGGAACTGGTTGGGTGATGTCGACGGCAAGGCAATCAACTCATTCCAGTGAGTTCTTGTAGCATCCGAGCGTGCAGAGTCGGATCAGCGCCGCTAGAGCAGGCCGGCTGCCGGTTATCGCGGCAGTGCTGGTGCTTTTTGCCATGGCCGTGCCGGTCTGGTTCGCCGCCGACCAGTTCCAGCACAGCAGGGAACGCGACTTCCTGACGGCTGCGAGCCAGGGGAATGTCGGCAAGCTGACCGAGCTCGCCGACAAGGTGAACATCGATGCGCGTCTGAGCGAAGACGGAGAAACGGCGCTGCATCGAGCGGCTTCCAGGGGACACCTGAAGGCGGTTGCGCTGCTCCTCGATCGAGGTGCCACGGTCGACGCGATCGACGGCGAAGGCGTGACCCCGCTCATTCTGGCGAGCTATCGCGGGAAGACCGAGGTGGTGAGGCTGCTCCTCGAGCGCGGCGCGGCGGTCAACGCGCGGGAGAAGCGGAGCGGACTCAGCTCGCTATCGCACGCCGTGGGGCGGGGCGACAAAGAGCTGATCGGCGTGCTGCTCGCCCACGGGGCGGATCCGCTGCTGAAGAGCGTCGATGGCCGCACCCCGCTCGAGCGCGCCGAGGCAAACGGCGCTACGGAGATCGTCGCGCTCCTTAAGACGGCGGCCTCAAAGAAATAATTGTGCCGGGAAGCGCCTCACCCGCCCGGGCCACTAAAGCCACTATTCAAGACTGGTGCAAGCGTTGCAGGCGGTGTAGGTAGGCGCTTTGCTTTTTTGGAACGTATATGACACGCATATGGGCTACGCTTGTACTGGCCATCGGATACGGGTTGGAGCTCCTCATACTAACGGCGATCTATGATCCGGAAGGAGACTGGCGTGGTTCAACTTATGCCGACATCACCTTCTATGGACCTTGGTCGGCGTTGCCATACATCGTCGGCCTGGTTTGGTTGATGCTGACAGCGAAAGACAAACGTTACTCAGCGCTAATACTTCGTTGTGCGCTGACCGTTGCTGGTCTGGGCGTGGTGGTTTCGTTTGTAGCGCTGAGACAGGGCGCGCATACAGCTGCGGGCCTCCTTCCTCTTGGCTTCATATCCCAATGGCTGGCTCTTGGCGTTTACTTGATCGTCGGTTGGCATCGCCGTTCGCGACAGTAGGCGTCGATCATCTCAACACGCCCAGACTGATCGCGGATTCAACCGGAACCACGGTCTGGCGCAAGGACAACACGGAACCATTCGGTGACTGCCCCCATTCGTAGTGCCGGGGCTTGGTTAGCAAGTCCGAGGTTGATCATCCATGTTTTTTACGCGCTCGCACGACGAAGCTGTGCGAGCGCGTGCCGCAAACTCACTTGGTGTGAGGTAATCGAGTTTGTGCGGGCGCCGCTCGTTGTAATCGCGCCTTCATTCCTTGATGAGAACCCGAGGAGATTGCTATTCATCGCTCGATGCCCGTGCGCATGCAAATGATGTTTCGGACCTGTCGTATCGCTAGTGCCCTCCTCACATTGTCCGCCTGCGCGACGACATCCGAATTAGAACTCCCCAAAACGCTTGGAGCATGCGACTGGCATCGGCTAAACGGGCTGAGCGTACTCGTCTACCATGACGGCAAGGTGGATGCTTTTTCGGTTCAAGGGAACACGTTGGAGCAACGAGAGGTCAGTACCGTCGTCCTGGAATCGTATCCGGACAATGACCCGGGAATGAACTATCGAAAAGACCTTCAAGCGGTCTACGCCGGTCTGCCGCGCAACCTCCCAACCGGCGAACCGCTGGGCTTCCCTGCTGCGATAAGCCCGAATGGCAAACGGTGGGCGGCAACAATAATTTCCGATCCAGCGAGGCTCACGCAACTCGTCATGTCGGATGGAGCCGGCACGGTCCGAGTGTCGAGCGCACCGGGGTTTGACTTACACAGTGTGGCTTGGAGCCCTGATTCGTCCATCATGGCCATCGTCGAAACGAAGACCGACGTTCGCATCAGGAACCTTCGCGATCTCATCTCGCCGCACGCAATTACATACAGTGATGTGCTCCTCGCTGTTCACGATGCGACAGGCGGGCCGGTCTGCCGGTATCTGCTCATGAAAGAGGCCCGCTATTCGTATGCAAAGATGCGTTGGACGACGGCGCCGTAATTCACTCGGCCTTGGCGCCGGTCTCGCGGACGATCTTGCCCCACTTCGCGACTTCGTCGCGCACGTAGCTCGCGGTGTCCTTGAGCGAGGCGGCGGTGGGCTCGAAGGCGAGGGCGTCGAGGCGCTCCTTCATGTCGGGGCTCTTGATCGCGCGCAGGACGACGTCGTTCAGCTTCTGCGCGATGTCGTGCGGGGTCGCGGCCGGCGCGAACAGGCCGACCCAGGTGTAGTCCTCCATGCCGGAGTAGCCGAGCTCGTTCAGCGTGGGCACGTCGGGGAGCTGCGGCAGGCGCTTCGCGGAAGACACGGCGAGGGCGCGCAGCTTGCCCGCCTTGATGTTGGACATCGGGCCGGACCCGGCCATGCAGCCGATCGGCGGCTGGCCGCTCAGGAGCCCGGTCACGGCGGGGCCGGCGCCCTTGAAGGGAACGTGCGTGACGTCCGCCTTCCAGCGCACGTGGAACAGGTTCTCGGCGGTCAGGTGCGGCGTGGTGCCGGCGCCGGGCGATGCGAAGGCGAGCTTGTCCTTCTCCATGGCGCGCTTGAGCTCGTCGAGCGTCTTGGCCGGAAACGAGCTGTTCACGAGGATGATGTTCGCCTGCTGGGCCACCACCGCGATCGGCTGGAGATCCTTCACCGGGTCGTAGCCGGCGTGGGTGAAGAGCGTCGGGTTTACCGCGTAAGCCGACGAGTGCACCAGCAGCGTGTAGCCGTCGGGCGCCGACTTGGCCACTTCCACCGTGCCGACGTTGCCGCTCGCGCCGACCTTGTTCTCGACGATGACCGGCTGGCCGAGGCTCTCGCTCATCTTCGGCCCGATGAGGCGCGCGATGATGTCGGTCGGGCCTCCCGGCGGGAAGGCGACCAGGATCTTGATCGGCTTGGAGGGGTAGGCTTGCGCGAGCGCAAGTAAAGAGGTGAGGGCAAGACCGATTCCAAGGAGGAGTCTTTTCACGGTAAACCCCTACTTGATAGCGAGAGGGTTGGTCGGCGAGCCGACGGCGCCGGTGATCGGGATCGCGGGCGCGACGAACATGAACTCGTAGACGCCGTCCTCGGCGCAGTCCTTAGCGAGCTCGGCGACGTAGAAGATCTCGCCCATGGTCATGCCCATGATCGGGATGGTGATCCAGTGCCACGGCTGGTTGATGCCGGGTTCGGTCTCGTTCGGCCGCACCTCGCAGCCCCACGTGTCGGAAGCGAGCGCAGCAAGTTGCGTGCGCTGGATCCAGCCCAGCGTCTCGAAAGAGAACCCGGGCGCGTCGCCGCCGGGATAGCCGTCCCAGCTCTTCGCCTTGAGCTTGGCTTCCATCTGTCCGGTGCGCACGACGATGAAGTCGCCTCGCTTGAATTCGACATTCTGTTTCTTTGCAGTCAGGTCGAGCTCTGCAGTGGTGATGGCATGCCCGTCCGGCAGCACGTCCATGCCGAGCGCGCGCGGCACGTCGAGGAACACGCCGCGGCCGACCATCCTGTTCTTGGTCTTCTCGATGCCGCACTTCTGCGCGCCGGCGGTGGTGACCTCGCGGCAGTCGTAGCCGTTCCACATGTTGTTCTCGTAGAACACGTGGCCGAGCCCGTCCCACTGGGTGCCGCATTGGAGCGGCATCACCACCATGTCGTCGGCGGCGCGGATGCCGCGGTGGTCGAGCACGCCGGAGTAGGCGTCGGTTCCCGTGCGCAGCATGGTGTGCACCGGGTTGATCCGGCCCATGGCGGGATAGGTGCTCTTCGCGCCCTGCGGCCCATGCTGGTCGAAGTTGAGCGCGAGCGAGATCACCTTGCCTTTGCGCACCAGGCGCGCGGCGGCGACGATGTCCTCGGGCTGGGTGAAGTTGAGCGTGCCGATCTCGTCCGCCGGCCCCCAGCGGCCCCAGTTCTTGAACTTCTCGGCGGCTTCGCGCAGGTCCTGGCGGGTAAGCTTGCGGGCTTGAGTTTGGGCAGGCATCGGGGTCACCGGCGAAAGATGGAAAGGGAATGAGGCGGCTAGCGTATCAGGCCGCGGCGGTCGCCGTCGCGCTTATCGTCGTCGGGTACCTGGCGCACAACGCAGCCGTGAACCTGGAGGAGCGGCGCATCGCGAGCGGCTTCGCCTTCCTCGAGCGCGAGGCCGGGTTCGAGATCAGCGAGTCGCCCTTCCTGCGCTACAGCGCGTCCGATACGTACCTGAGCGCGCTCGCGGTGGGCGTCGGCAACACCCTGAGGGTGGCCATCGTGGGGATCGTGGCGGCCACGCTGCTCGGCGCGGCGGTCGGACTGTTTCGCCTGTCGAAAAATTTTTTGCTGCGCACACTGGCGGCCGGATACGTCGAGTTCATCCGCAATTCGCCGCTCCTGGTGCAGCTCTTCTTCTGGTACGCGGTCATCACCGAGGCGCTGCCGATGCCGCGCGAGGCGCTGCAGCCGCTGCCCGGCGTGTTCCTCACCAACCGCGGCCTGTATTTCCCCGCGCCGGGAAGCGTGCCGGTGCTCGAAAGCTTCAACTTCGCCGGCGGTTTCGTGCTCACGCCGGAGTTCGCCGCGCTCCTCCTCGGGCTCACGGTCTACACCGCGGCGTTCATCGCCGAGATCGTGCGCGCCGGGCTCGTTTCGGTGAGGCGCGGGCAATGGGACGCCGCGCTTGCGATCGGCCTCACGCGCGGCCAGGCGCTGCGCCGCGTGGTCGTGCCGCAGGCGCTGCGCGTCATGGTGCCGCCGATGGCGAGCCAGTATCTCAACATCACCAAGAACAGCTCGCTCGCGGTGGCCATCGGCTACCCCGACCTGGTCTCGATCGCGAACACCGCCATGAACCAGACCGGGCAGGCGATCGAGGGCGTGGCGATCATCATGGCGGTGTATCTCACGATCAGCCTTTCGATCTCCGCCTTCATGAACTGGTACAACGCGCGGATCGCCCGGCGATGAAGTGGCTGCGACAGAACC
>DATBFV010000135.1:0-2908 GCA_036558345.1 Gemmatimonadales bacterium | reverse complement strand
GAAAGCACTTCTCGCCTCATGACCGCGCACGACTGGGTCGTCCGTCTCGGCCACGAGATGGGCGACTCTATCTGGCCCGGTTTTCGCCCCGATACGATTCCGGTGCTGTACGTCGTGAAGGAGCAGGGCACGCTGCTGCTCGGCTGGCGTGGCGAATTGCCGGAAGGATTTCTGCCAATCGAGGGAGTGCCGGACGGGGGCTGGAAATCTTCGGCTGATCGTGGCGCCGCGAGCACCGGGACGACGCTCGCAAACAGGCCGACGGCGCAAGTCACCGTGAATGATTCACAGAGCATCGCGATGCTCGTGGGACTCACGACGCACGAAGCATTTCACGTGTTTGAAACGGCGTCGCGAAAGGAAGGCACGCGCTTCGGCCAGCAAGACAACGCGATGCTGGTGACGAGCTATCCCATATTCGATCCGCAGAACGAATCGGCCATGGCGCTGGAAGGCCGCATCCTCGAGGCGGCGGGACGCGCTTCCAGCAAAGCGCAGCGCCGCAACCTGGCCCGCCAGTTTCTGGCCGTCCGCGAAGCCCGCCACCGCGCCCTCGGCGCCGAGTTCGCGGAGTTCGAGCAGCTCGCCGAGCTGAACGAAGGGCTCGCCGAGTACACGCTGGTCCGCTCGGTGCAGCTCGCGGCGCGGCGCCGCGATTTCCCCGACCGCGGCGGCGCCGCCCGGCTGCTGAACGACAAACTCACCGGCCTGCACAAGCTCACAGAAGACGTCACGCTGTCGGTTCGGTTGCGCTACTACGCAACCGGGCCAGCGCTGGGTCAATTGCTCGACGCGCTCGCAGGGCCAGCCTGGAAAAACCGGCTGATGGATCAGAATCTCACGGTGCAAGACGCCCTCGCGGACGCGTCAGGCTATCGCGCGCAGGAGCTGACGCTGCGGCGCCAGGCCGAATCGACGTTCGTGATCGCGAAGATCCGCACCGCGGCGGACTCGAGCGTGGCCGGCTTGCGGGCGGCGCGACGGGCGCAAGCGGACAGCGTGCTCAACGCGCCCGGTGTGCAGCTGGTCGTCACCGTCCAGGGACGCTACCTCGGCCTCTGCGGCATGGATCCGCAGAATCT
Organism: Gemmatimonadales bacterium; assembly: GCA_036558345.1. Taxonomy (GTDB): domain Bacteria; phylum Gemmatimonadota; class Gemmatimonadetes; order Gemmatimonadales; family GWC2-71-9; genus 20CM-2-65-7. The sequence goes on along the minus strand of DATBFV010000135.1, from coordinate 1,826 downwards.
TTTGCAAGTCGAGCCAGGCGTGTTGCTGCACACGCGTTGGCTGCAGGCCTGCGCCGGCGATTTTCAGGCAACGTTCAATACGCCGGTCGTGCAGGACCAAAAGGCGCAGACCCTGCGCGCAATCGTCGGACCGGACTCGGCCGTCGTCGTCACACCCGGAGCGGACGGCGGCGTGCGCGTGGAGTCACCGCTCGTCTCGCTGCGCGCCGCCAAAGCCGAAGTTTCTCGCGACGGGCGAGTGCTCACGATCAAGATTGGCTCGTGAAGTCCGCGTACGACGCGATCCCCGACTTCGGGCTGCTGTACGACAGCGTGCCGCTATACGCGACGCGCCAGGATGTCGATTTCTACGTCGCCGAGGCGAAGCAGGCACGCGAGGCTGTGCTGGAAATCGGCTGCGGCACGGGCCGGATCCTGTTGCCGATCGCGCGGGCGGGGTGCGCCATCACCGGGCTCGACGGCTCGCCCGCCATGCTCGAGCGTTGCCGAGTGAAGGTCGCCGCTGAATCCGACGCGGTGCAGGGCCGCGTTCGCCTCGCGCAGGGCGACATGCGCGATTTCAACCTCGGAGCGGTATTTCCGCTCATCATCGCGCCATTTCGCGTCGTGCAGCATCTCATCACGATCGACGATCAGCTGCGCTTTCTCGCGGCGGTCTCGCGCCATCTCGCGCCAGGCGGGAAACTCGTCTTCGACGTCTTCAATCCCCGCTTCGACATGCTGGTCGCCCACGACGGCACCGAGCACCCCGACACGCCCGAGACCAAGCTGCCCGACGGCCGCACGTTCACGCGCGCGTATCGCATCGCGCGCGTGCGCTGGGTCGATCAGGTGAGTGAGTCGGAGCTGATCTACTACGTCGACGGCAAGCGCTACGTCCAGGCGTTCGAGATGCGGTGGTATCTCGCCGCCGAGCTGCGGCATCTCCTCGCGCGCGCGGGCTTTCGCGTGCGCGAGATGTACGGCGACTTTGCCCGGGGACCCGTGGTCGACGGGTGCCCGGACCTACTGGTTGTGGCCTCTAGGGCTGAATCTCCGTCAGCGTAATCGCGTCAGCTGTGGCATTCACCACGTGCTGGCGCAGCGTGTGCCCGCTCGCGGTCGCCATCACGGTCACATTCCCCGCCGCAACGTTGGCGATGTACGCGACGCCGTCATCCGCGGTGGCGGACGCGGTCGGGCTCGGGACGCCGCCGGCGTTGTATCGAACCTCGCCGGCCGGGCTGCTCGACACCGTCGCGCCCGCGATGGCCGTTCCCTGACAGTTTCTCACGACGATGCCGATGAAGCCTTTTCCTGCGAGGGGAGTGATGCCCGCTGAGGCCGCGAGCACGCCAAACTCGGTGGTCGAGACCATGAGCACATTCTCGGTGATGTCGCCCGCCAGCGGCACGGGGGGATACGCGGACGTGCTGATGTGGTGATTGCTGTCCGACACAGCGAGATAGCCGTTCACCGGGGTTCCGCCGCTCGTGATGCCGAGGCTGTAGTTGCCGATGGTATCCGTCGTGTCGCCGGTGATGGGTGTGGGATTGCCGACGCGAAACGCGTACACGAACGCGTGTGGGACGGGAGCCGGTGAGAGCACGTTGGCGGTAACCCTGCCGGTCACATTGACGAGCGCCGGTGCCGTGGTGGGGAGCGGTTGGCCGAGACACTCGAAGCCGGCAGCCGGCGCGCTCGAGTCGCTACTGCACGCCACGATGATCAGAGCCGCTGGAATTGTCGGAAGTGCACGAAGCATGAACCCGCATCCTGTTCTGGTTGAAGCAGAATTTACTCCCAAAACGCATCTTTGTGCGCCATGAACGAGAACCCGAGCCGAG
>DATBFV010000134.1:0-53883 GCA_036558345.1 Gemmatimonadales bacterium | reverse complement strand
ACGCAGCGAGCCGCCGGGGACGTGCGGCTGGACATAGTAGAGCAGCCCGCCGGCTTCCCCGGAGTCGATCAGGGGAACGATGTGCGGATGCGAGAGGCGGGCCGCGATGCCGATCTCGCGCAAGAACCGCTCGGTGCCGAGCGCCGCGGTGATTTCGGGGCGCAGCACTTTGATCGCGACCTTGCGGCCATGCTTCTTTTCTTCGGCGAGATAGACGGTGGCCATGCCGCCGTGGCCAAGCTCTTGCTCGACGGTGTAGCGGTCGGCGAGGGATGCCTTCAGAGTAGACGACGGCTGAGGCGGCGGTGAGGCGTGGGGAAACTGCTGCGGTCTGGGCACGCAGCCGAAAGCTAAGGGCTCTGGTGCGGCCTGACCAACCCCCGGTCATACGTCTTCCAGCCCAGCGCGATCAGCAGCAGGGCGGCGCCGATGGTAATGCCCATGTCGGCGACATTAAAAGTCCAGAAGCGGACCTGCGCCACGCCGACATCGATGAAGTCAACCACCCCCGCCGACGATCGCAGGCGGTCCAGGAGATTGCCGAGCGCGCCACCCGCCACCAGGGCGACGCCAATCACGCGCAACCGGTCTGACGGGCGCGTACGGTGATACAGCACGCCCAGCACGAGCAGCGCCGCAAACGTCAGGACGGACAGCACGGTGCGGCGGGAATCGCCGCCGACGTCCACACCCATCGCGGCGTTCTTGTTGTACGAGAGCGTGAGCCGCACGACGTCGCCGACCACCGGCTTCGTCTCACCGAGCGTGAGCCGATGCTCGACCGCTCGTTTCGTCGCGCAGTCCGTCACGAGCAATGCCAGCGCGAGGGGCCAGAACCACAACGCTTTGGCTCTCACGCGGCGGCCAACAGGTGGAAGGCCCAGCGCGCCAGCAGGATCCCCAGCACGAGCATTGCGAGCGCCGTAACAAGCACGCCAGAAATTAGCAGCAAGACGAACCAACGGTCCACGCGCGCCGCGCGGGCCGGCTCCGCCAGATGGCGCTCCAGCAGGGCCACGTTCCGAAGATTGGCTTTCCATGCGAAATCGAAGATATCTCCGAGCAGCGGAATGGCGCCGACTCCGGCATCGACCGCCACATTGCCGGCGATTCGGACGAGCGTGGCGCGGGATGCGCCCAGTCGATACGCCTCTACCAGAATCCACCCAGCAAGAACGGCGCCAGCAGCATCGCCGACGCCGGGAATCAATCCGAGCAGCGGATCCAAGCCGAAGCGCAGGCCGGTGCCCGGAATCCGAATCCCGGCATCCAACCAGTACGCAAGTGTGCGGGCGGCGGTGAAGCTAGGCGACGCCGCCGCTCGCGCGCCGTCCGACAAATCGCCGATGCTCACGTGGATCACACTCCTCCGAACCTGTGCACCACCGTATACCACAGCAGCGACGTTGGCAAGAAGATGATGCGGATCATGCCTTCGGACTTCCAGGGTGTAGCTTATGAAGCGACTGCGAGACGCGGAGCTGAACCATCCCCCCGATTTTGAGCGACGCTGAGTGGCCCCCCGCCGGGAGCGCCTACCGGCGCCAGGAGATCCCGGAGCGGCTGCTGCAGTTCGGCACCGGAATGCTGCTGCGCGCGTTGTGCGCCGCCACCGTGGACGCGGCGAACCGCGCGGGGAGACGGGCCGGCCGCATCGTGGTCGTGCAAAGCACGCCCCAGGGCAAGTCGGGTCCTCTCAACGCTCAAGACGGCCTGTTCACCCTGGTGGAGCGCGGCCGGGTCAACGGCAAGCGAGTCGAGCGGACTCAACTGATCGGTTCGATCTCTCGAGCGCTCGTCGCGGAGCACGAGTGGGAGGCCGTGCGCGACGTCGCGGCGCGGCCGGAAACGCAGGTCATCGTGAGCAACGTGACGGAGGGCGGGTTCAGCCTCGACGCGGAGTTCCCGACACGCCTAACCGATGCGCTGTACGCCAGATTCGAACGGCTCCCCGACGGCCCACTATTGCTCGTGATTCCCACGGAGCTGGTCCCGGATAACGGTCCCAAGCTCGCGGCGATGGTCGATGAACTCGCCGCGCGCACAGTCCGCCCCGCCGACTTTCGGCGCTGGCTGACCGCACACGTGCAGTTCTGTTCGTCGCTCGTCGATCGCATCACGACCGGCGCGCCTCCCCTGAGCGACCAGGCGGCGCTCGAAGCGCGGCTCGGCTACGCAGACCAGCTCCTTACCGTGGCGGAGCCATATGCGTTCTGGGCCATTGAAGGGGACCCGCAAACGCTTCGCACGGCGTTCCCGATCGACGCGCCGGATTCGATCGTGTTCGCGCGCGACATCGGTTTTTACCGTGAGCGGAAGCTGCGGCTCCTGAACGCCCCACACACGGCCATGGCCCCCCTCGCGCTGCTGGCAGGGATTCGGACCGTGCGCGAGGCGATGGATCACCCGCGCCTGGGGGCGTTCTTGCGGCGGATCCTGTTCGACGAGATCATCCCCGCCACCGACGTACCGGCCGAGGCCGCGCTCCAATTCGCGCACTCGGTTGTGGAACGATTCCGCAACCCGTGGCTGGACCACGAATGGCGGATGATTGCCACCAACCAGGCCGCCAAGATGCAGATTCGGGTCGTGCCGCTCATCGGGGCCTTCGCGAGCCGCCGCGGGCAAGCGCCCGAAGGTCTGGCCCTGGCCTGCGCTGCCCATCTCAAGTTCCTGCGGCAGCCGGTGGAGGCGCTCGGGGAAGCGACGCGCGTCCCCGGCTTCCCGCAGGCAGTCGCGCGCTGGAGCGGCGTACTCGAGCAGAAAGGCGTGGAGGGAGCGCTCCCGTGATTGACCGACTCATGGACAGCGGGGTCATCGCGGTCGTGCGAGCGGTGGACGCCAGCACGGATCTGCTGCGCCACGCCGCGCTGGCACTCGCGGCGGGAGGCGTGCGCGCGTTCGAAATCACGCTAACCACGCCTGGCGCGGCCGCGGCGATTGCCGAGCTCGCGGCGGACGATGCGCTGGCAGAATGCAGGATCGGCGCGGGGACGGTACTCGACGAGAAGTCGGCTCGTGAAGTCATCGACCGCGGAGCGAAGTTCGTTGTGAGCCCGACGCTCGATCGGGCGGTGGTTCGCTACTGCCGCGACCACAACATTGCCTGCATACCGGGCGCCTTGACGCCCACCGAGTTGCTCGAGGCGTGGCACGCCGGAGCGGAGCTCCTCAAGCTGTTCCCCGCCTCCGCCGTGGGTCCCCGTTATCTGCGCGAGGTCATGGCGCCTCTTCCATTCCTGCGCATCGTGCCGTCGGGTGGCGTCTCGCTCGAAAACGCGGCGGAGTGGATTCGTGCCGGTGCCGCGGGGGTCAGCGTCGGCAGCGCACTCGTGAGCGCGACGATTCTGCGCGACCAATCCTGGACGGAACTGACCGCGCGGGCCCGCGCGCTCGTTCGGGCCGTCGCTGGAGCCCGCGATTGACCGGCGGACCGCGTGTCGTCGCGTTCGGTGAAATGCTGCTCCGGCTGAGCCCGCCGGGCCAGGAGCAGCTGTTCGACTCGCCCGAGCTGCGGACGTTCTTCGGCGGCGCGGAGGCGAACGTTGCCGTCGCACTGAGCCACCTAGGCGTGCCCGCCGATTATGTGACGCGCCTTCCGGAGGGAGCCATCGGCGATGCGGCGCTCGCCGCCCTGCGGCGAGAAGGCGTGGGAACCGACCGGATCGTGCGCGGTGGGGCCCGGCTGGGCCTCTATTTTGTGGAACCGGGCGCCGACTCGCGGGCGATGCGCGTGATCTACGACCGAACGGGCTCCGCATTTGCCACAATCAATGCGAGCGATTTCGACTGGCCGGCGATTCTGGCGGGCGCAGGCTGGTTTCACGCAACCGGGATTACGCCGGCTTTGGGAGACGGGCCGGCCGCGGCGCTCGCGCGCGCCGTCGCCTGCGCCCGCGCCGCGCATGTGCCGGTCAGTCTCGACCTGAACTATCGCGAGGCGCTGTGGCGCGGCCGTGAGCCGCGCACGGTGATCGAACCGTTGGCGCGATCTGCCGACGTCCTCATCGGCAATCGCGAGGCAGTGCGGGGACTCCTCGGCATCGACCCGGGTGGTGACGCGCTCGGGCAGGGTCTGGCCGAGCAGTATGGCTGCAGCCTCGTTGTGATCACGCGGCGCGAGATCCTCGGGCCCCAAGAGCACGCCTGGAGCGCGTCGCTCTTTGATGGCGCCAGCCGAGCTGCCACCGAGAGCCGGCGGCACGTGGTGCAGGTCGTGGACCGGGTTGGCGGAGGTGACAGCTTTGCCGCGGGACTGATCGCGGCGCTGCTCGAGCGCCGGCCGCCTGCCCAAGCGCTCGAGTTCGCGGTCTGCGCTGGGGCGTTGAAGCTTGGAGTGCCGGGGGATTTCGGCCGCGCGACGCGGGACGAGGTCGAGCGTCTGGTGCGCCAATGTACATGACGTTCCGGTGGTTCGGTCCGTCCGATCTCATCCCGCTCGCGCACATCAGGCAGATCCCCGGCGTGAAGGGTGTCGTCAGCGCACTGTACGACGTGCCGGTCGGTGAGGCCTGGCCACGCGATCGGCTCGAGCGACTCGCTGCCGAGATCGACTCGGCGGGGCTCGCGCTCACGGTCGTCGAGAGCATCCCGGTGCACGAGGATATCAAGCTTGGGCGTTCGACGCGCGACCGGTTGATCGCGAATTACTGCGAGAGCGTGCGCGCCATGGGAGCGCTCGGAGTTTCCGTACTCTGCTACAACTTCATGCCCGTGTTCGATTGGATGCGCACCGATCTGGCGCTGCGTCTTCCGGACGGCTCGACCGCCCTCGCCTACGATGACCGCGCCCTGGCCGCTGTCGATTTGTCGCGCGGCACCGGCGATTTGCCCGGCTGGGCAGCCGCCTATGATTCGCGCGCCCTACAGGCGCTGCTCGCCGCGTACCGCGAGGTGCACGCCGAGCAGTTGTGGGAGCATCTGGCCTATTTCCTCGAGCGCGTCGTCCCTGTGGCGGCGGCGGCAGGCGTGCGCATGGCCATCCATCCCGACGATCCGCCGTGGCCGATTTTTGGACTGCCCCGCATCATCTGCCGCGGAGCCGATCTCGACCGGCTCGTGAAGCTCGTCGACAGTCCCGCCAACGGCGTGACGTTCTGCACCGGATCGCTGGGCGCGCTGCCGGACAACGATCTTCCGGCGATGGCGCGCCGGCTTGGCGGTCAGGGCCGCATCCACTTTGCGCACTGCCGCAACGTGCGGATCACCGGTGCGCGGCTGTTCCACGAAACCCCGCATCCCTCGGCGTTGGGCGGCGTCGATCTCGGCGCGGTGTTACGGGCGCTCCGTGAGACGGGCTTCGCTGGTCCCATGCGGCCCGATCACGGCCGCATGATTTGGGGTGAACGCGGCCGTCCAGGGTACGGACTCTACGATCGAGCACTCGGAGCGATGTATCTGCAAGGCCTGTGGGAAGGCCTCGCGCAGTGAAGTCTTCCTACCGTTGGACGATCTGCGCACTGCTGTTCGTCGTCACGACGATCAATTACGTGGACCGGCAAGTACTCGGCATTCTCGCGCCGACATTGCAGAGCGAGTTGCACTGGTCGGAGTCGCAGTACGGGGATGTGGTCTCGTGGTTCAGCCTGGTGTATGCGTTTGGATTCCTTCTCGCGGGACGGTGGCTCGATCGCGTGGGTGTGCGGCGCGGTTTCGCCACGGCCGTGGTGGTGTGGAGCCTCGCTGCGATCGGGCACGCGTTCGCGCGCACGACGGCGGCGTTTTCCGCGGCTCGCGCGATGCTCGGCTTGGGGGAGTCGGCCAATTTTCCCGGCGCGATCAAGACCGTAGCGGAGTGGTTTCCCAAAGAGGAGCGCGCGCTCGCGACTGGCATCTTCAACGCGGGGACCAATACCGGCGCAATCGTCACGCCCCTCGTAGTTCCCTGGATCGCGCTGACCTGGGGATGGCGTTGGGCATTCATCGTCACCGGATCCATCGGCTTCCTGTGGTTGATCCTGTGGCTGGCACTCTACCGCAGTCCGCCGACACCGACCGGTTCGAGCGACCCCGAGGAGCCGACACCTCGGGTGCGATGGATTCAGCTGCTCGGGCATCGCCAGACCTGGGCAATCATCGCCGGCAAATTGCTCGCCGATCCGGTCTGGTGGTTCTATCTGTACTGGTTGCCGAAATTCCTCGACGCACAATACGGCGTCAAACTCGCGCAGGTCGCGCTACCGCTCATCGTCGTGTACCTGGTGGCTGACATCGGCTCGATCTCGGGTGGCTGGTTGTCCGGCACCCTCATGCACCGGGGCTGGACGGCAAATCGCGCTCGGAAGACGGCGATGCTGCTGATGGCGCTAGTGATCGTGCCGACCGCCTTCGCTCCCCACGCCGCCACGATGTGGAGCGCTGTGCTGATCGTCGCGGTCGCGGCCGCGGCGCACCAGGGGTGGTCGGCGAACGTCTATACGCTTGCGAGCGACATGTTTCCGCGCTCAGCGGTGGCCTCGATCTCCGGGATCGGCGGGTTCGCCGGCGCGATGGGCGGCGTGCTGTTCCAGCGCATCACGGGCCGCGTCCTTGACGCCAACGGGAACGACTACACGCCGATCTTCCTGGTGTGCGGGCTCGCCTACGTGACGGCGTGGGGTATTATCCAGCTGCTCGCCCCCAAACTCGAGCCTGTTCGCGTGAAGGAGCTTGTATGATCGCTCCCCTGCTACTGCTTATGCTGCAAACGACGAACGCCTTAACGCCCGCGGAACGGACGGCCGGATGGCGGCTGCTGTTTGACGGTCGGACGCTGGCCGGCTGGCGCGGCATTGGCTACGACACCGTGCCCACGGCTCACTGGGTCGTCGTGGACGGCGCAATCAAGAAGATCGCGTCGGGCGACGTGCCGCGCGTGGCCGACGGGCGGCCAAGCGTCGGCGGCGATCTCATGACCGTGGATTCGTTCGCCGATTTCGAGCTGAGCTTCGAATGGAAGGTCACGCCGGGCGCGAACAGCGGCGTCAAGTACAACGTGTCCGAAGCGATGTCGATTGCCCAGGGCGGCGCCGGCACTCAGGGAGGCCCGACCCACTCGGCGCTTGGCTTCGAGTACCAGGTCCTCGACGACGACCGCCACGAAGACGGCAAGCTTCCGAGTCATCGCGCCGGCGCGCTGTACGATCTGATCGCACCGAACGCGCACAAGCAGCTGCACCCCGTCGGTGCATGGAATCAGTCGCGGGTGATCTTCCGCGGCAATCACGGCGAGCACTGGCTGAACGGGGCGAAGATCGTCGAATTCGAGCTCGGCACCGCGCGCATGGATTCGCTGCTCGCCGCCAGCAAGTACAAAACGATACCCGGGTTTGGTCAAAAGCGGCGCGGTCACATCGTGTTGCAGGACCACGGCGACGAGGTCTATTTCCGCGACATCAAAGTGAGGCCACTATGAAACGCCGCCGCTTCGTCAAAACCGTCTCCAGCGTCGGGCTCGGGCTCGTCGCATCACGCGTGCCGCTGTTCGCCATTGGACGCGGCTCGGCGAGCGAGAAGGTCGTTGTCTGTGTGATGGGCCTGAACGGTCGGGGCACTGTCCTGGCCAAGACGTTCGCCCAGACGCCAAACGCCGAAGTCGCAGCGGTATGCGACGTCGACGCCACAGTGCTCGCCAAGGCCGCCACCACCCTCGGGGGCGGAGTCAAGAGTCTCGGCGACTTCCGGCGCGCGCTCGACGACAAGTCCATCGACGCGCTCGTGATCGCGGCGCCCGATCACTGGCACGCGCCCGCCGCGATCCTCGCCATGTCGGCCGGCAAGCATGTCTATCTGGAGAAGCCGTGCGGCCACAACCCGCGCGAAGGCGAGCTGCTCGTCGAGGCGCAGCGGAAGTCCAAGCGCGTCGTGCAAATGGGAACGCAGCAGCGTTCCGCGCCGCGCTCGATCGAAATCATCCAGGCGATCAAGGAAGGCGCGATCGGACAGCCCTATCTCGCGCGCGCCTGGTACGCGAACAACAGAGGCACGATCGGACGTGGCAAGACAGCACCCGTGCCCGCGAACCTGGACTACGAATTATGGCAGGGCCCTGCCCCGCACGCGCCATATCGTGACAACGTCATCCACTACAACTGGCACTGGTTCCGGCGCTGGGGCACCGGCGAGATCTGCAACAACGGCACTCATGAAATCGATGTCGCCCGCTGGGTCCTGGGAGTGGACGCGCCCACGCGCGTGACGTCGGTCGGCGGACGCTACGCCTTCCAAGACGATTGGGAGTTCACCGACACGCAGGAAGCCAGCTTCGAGTTCGCCGGCGGCAAGACCATCATCTGGCAGGGACAGAGCTGCAACGGGCTACAGACGTTCGGTCGCGGGCGGGGCACATCGATCCTCGGTACCACGGGCAGTGTCGTCATGGACCGCGACGGCTACGTCGTGTACGACTTGAAGAACAATGTCGTGAAGCAATCCCTCGCCGCGAAGGCCGGAGACGGCCTCAACATCTCCGGCGATGATGAGATGACTGCCTTGCACATCGCCAACTTCGTCGAAGCAGTTCGGACCGGCGCCGCGCTGCGCCAACCCATCGAAGAAGGCGCAAAGAGCGTGTTGCTCTGCCACCTCGGCAACATCGCGCAGTTTACCGGCCGCGCCCTGCGCGTCGATCCCCAAACCGGACACATACTGGGCGACGAAGATGCGATGAAGTTCTGGCAGCGGGAGTACGCGCCGGGCTGGGCGCCCGTCGTCTAGCGGAGTGGGACTCCTCGCGGAGGACCGCTACTTCGATCCGGATCCGGGCGTTCGGCGCATCGCGCGGACGCTGTACGAAGAGACGCGAGCCCTGCCGATCATCTCGCCGCATGGGCACGTCGATCCGCGCATTCTGGCTGAGGATACGCCCTTCCCCGAGCCGGCCTCGCTCATCGTTCAGCCCGACCATTACGTCCTGCGGTTGTTGTACGCGCACGGTGTACGACTTGAGGATCTGGGAGTCAGGCGCCGGGATTCAGCGTCCGTCGAGACAGACCCCCGCAAGGTGTGGCAGCGCTTCGCTGAGCACTTCTACCTGTTCGATGCAACGCCAACTGGCGCGTGGCTGAATTACGAGCTGCACGAGGTCTTTGGCATCACAGAGCCCCTCTGGGGTGACACGGCACCGCTGATCTATGAAGAAATCCGCGAGAAGCTCGGCTCGCCCGAATTCCGTCCGCGGGCATTGTTCGAACGATTCAACATCGAGGCACTGGCAACTACTGACGCAGCGACCGACTCACTCGACCACCATCGCGCCATCCGCGATTCCGGGTGGAAGGGCCGCGTCGTCCCCACGTTCCGGCCGGATGCACTGTTCCGGATTGCTTCCCCGGACTGGCCGGAGGCGGTGGACCGCCTGGGAGTTCGCGAATACTCGGGCTTCATCGAGGCGCTGGCCGGCCGGCGCGCCTACTTCAAAAGCCTCGGTGCGACGGCGACCGACCACGCGGTGGTGGCGCCATATACCGCCCCGCTGCGGCAGGATGCAGCGGAACGTCTGTTCCGGCTGTCCCTGGACGCGAAGGCTGCTGCGGACGACGAACGGCGCTTCACGGCTCATCTGCTCATGGAGATGGCGCGGCTGTCCCTGGAAGACGGCCTGGTCATGCAAATCCACGCGGGGGCGCTGCGCGATCACAACCGGCTGATATACGATCGCTTCGGTCCGGACCAGGGTGCCGACATCCCCGTCGCGACGGAGTTTACCCGCAACTTACGCCCGTTGCTCAATGCCTACGGGAACGACACCAGATTCACGCTCGTGCTGTTCACGCTGGACGAATCGACTTATAGTCGCGAGCTCGCGCCGCTCGCCGGGCATTATCCGGCTGTGCGTCTCGGCCCACCCTGGTGGTTTCACGACTCGATCGAGGGCATGCGCCGCTTCCGTGAGCGGACGACCGAAACGGCGGGGATTTACAAGACGGCCGGCTTCAACGATGACACGCGCGCGTTCTGCTCCATCCCTGCGCGACACGACCTGGCGCGCCGCATGGATGCCAATTACCTCGCAGGTCTCGTCGCGCGTCACGTCATCGCCGAGAACGACGCGCGGCGCATGGCGCGCGCGCTCGCGTACGACCTCGCGAAGCAGACCTATCGACTTTAGGGGAACTGGGGCGGGAGGACTCGAACCTCCAACTTCCCGGTTAACAGCCGGGCGGTCTGCCAGTTGACCTACACCCCAAAATGCTAGACGCCGAGACGCGAAGACGCGCAGACGCCGAGGAAAACAAAAGCAAACATGCACCTCAGCCTAGCGCAAGCTAGTTTTGTTGTGTGCGACAAGTCGTCATCCCGCGACGCGGGCCCCCCGAAGTGCTGGAAGTGCGCGAGACACCCGATCCGGTCGCCACGCCGGGCACAGTACGGATTCGCGTCCGCGCGGCAGGCATCAATTTCTCCGATCTGCTCGCCCGGCAAGGACTCTACCCGGACGCACCCAAGCTGCCCTGCACCGTCGGGTACGAGGTCGCGGGGATCGTTGATACGGTCGGCGCTGGCGTCCCGAATTGGCGAGCCGGCGATCGCGTGATCGCGACGACCAAGTTCGGCGGGCAGAGCGAGCTGGTCGTCGTCCCCGGTGGCGTCGTCTTTCCCTTGCCCGAGACGTGGACATTCGAGCAGGGCGCCGCATTCCCGGTTGTCTACCTGACCGCGCATCATATGCTCGTCCGCGTCGCGGCGGCGCAACGTGGCGAAACGGTGCTCGTCCACGCCGCGGCCGGTGGCGTCGGTCTGGCCGTCGCCGAGCTGGGACGGATCCTCGGCCTGCACGTGATTGGCCTCGCCTCTCCCGCCAAACATGGCGTGCTCCGCGAATACGGCGTTGAACCGCTCGACAGCCGCGATCCACGCTGGTTTGATGCGGTCCGTCAGTTGCGATCGGGTGGCGTGGATGTCGTGCTGGACGCCGTGGGCGGCGACTCCTGGCGGCACGGTTATCAACTGCTCGCCCCCGCCGGTCGGCTGGTGTGCTATGGGGCGTCGGGGCTTTCCGAGGGGCCCAGTCGAAACCTCATCAAGGTTCTCTGGGGGCTCCTGCGCTTCCCGCGCTTTGGACCGCTCGCGTTGATGAACGACAACCGCGCGGTCGCAGGCGTCAATCTGGGCCATCTCTGGAGGGAGCAGGCGCTGCTTGCGTCACAAATGGAAGCGCTGCTGGGGTATGCTCGGCAGGGAACAATCAAACCACGCGTCGATCGCACGTTCTCATTTGCAGAAGCTGCCGCCGCCCACCGCTACATCCACGAACGCCGGAACGTCGGAAAGGTCGTACTGGTCCCCCTCCCCTAGCGTCAGTACTTCATCCCGGTCTTTTCCGCAAAACTCCTCACTGCTTCCTGCTCCTCAGCGCTGAGCTTCTCCGGTAGCGTGACATGCGCTTCGACGTACATGTCGCCGCGACGACCGTTCTTCTCGATGCCGTGGCCCGGAATGCGGAACCTCTGGCCGTGCTGCGTGCCGGCGGGAATCCGCAACACGACGCGCTTGTCGTCGAGCGTCTTCACCTTGATCCGCGAGCCGAGCATCGCCTGCGCGAGATTGATGGGCACGACGCCGATGAGGTCGAGCCCTTCGCGGCGGAAGAAGCGATCCGGCGCGACGTGGATCTCGACGATGAGATCGCCACGGTTCTTGGGACCCTGGTTCTTGAGCCTGAGCCGGGCGCCCTCTTCGACTCCAGCCGGCACCTCCACGTTGATGCGCTTCTCCACGCGCACTTCGCCGCTGCCCTGGCACGTGGGGCAGCGTTGCGACGGCACGGTTCCCTTGCCGCGACATACCGGGCACGGCCGGTTCACCGCAAATCCACCCTGTCCGAATGACACGACGCCACGGCCTTTGCATTCGGGACAGGTGTTGATCGTCGCGCCCTTCGCGCCGCCCGATCCGCCGCACGTCGGACAGACTTCCGGCATTGCAAGCGTGATCGGCACCGATCCGCCGAGCGCCGCAACACGGAATGGAATCGTGACCTCGGTTTCGACTTCTTCGGGCTCTGCTTCGCGGCCGGCACCGCCACGGCGCCCGAAAATGGATGAGAAGATGTCGCCCAGGCCACCGAGATCGGAGATGTCGAAGTCGCCGCCCGCGCCGCCCCCGCTGCCCCCGCCCCCCCCGCCCCGACGCGCACCGCCACCGAATCCTCCGCCACCGCCGGTGAACGCACCGTAGCGACGGAGCTGGTCGTACTTCTTCCTCTTGTCGGCATCGCTCAGCACGTCGTGCGCTTCGTTGATCTCCTTGAAGCGCTCGGCGGCCTGCGGATTGTTGGGATTGCGGTCGGGATGGTACTGCTTGGCCAGGCGCCGGAAAGCCTTCTTGATCTCGTCCGTCGTGGCTGTTTCAGCGACTCCCAACACCTGATAGTAGTCGCGTTGTGCTGCCATTACTGTCCCTGCCAGGTCAGCACGATTACTCGCGCCGGCCGCAGCAACGTGTCACGCATCTTATAGCCCGGTTGCACCACCTGGCCTACGGTGTGGTCCTGCTCCGGTTTCGCGGCCGGCTGCATCGTCACCGCCTCGTGTACGTGAGGATCGAACGGGACGCCGGCCTGATCGATGCGCGTGACCCCCGCCGCTTCGAGCTCCTTCCAGAACTTGCGCTCGACCAGGTCCACGCCGTCGTGCAGCGTCTTCGAGTCGATCTCGGCCGGATCGATATGCGCAAACCGCGACAAGTCATCGAGCGCGTCGGCGAGGCGCGAAACGAGATCCGCCTGCGCGCGGGACCACGCCTCCGTGCGCTCCTTGGCGGTGCGCTTGCGGAAGTTGTCGTACTCCGCTGCCAAACGGAGATGCCGATCCTTCCACGCCTCGACTTCCGACCGCTCGACGCTGGCTGGCGCGGGCGCTTCCGCGGACGCGGCGTCGGGAGCATCCGGACCGTCCCGCCCCGGCGCTGCCACGTTCTGCACCGGCTCTCCCGTGTCGGGATCGAGAGACGGTACGCGAGGGGGAGAAGAGGCGGCGGAATGCGGCCCGTGCGGATGACGTTTGTTGGTCATGGGAACTTTCGGTCTGACAACAAGATACCCCGGGGCGCTACGTCTGGAAAGCTACTGCCTCAGGTCTCGATCCGAGGAGCGATACTCCGCCACGAAGCTGCTCAGCTCCTCGCGAACCTGCGGCGCGTTAAACAGGTCGTGCCCAAGTCCGGGATACACGAGCAGCGTGGCGTGCGTGCCGAGCTCCTGCGCGAAGCGCCGCACGGCACTGCCGTCGATGACGGCATCTGTCTCTCCCAACAGCAGCAGTAGTGGGCGCTCGATGCGGTGGCAGTCGGCAAGCACGGCGCGTTGTGCCCATTGCAGCTCGGCGCGCGCTCCGGCCGTCATGAATGCCGCACCGCTCCCCGTTGGCAGCGTGGGCCAGAGATCGGCAAGTTTGGCCGCGAGGCGCTTCCAAACAGCCGGTTGAGATCGGGATGCAAGCCACGGGCTCGCGACAACCGCCGCTGCGGGAGGTTCGCCGGGCTGCGACTCCAGGTAGCGCAGGACGATGAGTCCGCCGAAGCCGTGCCCGAGCAAAATTTGGGGCACATCATGCCGGCGCCGCACGGCGCGCCGTAGCGTCTGGAGATCACCGAGGAGTTGGCTGAAGCGGGATAGATGGCCGCGGTGGCCGCCTGAGCGCCCGTGCCCGCGTTGATCGAGAAAGTACGCCGCGACACCAGCATCGCGAAGCTGCGCGCCGAGTTCGGTAAACCGCTCAGCCAGTCCTGTGCGCTCAGGATGCCAATCGTGCAAAAAGAGAACGGCGAGGGCCGGCTGCGCCGGTTCGTAGGCGTCAAACACGAGCGACGTTCCGTCGGGTGCATTGATGCGATTCATGCCTGTTCCGCCAGAAGCCGTCGCAAGAGATCGAGCGCAGCCTGTGCAGCCCGGCCCCGGACCTCATTGCGATCTCCCGGGAATATTCGCCGATGCGTCCGGCTCTGGTCTCCCATGCGGACCGCGTGCCAGACCGTGCCGACCGGCTTCTCCGGCGTGCCACCTGTTGGTCCCGCAATCCCGGTGATCGCCAGCGCGGCGTCTACCGCGAATTGGCGCTGCACGCCTTCGGCCATGGCTCGGGCGACCTGTTCCGAGACGGAGCCATAGCGTTCGATCAGTTCGGGCGGCACATCCAGCGTGCCGCTCTTGACGACGTTGTCGTAGGCGATGACACCGCCGGTGAAGACATCCGACGCGCCGGGGATTGCCGTGAGACGCGCGCCGAGCAACCCACCGGTGCACGATTCGGCGATGACCAGGTGTGCGCGGCGCGCCCGCAACTGCTGGAGAACGACCGCGGCGAGGTCCGCGCCATCGTTGCCATAGTAGTGGTCCCCCGCGCTGGTCCGGAGGCGTTCGCCGGCCGCCTCGAGACGCTTCTCCGCCTCGTCCGCACGCAGTCCCCACGCCGTCACACGCAAGTCGACGCCTTCGACCGAAGGCAAATAGGCGAGCGTCAGCGGCGCGATTTCCTCTTCGATGTTACCGACCCGCTCGGCGAGCGCGGATTCCGCGATGCCCGTCGTGCGTACGGTCCGCGAACGAACCACGGAAGCCGTGGCACGTTGTGCGATCCGCGGTAACACTTCCTCTGCCAGGAGCCCACGCATCTCGGACGGCACGCCGGGCAGCATCACGACCACGCGGCCGTTCTCTTCGACCCAAAGACCGGGCGCGGTGCCGCGCGGGTTCGGGAGAACGGTAGCACCCGCTGGGACTTCGGCCTGAGTCCGATTGATGGCGGGCATGGTGCGGCCCAGGCGACGAAACCGCTCTTCCAGCGACCGCAGCACCCCCTGATCCATCTCCAACGCCTTTTCGAACAGCGCCGCCACTTCGTGCTTCGTAATGTCGTCGCGCGTGGGACCCAGGCCACCGGTGGTGATGACGAAGCCCGTCCGGTCGAGCGCTTCGGCAATGGCGGTCCGAATCGGCTCGGGTCGATCAGCAACGGAGAGATGGCGCACCACTTCCGCACCGGCGGCCGCCAGGGCGCGCCCCAGCTCCGCCGCATTCGTATCGACGATCTGGCCAAGCAGCAGCTCGGTACCGATGGTGACGACTTCGACCTTCACTTGCCGAAGACTTTGAGCAGCGTCCGGTAGCGGTAGAGGTACACGAGGAGCGAATAGATGGTGAGCACGATTGCGCCCGCCAGCGTGACCGCGACGAACCAGCCGTGGAACTCGTCCCAGAAGTTCCGGAAGTCGCCCACGAGGTGCATCTCGGCGATCGCGTCTTTCCACGCGAACCACGCGATCGTTGCACCGATGAAAACGTTCTGCACGACTGCCTTCAGCTTGCCCGCCCCAACGGCCGGAATGACGATCCCACGGCGCTTGGCAAAGAATCGGAATACGGTGATCAACACCTCACGGCCGACGAGCAGCAGCGCAACCCACACCGGCAGACTGCCCCACCACGGAATCGCGTAGTCCACCTTGTCGCGCGCGAGAATGACGGGATGGCGCGTGATCCAGAAAATCGGCACGAGCGTGGCGAACAGCAGCAACTTGTCCGCGATCGGGTCGAGCAGCATGCCGAGCTCGCTGATCGTACCGTAGCGGCGCGCCAGATAGCCGTCCAGGAGGTCAGAAAACGCGGCGATGAGGAAGACGACGAACGCGATGACTTTCGGCCAGTAGCCCGAGATGAAGGGGAGGAGCGCGATGACCGGCGTAAGACAGATACGCGCCAGCGTGATGATGTTCGGCAGGGTCCAGCGCATCGAACCGGCTTTCAGCTCAGCGTCTTGAGGACGAGTTTGCTCACCGTTTTCAGGGTGTCGAATACGCCGTCGCCGCGAACCGCCACAGCCTCATGATACGGCGCCTTCCCCATCCAGTCAGCGCCGACTTTTTCGACGAGGTTCTCGCCCGGGTGAGCAGGATCAGGGCTCTGCTTCTGGCGCGCCGCGTCCTCGATCGGCCAGCCCGGATTCAAGGATGCCTGGAGATCCTTGATCGGCGCGGCGTTGGGAAGGTCGCGCTTGTTGTACTGAATCACGAACGGGATCTTCGTGAGATCGTAGCCGTACTCCGCCATGTTGTCGTACAGGTTCTGCATCGACTCGACGTTCGCCTCCATGCGCTCGATCTGGCTGTCGGCGACGAACACGATCCCGTCCACACCTTTGAGAATGAGCTTGCGGCTGGCGTTGTAGTACACCTGCCCGGGCACGGTGTAAAGATGGAAGCGCGTCTTGAAGCCGCGGATCGTGCCGAGGTCGACGGGCAGGAAATCGAAGAACAGCGTGCGCTCGGTCTCGGTCGCGAGCGAAATCATCTTACCGCGCGTGTTGGGTGAGACCTTCCCGTAGATGTGCTCCAGGTTGGTCGTCTTCCCGCCCAGGCCCGGTCCGTAATAGACGAGCTTGCAGTTGATTTCGCGGGACGCGTAGTTGATCATCGACATGGGCGCGTCCCCTTATCCGAAGAGTTTGTCAATTTCGTCTTCCGCCCCTTCGAGCAGACCCTTTTGTTGAGCCTGGCCCGATCCGACTCGATTGAACATCTCCGCGAACACCTTGTTGAGCTCGGCGACGGCGTTCCTGGCTTTGAGCTTGACCAATCCCAGCGTCGCGCGCTGATCGAACAGCACCACCAGGATCACGCGCTTCGCCACGTCCGCGAGGTACATCGACTCCTTCTCGCCCTGATGTACGAGCGACGCGAATTCCGCTTCACCGATCATCTTCGCCAGCTGATCATTCGCGCTGAAATCGGCGGCGGTGAGCGAGGCAAAGGCGGTGGGATCGAACTGCGGCGTTTCGCCGACCGTCGCGACCAGCTGGCCGTTGCGATCAACGAGCAGCGCACAGCGGGCGTTCGAATCGCGCAGGAACGCCTGCAGATGCGTCTGGATTTGCTTGAAGTCGTTCTCGTTGAAAGACCAGCTCGCGGCCCCGGCCATGCTCCTCCTAGAGAGTCAGTCGGTCTCCGACATCTCGCGCCGTGCCGCCAGCGCTTGCGCAATCGTCACCGCGTCGGCGTACTCGAGGTCGCCCCCCACCGGCAACCCCCTAGCGATCCGTGTGACCCGCACCCCGGTCGGCTTGAGGATCTGCTGCAGGTACGTGGCCGTCGCCTCCCCCTCCATCGAGGGATTTGTGGCGACGATAACCTCACGCACTTCGGAGCCGTTCGTCAACCGCGTCACGAGCCGATCGAGGTGCAGCTCGTCCGGTCCCACGCCATCGAGCGGGGAAATCCGGCCGCCGAGCACATGGTAGCGTCCCCGATACCAACCGGCGCGCTCGATGGCGCTGACGTCACCCGACTCCTCGACCACGCACAACATGGCCCCATCCCGGCGCGGATCGCGGCAGATCGAGCAGGGGTCCTCTTCGGAGAGGTTCCCGCATGCGCCGCAGGCCGTGACCTTGCCGCGGACCCGGCGAATGGCATCCGCCAGGCGCTCCGCGGTCTCTGCGGGCTGCTTCAACAGGTGGAACGTGAGCCGTTGGGCGGTCTTACGCCCGATGCCGGGGAGCTTCGCGAGCTCCGCCACGAGCTCCTCGATGGCGGACACGGGAGGCCGGGGCCGGACGCCTAGAGCGGGAGCTGGAATGGGAACGGCAGACCCGACGCCAGCTTCCGCACCTCGGCCTGGTACAGCTCGGCCGCGCGCTTCTGCGCCTCTGCCACGGCGGCCAGCACGAGATCTTCGAGCATTTCGACGTCCCCCTGGCTCACCGCCTGAGGGTCGATTTTGATGCCTCGAATCTGCCCGCGCCCGTCGACCGTAGCCTGCACCATCCCCCCACCGGCCGACACCGTCAATGTCTGTTGCGCCAGCTGTGTCTGGATCTCCGTAAGCCGCCCCTGCATCTGCTGCGAGAGCTGGAGCAGGCTAGATAAATCCGCCATACGTCGAAAGTTACCCCTCATTGGAGCGTTTGCAAGTTACTCGAGAAGTTCCAAATCTAATGCGTCCACCGCCGCACTCAGCGTGGGGTCCTTCGCGCGCAAACTCTTGAGGCGGTCTGCAGCAGCACGTTCCGGCGTGAGCCGTTCCGGCGTGGGAGTAGGTCCTCCACCGCCCCCCCCTCCACTCGGATTTCCCGACGCGTTGCCGACGCCCGCTACGAACTTCACACGCGGCGCCTCGCTGATGTAGAGACCGAGCGCCTGCCCGATGGCCTCGCGCTGCCGCTCCAACCCCTCGGCGTGCACGGCATTGCCGGGACGGAGCGTCGCGGTACGACCGTCGACGGCCATCACTTCGACGTCGGCGAGCAGACTGCCGAGCAGCGGTGTCTTGGCGCGTGTGTCCTGGACGACTTGCGGCCATACCGCGCGAACGTTTTCGAGAGTGGGCTCCAACTTCTTGCCCTGCGGCGGCGTGACAGACGGCGGCGATTGAGGTGCTTTGGATGCACCCGTCCCACGTCTCACGTCTCCCGTCTCGAGTGCATCGATCACGTGGGAAAGGTCGACGGTCCGATCCAGCATCGCCCATCTCAAGAGCAGGACTTCGACCAGGAGCCGCTGGTTTGCGCTGCGGCTCAGGCGCTCCTCCGAATCCGCGAGGATGGTCAACAGGCGCACGACGTCGGCCGGCGGCAGCTGCGGCGCGTGTTCGCGCACGACGGTGGTGAGCCCTTCAGTCAGCCCCTCGGGCTGACCACCGACGCCGACCAACAGCAGCGCCCGGAGCGTCTCGCCGGCGCCGTTCACGAACTCGCCGAGATCGGCTCCCGCTTCGAGCAGCCGGTCGACCAGTCGAAAGACGGCCCGCGCGTCGTGCTCGACGATCACGCGGAGCATTTCGGCGTACAGCTCGTCCGGGATCAGGCCGAGCACCTCGCGCACGCGCGCCGTGGTCACCGGCCCTTCGCCGAACGAGAGCACCTGATCCAGGAGCGAGAGCGCGTCGCGCATGCCGCCATTGGCGCTGCGCGCGATCAAGTACAGCGCGTCATCGTCGACCGCGAGCTGCTCGGCTGTGGCGACGGCCTTGAGGCGCTCGACGATCGCGTGCGGGCCGATACGGCGGAAGTCGAACCGCTGGAGCCGCGACAGGATGGGCGCCGCGGTGTTGGCGATTTTCTGCGGTTCGGTCGTGGCGAATACGAACACCACCCGCGGCGGCGGCTCCTCGAGAATCTTGAGCAGCGCGTTCCAGGCTTCGCGCGTGAGCATGTGGGCTTCGTCGACGATATAGACCTTGGAGCCCGCCTCCGTGCTTGCCGCATACATCGCGCGTTCGCGCAGATCGCGCGCATCGTCCACGCCCCGGTTCGAGGCGGCGTCGAGCTCGACCACGTCGAGATTGGCGGCGCCGGTCCAGATGCGACGGCAGGCGCCGCATTCCCCGCACGGGTCGCCCGTGTCTCCGGGTTTGCGCCGCTCGCAGTTGAGCGCCATGGCGAGAATGCGGGCAGCCGTGGTCTTCCCGACCCCGCGCGGTCCGGCAAACAGATAGCCGTGCGCGACGCGGCCCTGCGCCACGGCGCCGCGCAGCGCGGCCGCCACGTGTTCCTGGGCGATCAAATCGGAGAATTGCTTCGGGCGATACTTGCGCGCTAGTGCGATCATCGATGGAAATCTACATCAACGCGGGCCGAGCGAATGTCCAATGATCATTGATCATTGATGGTTGATCACTGATATTTCGCTTGCCCCAGGTCCGCAGGCTTTCCGCTCGTGAACCGCGTCAGGCCCCCGCAGGGAGCAGCGCTAAACGATGTCGGGATTCGTTGCGGGGTGCCTGGGGCAATCCATTTACAATGATCAATGATCAATGATCAATGATCAATGAACATTGATCATTCCGCGTCAGCGGCAGTCATTCCGCGTCAGCGGCAGTCCACTTTTCCCGGCGCAGCTCTGGGCGGCACGGTCACGGTCACATACTGCCGCATCCCGTTCGCGATCACCGCGAGGCTCGTAGTTCCCGGCTGATCAGGCTTGAGCCCGATCGTTCCCGCCACGCTGTCTTGCTGCACGCTGAGCACGCGGAAGATGCGTGCGTCGGCGACTGCCGCGCGGAGGCCGAGCAGCGGGGTTGGATTCGCGAAGCCATCCCGCGCGCTGACGCGCACGGCGACCTCGGAGTCGGCTCGGATCGCGAAATGCGTGGACAGCTCTCTACCGCCACACATCAAGACGAGCTGCGCGGCGGGACCAGCGGCGACGTTGAACGCGACCTGCTTCTCCACCACGCCGATCGACGCGATGACCGTCGCAGATCCGACGCGCTCACCCAACGTCACCCCGACGCGCACCTGTCCCCCTGCATCGGTCGGCGCGACCGGCGGCTGGATGCGCGCATTGATGCCGGTGAACGTCACGGCCTGGCCGGGAACGACGGCGCCGGCGGAATCGCGCGCCTCGAAGACGACGGCGCGCGGCAACAGTGCGCCCACCACCCCCCGCTGCCCACCTCCAGACACGAATCCGCTGCGCTCGGCGGAGGCGCGGTCGTCGATCCGCTGGACCTGGATCACGGCGGGGGGCACGGTGGCGACAGCGGGAGGTGGCGCGGTCGGGCGAGCCGGCGCGACGGTGCGAGCGGGCGCGGCACGCGCCGGCGGGGGAGTCCGCCGGCGCGCACTGCGGCGTGCGCACTCGTCGATCGCCGCCATCATCGAAGGGTCCGCTCCTAACGCGCGAAAATCGTTCCGATCGCGCTGGGTGGGAACGAAAGTCAGGCAGTTGTGGCGTACCAGTTGCGCGAGCTCCTCCGGCGACATCGCGGCCGCGGACAGGAGTCGCACGAGGTCGCTCTTGCGCAGTGGATTTCCTTGAAGCGTCGCCGCCAGAAGTCCGGCGAGCAGGACACTCAGGGTCGCGGACATCCGGACCGCTCGAAGCGGCTCTCGACCGAGTCGACGGCGACGTACATCGATTGGTCTTGCGTCGCGCGTTGCTGATCGAACGAGGCCATTCGCGCGCGGCGCTCGGTGTTATAGGAGATCCACAGGTTCTCGATCGCCACGAGCCCGCTCGCAAGGCCATTGCAGTCCATCCGGCCGCTCGCAAACAGCGCCGCGCGATCCTGGAAGTTGCGGATGCCGCGCGCCAATGAATCGGACAACCGATCGAAACGCGCAAACGGCGACACTGGCGCCACCGGTTGTGGCACAGGTTGCGGGACCGCCACGGGCACAGGAGCCGGCGGCGGGGCCGGCTGCGCACTCACCGCCGGCGGGCGCCGCGATCCGCTGGATGACGGCGCCGGTGGCGCCGGCTTCTTGCTGGTCACACGGGAGACGAGCTGCTTCGCGCTGGCGAGCAGTCCGGGCACCACGCGTGGGTTCTTGATCCCCAAGTACCAGTAGCCCGCGGCGCCAACGCCCCCGAGCAGCAGCAGCACCGCGACGCGTTTGAGCCACGGACCCGTGTTGTTGCGTTTGCGCCGCTTGGGTTTTGGTGTCGGTTGCCTTTCTGCTTCCTGCTCGAGCAACCGGAACTTCGGTCCAGAGGAGCGCCGCGCGGGTGGTGGCCCCGCTGGAGCAGGCGGCTCATGCACAGGCGGGGCGAGGGGGGGCTGCGCCGAAATCGGCATGAGCGGTATAGACTCCGCCGCGACCTCTCGTGGCGACACCTGCCACGCAATCTCCGGGCTTTTCTCGGCAGCCTTGG
The DNA here is from genome assembly GCA_036558345.1 of Gemmatimonadales bacterium. Lineage (GTDB taxonomy): Bacteria > Gemmatimonadota > Gemmatimonadetes > Gemmatimonadales > GWC2-71-9 > 20CM-2-65-7. Next base: position 32,316 of record DATBFV010000134.1, on the reverse strand, counting down.
GCGGAGTGGGGGGAGCCGGTGGCGGTGGCGGCGGTGGCTCTTTCTTCGCCTCCTTGCGTGGAGGCGGCGGAGGTGGAGTGGGCGTCGGGATCGGCGCCGGCTCGTCGTCGGCGCTGCCCTTGATCACGGGAATGTCGTCCGCGCTGGACCGCATGATGCGGAATCCACGGTCCGAGCCCTTCGCAGCTTCCGCTTCCGGTTTGGCTTTGGCTTTCTCCTCCGCGGGCTTCTCGGCCCTGGGAGGTGGAGGTGGAGGTGGAGGGGGAGGGGGAGGAGGTGGCGGCGGTGGTGGAGGTTCCGGCTGCTTAGGCTTCGGGCCCGTCAATGTCGGGCCGAACGGCTTGTAATTCCGCCAGGTGATGAACGAGCGCTTCTTGCCATCGGGCTTGATCGACTCAGGCTGCAAGAGCTCGTGGAATGGCAGCGGCGTCTTATGCCAGTCCGTGGAATTCTGTGACAGGCGGAAGAATCGTCCGGTGAGGCCGCCCGCTTCGGCCGCCACGAGCACCGCGACGTGCCAGGGGTCGGTGAAGAACTTTTGGTGCGTCTCGACGTCGTGCGATGTGAGAAAGCCGCCCTGTCCAGGGTGGCTGTGATACCAGCCGAGCAGCGTGGCTGAGGCTTTTGTCAGCTGCTCCTGCATGCGGTCCCACAGTCGCGACACGACGACATCCGTCTTGTCGCCGTAAATCGGCTGGCTGAGCTTCAGCGTCTTATCGATGATCGTGTACAGCACGCCCGCATCCGGATCTCGATAGAGATCGCCAATCAGAAATCCGAAGATCGCCTGCGTAGGCGAGTTCTTGATGTGGTCCTGCAGTGCGATGACCGCTTCCTGCTGGAAGAAGATGGGGTACGGGGTGCGCGTGGACGATTTCCCAGGAGATGTCGATCCGGGCGCGGCGGGTGGATTCCACAAGATCGCGCGCTCGAGCGGCATCGGTTGCGTCTTCGGCTCGACGCGCGGGCTCATCGGATCGTGTCCAGGATTATGCGCGCGGCGCGCTCGACGTCGGCTCGGCTGATGTCCAGATGCGTGACCGCGCGCAGCCGCTTCGGCCCGAACGGCACGAGCCGCACGCCAGCCTGCGCGAGCCGCGGCGCCACGGTGTCGGCGCGATCGCCGTCGCGCAGCAGATCGACCATGACGATGTTCGACTGAGGTTCGGACGCGCGGACCGTCCGACTGCCCGAAAGCAATTCGGCGAAGCGCTTGGCGTTGACATGATCCTCAGCGATGCGATCCAGATGGTGATCGAGCGCGTACAGACCTGCGGCCGCCAGAATCCCGGATTGTCGCATGCCACCGCCGAGCCGCCTCCGGATTTCCCATGCACGCGCGCGCATGGCCTTCTTGAATCCAAGACACGAGCCGACGGGGCAGCCCAGCGCCTTGGAAATGCTGACCATGACGGTGTCGACGCCCTGCGCCAGGCGCCGCGGCTTCACGCCCAAAGCCACGGCCGCGTTCCACAGCCGCGCACCGTCCAGATGGACCGCGAGCCGCGCCTCCCGAGCCACGCGCACGACCGCATCCATTGCGGCCGCCTCGAGGACGCGCCCGCCGGCGGCGTTGTGCGTGTTCTCGATCGCCACGGCCGTTGCGCGCGTCGCGTGCGACGAAGGCACCTGGAGCACGCCGCGGAGCAGTTCGGAGGTGAGCAATCCGTCCGGCGTGGCGATGGGCCAAATCTGCACGCCTGAAAGCGCGGCGACGCCGGCCAGCTCGTAGAGTACGAGGTGCGCATTCGCCTCGAGCAACAGCTCGGTCCCGTGTTCGGTGACGAGCGCGATGCCGGTCTGATTCGCCTGCGTGCCCGATGGGAAGAACAGCGCGTCTTCGGTCCCGAGCAGCTCGGCGATCCGCTCCTCGAGGCGCCGGGTGGTTGGATCGCCGTCGTAGACGTCGTCACCGACCTCTGCCTCGGCCATCGCGCGGCGCATGCCAGGCGATGGCTTGGTGAGGGTGTCCGAGCGGAGGTCGATCGGACCGGCGGTCATCCGAGGCGCACGCGTTGCAAGCGGCGCATACGCATCAGATCGTACGTCTCCGCCACCTCGCCGCCCAGGAGAAAAACGAACGCCGTGTAGTAGATCCACAGGAGAAGCAGGAGCACGGCGATCAGGTTGGCGTTCGATGCCGCGCGGTCGAAGGTCACGAAGTGCGAGACGTACAGGGTGTACAGCCGCTTCGCAACTTCGAAGCCGATGGCACAGAAAACGGATGCGACCAGGCCGGTCCGCCAGTAGATCCGCCGGCTGGGCAGGAACTTGAAGATCACGAAAAACAGCAGGGTGCTGAACAGCAGTGTACCGAGCTGCGCGTCGACGCCCTTCCCCGTCGAGGCGAACGCGTTCGCGAGGAACAGCGCGCCGCCGACGAAGACCATGGCGAGATCGATGAGCTTGGCAACCGGCCAGGGGCGGTTCTCCTCGGTGTCAAAGACTTCGTTCAGGGCTGCACGCAGCCCCCCGAACATACGAGTCGAGAACCACAGGAACAAAGGCGCGGCCAGCAGCGTGAGCCCGCCACGCTTGGCAACCAGGTCGCCGAGGGCGCGCTCGATGAAGCCGAAGGTATCGGTGTTCGCTTCGGAGTCCGGGAGGAAGCGCTGGAGCAGCTCGTGAACGTTCAGCTGGTGAATGGCAACCTGATACTGCACGAGGTACCCGACGACCGCGAGCACCAGCCCGACGAACGGGATGGCGGTGAGCAGGATATCGAAGGAGACGGCGCTGGCAAGGAAGGGGACATTGTCTTCGTAGGCGGCCTCGAGAGTGCGCCGGACAATGCCGGTGGCCGTGCGGTGCCAGCCGCCTTCACCATTCACGCGAGCGGCTCGTCCTCCTCTTCCGCTGCGGGAGGCACCGGCGGCCGGGCGCGCGCGCGACGGCGGCGGGCGGCCTCGAGCCGGCGCCGCAACTGTTCACGCGTCGTGATCTCCGCCTCCTCCTCGTCCTCTGCCTCGTCGACCTCGGACTCCTCGGCTGCCTCTTCCGCTTCCTTCAGGAGTCCGCGGACCTCACCGACCTTCTCTTCGGCCAGCTCTTTCAAATTGCGCAGCCCCTTGGTGACCTTGCGCCGCGCGTTCTCACCACCTTCGGTCGGCGCAAAGACAAATCCCGCGACCGCGCCGAGTACGATCCCGAACAGGAAGGCGCCGAAACCACCGCCACGCTCGCTCATTCGCCGGCCTCCGCGTCATCGGGCGCGGATACGAGCGCTGCCCGTGGCGCCGCATGGGAATCGAGCTTGGGCTTCACGTACTTGTCGGTCATCGCGCGTGTGCCCTTCACGCGGAGCTGCTCGAACAGGAACGTGAACGTCTTCTCGAGATCGGCCCCGATCCGGGCACGAGTGTCCTCCGGCAAATCCCAGAACCGGCGCTTGAACGGTCCGATCGCCTTCTTGCGGCTCTTGTAGAGGAATTGCTCCTCGCTGTCGCCCTTCTTCCACTCTTCCTTGGCTTCCTTCTTGACCCACTCGTTCACCTCCCGGCGCAGGTCCTTCGGCAGCGCCGGATGGTCCATGACGATGGTCTGGAAGTTCGTGGCGAGGTGAATCTCGACCGCTTCGCACGCGGGGAACTGTGAGAATGCTTCCTGCGGGAGTGTGGAGGCGCCGTGCTGCACCGCGCCACCGAGCCCATACTTGCTCCGGGCATCTTGCGAGAGGGCCTTGAGCGCTTCGAGGTCGAGCTGGACCTTCGCGATCGACCCGTCGGGCAAGACGACGCCGCCGTGGCTCGTCCCCGTCTGGACCGAGATCTTCGAGATGCCCGGCTTGGCGCCGAGGCGCTGCACCGTCCGGTTGTAGCCGTCCATGAACGCCTTCAGCTCGTGCACGTCGCTGTTCTTGCCGCCGACTTCCCCGATTTCGGCGCCCACCGATACGGTGACGTGGTCCGGCTCACGCTCGCGGATGAACTGGGTCAGCTCGGCGGCGCGCTCGTAGTTGCTGCGCTGCTGCTCATCCAGATTGGGCTTGGAGAGATCGACGAGCGTCGAAGTATCGACGTCGATGTTGTAGAAACCGGCGTGCAGCTCTTCCTCGATCAGTGCGCGCAACGCGTTCAGCTCGGCATCCGGGTCCGCGGCGTATTTCTTGGCGTTGACCTGGACGTGATCGCCCTGGATGAAGAGCGGTCCAACGAATCCCTCGCGCAGCGCCGCGGCTGTCATGACGGCGACGTACTCGGCGGGCCGCTGGTCCGTGTAGGCGATCTCGCTGCGCGCGATCTCGCAGATGATCGCCCCCGCGTCGAGCCGCTTGGCAGCGCGAAAGATCGCGCGGCCGGTGTCGTAGGACATGATCCGCACATTCATCGCGGGCGTCGTGAACGCGGGCACTTCGCCGCGGCCGCGCGCCATGTACAGCTCGTGGATCGACGCGGGCCGGACGCCAGCCTTTTGTCCCATCTCCCAAATCATCCACCGCGCGTGCGCTTTTTCGTCTTCGCTGCCGAAGACCGCCTTGCGCACGAGCGCGTCTATCTTGGCACTGTCCTGGACCATGAGCCTCGTGTTCCTCCTCGCGGCGGAATTTACGGCCCGGGTAGGTCGATAACCAGTCCGTCGTATGCAGGCGTGATACCGGGCGGCAGCATCGCGGCCAGTGCCGCGTGGGTGTTTTCGTGCGTGAGATGCGTGAAGAGCGTGCGCCGTGCCCCGACGCGCTGCGCCGCCGCGATGGCCTCGGGAACGGACAGGTGCAGCGGATGCGGGCGTGAGAGCAGCGCGTTGAGCACCAGCACCTCGAGTCCTCGGAGCGGCGCGATGGCGTCCTCGGGGATCGCTTTTACGTCGGTGAGATACGCCATCGCACCGATTCGATACCCATAGACCTGATAGTCGCCGTGCGGGAGCGCGAGAGCGAGCACCGGGACACCCGCGATGGCAGTCGTACTGCCCGGCTCGAGGACGTGCGCCTTCAGTTCCGGCTTGCTCGTCCCAACCGGTACGACGATGGACGGATCGAAGATGTAGGGAAACTTCCCGATGAGCTCCGTCATCGTGGCGCGCGAGCCGAACGCCGGAAGCACCGTCCCCTGCCGCACCGACAGCGCGCGCAGGTCGTCGATGCCGTGCACGTGGTCGGCATGCGCGTGCGTGAACAACACCGCGTCCACATGATCGACGCCGGCTGCGACGAGCTGCAAGCGCAGCTCGGGCGGGGTGTCGATCAAGAGTCGTTTGCCGTGCGTCTCAATGATGGCGGCTGTGCGGGTCCGACGGTCGCGCGGGTCAGTAGATGTGCAGGTGGGACAGCGGCAGCCGATCTGCGGCACGCCGAACGACGTGCCGGTGCCGAGCAGAGTCAACCGCACGTCACACTACCTCGACCTTGATGAGGTTGGTGCTGCCGGACACACCCCACGGGACTCCCGCCGTCATCACAATGCAATCCCCGGGCTTTGCGTACTGGCGCTTGAGGATCAGATCGCGCACGACCGTCAGCATGGCATCGTACCCCGGAACCTGGCTCACGAGCACCGGCATGACGCCCCATACCAGCGCCAGCTGACGATACGTCGTCTGCTCGGTGGTCACCGCCAGGATCGGAACGGGAGGTCGCAGGGCCGCCACCTTCCGCGCCGTGAACCCACCCTGGGTGAGCGTCACGATGAGCGGCGTCTTGAGCATGCGCGCGACCGCATAGGTTCCCCACGCGATCGCGTCCTCGGTGTGCACGGCCACGCCGGCGCTGCGACGTTCCTCCCGGTGGCGCAGCGGATGACGCTCCATTTCGCGGATGATGCGATCCATGGCCCGAACCGCGTCGACCGGATACTGCCCCACCGCGGTCTCCGCGGAGAGCATCACGGCGTCGGTACCGTCCAGAATCGCGTTCGCGACGTCGGACGCCTCGGCCCTCGTGGGGCGGGGGTTGTGCACCATCGACTCAAGCATCTGCGTCGCCGTGATCACGGGGCGGCCCTGGTGATTGGCTTCGGCGATCAACCGTTTCTGAACGAGCGGCACCTGTTCGAACGGCATTTCGACCCCGAGATCACCGCGCGCCACCATCACGGCGTCGGACACCGAAACGATCTTGTCGAGGTTGTCGAGCGCGGTTGCCTTCTCGATCTTTGCGACGAGCTTGATCGGCGTGTTGCGGACCAGCCCGCGCAGCTCCTCGATGTCTTCCGGCCGGCGCACGAACGACAGCGCCAGATAGTCCACGCCCGCCTTCACGGCGTCCTGCACATCCTCGCGATCCTTTTCCGTGAGCGCCGGGGCTGAAACCTGGATGCCGGGCAGGTTCATCCCCTTGTGCGCCGTCAGAATGCCGCCATCCACCACGCGAGCCCGCACTCGGGGGGCATCCACACCTGTGACTTCGACCGAGAGAAGTCCGTCATTCAGCAGGATGCGCGAGCCGACCCGTGCGTCTGTCGCGAGACCGTCGTACGTGGTGGGCAGCTCATCACCGCGAGCCTGGTCCTCGGGTGCAAACACGACGTGCTGACCCGCTGTGAGCTCACGCGGCGCGCTGAGATCGCCCACCCGGATCCTCGGGCCCTGGAGGTCGAGCAGCACCGCCACAGGCATCTCCGCGCGCTTTGCTACGCGCCGTGCCGCGGCGATCCATTCGGCCCGCGTCTCGGGCGTCCCATGGGAGGCGTTGATTCGGATGACGTTCGCACCGGCCTGAAGCAGGGCAGAGATCGCGGACTCATTGCCCGTGGCCGGTCCGAGGGTCGCGACGATTTTGGTCCGGCGGATGCCGGGCACGCCGTTGGTGTCGTTATCCACGCCGGTTCTCAGCGCACGACCTCGAGCGACTTCTGCTCCAGCCTTGCCTTGAGCTCCTGCAGCACGTGGATCGTCCGCGCCATGGCCGAGGCGGGCATCCCTTCAATCGTGCGGGCCGCGAGCCGCCGTTCCAACTGACCTACCCGCAACAAGACCTCCAGACCGTGACGGGTGAGCGTCACACGTACTCCGCGATCGTCGTCCGGGTCTGTCGTGGTCTCCAGGAACCCTTTTGCCTCCAGGCGCTGGATGAACGTGGTCGCGGCGGCGCGGGATACACGAAGCTCACGGGCGACGTCGCTGGGGCGAGCCCCATCTGGCCCCCCCAGATCGACGGCCGCCATCACCGCATGGGCCCGCTGGGACAGCCCAAAGGTCTTGTAGGCTCGATTGCCGGCACGCTCGATGGCCTGCTGGGCAGCGATCACGGCGTCGGTGAGCTGCAGGGCGAGCTCGGAGCGATCGCTCATGAAGCCATCAACCGCGTGTGGATTATAGTTAACATGTTGATAGTTAATATACGAACTATTTTCGTCCCCGCAACATGGGCATTTGCGAGGATCGCGGAGGGGGGACGGCAGATGGCTGATGGCAGGTCGCAGACGGCAAGTCAGCAGGTTTCCGACCAATCGACCTGCGATGTCTTCTTGCAGCGGAGACAGTTCAACGAGTCCGGCTTGCCGGTAAAATCCTGGCGCTCCTGGCAGTTTGGACAGACCGCATACGTCGTCGTGACCTCCTCCCCTTCCCTGCCGCCGAGGGTGGGGCGGAGCAATCCGGTCCGGACGACGATGCTCCACTGATCGGGAGCCGAGTCGCGGACCGCCACGTCGATCCGGCTCACCCGTACGGCCCGCTTGCGCACTTCGAGGACCACTTTGCCGTCGTCCGTCTCGCCGACAATCGGGTACCAGGCGCCCCGGCGCAGCACGTCGGCGACGTTGTCGAGGCAGCGCGCCCAACCGCGGGCTGATGAGCGGGAGGAAGAGGACGAGGTCACCATGCGCGGCCAATGTAGCACATCCTGCTAGATTCCGTTATGCGCACGATCGGTACTATAACGCGGCTCCAGATCCAACGTGGTTCCTTGAAGCACGGCGACAAGCCCACCCGCGTGTACGATCCCACTCCGCTGCTGTCCGTGTCGGCGCTGAACGTCACGCCGGACGGCGCGCTCGGCGGTACGCCGGACGGAGCGTGGATCGTCGACGTTCACCACCGCGATCACCCGCTCACCAAGAACGAGGACGGACTGCACGGCATCTCGCTCGGCTTCACGTCACACTACGACGCCATGCGGGAGCACTTCGGCGGCAAGATCGCGATCGGGTGCGCCGGCGAAAACATCATCGCGACGAGCGACCGACGCTTTCGTTACGAGGACCTCGCGAACGGCGTCGCGATTTTGTCACCGGAAGGACAGGAGCGCGTGCGACTGAAAATTCTTCAAGTGGCACACCCCTGCAAGCCATTTACGGGATGGGCACTGGGGAAACAGGTCGAGCCCCAAGAGCTCAAAACGCATCTTCAGTTTCTCGATGATGGCATGCGCGGGTTTTACTGCGTTGGTGAGGGAGTGGGGACTGTTTCCCTGGGGGACTCCGTAGCAGTTCTTTAGGACATGCAACGACTAGGCCGCAGACGCAACAGCGGGCCATAGCCCAAAGTCAAACGGGACCACCCTATGGAAGGATGGTCCCGTTCACTTTTGACTGTGGCCCGCTGCTGCGTCAGTGGTCCCAGTCTTTGCAGGTCCGCGCTTTTTCTAAGAGAGCTCGTCCCACGCCATCGACGCGCTCTTATGACAGCGATCGCACGTCATTTCGTTCGTCCTCGCCTCAATGCCCTGACGATGGCGGCAGCTCGGGCACACCGCGTATGTCAGCGGGAAGATTCTCCCCAGCCGTTCGATGACCCTCGGCTCGCACCGAACGATCGTCCACCGCTCCGGCGGATGGTAGCGAATCTCGAGGAAGCGACGATCGACCGGCACATTGTGTCGGTTCACGTCGAGCACGACGATGTTACTGGAAGAGATCCGCACGACGGGATACCACGCGCCGCGGCGCAGCGTATGCGCACCCGCGGGACCGACACGCGCCCACCCCTTCACCTGCAGCCGCGTGGGCGTGACCCGATCGAGACTTTCCATGCCCTTAGACTAGCCTGCCCCGCAAGCCCCTGTCGTGACTGGGGTCACGGGGCATGCGGTCGCTGCTGTGTGCGCTCACCCACACTCGGAGAAGCCACAGACGTGACATTTCGCACATCCCTCGATGAATGCGAGCTGTGAGCCGCAATCGGGACACGCGCCGATGAAATCTTGATCGGGCCCGCGCGCCCGCAAGGGGGCCTCGCCGGTGACGCCGCGCACAACCTCGGTCGTTGCCGGCGTCTGGGACCTCGAATCCAGCAGATCCTGCTGCACTCCCTGCTTCTCCTGCATCCATTTTTCGATCGCAATACCAATCGCATCCGGGACCGACAGAACCTTATGGGGTCCCAGGCCCACCGCACGGTCGGAGGAGATGCCGCGGAGCTGCCGGTAGATCTCCGGCAACGGCACGCCCGAGCGGAGCGCGAGTGAGATGAGCCGGCCGATGGCTTCGACATCCGCCATGAGCGCGCCGCCCGCCTTGCCGAGCGACATGAAGACTTCGAACGGCTGCCCTTTGTCGTCTTCCGTGATCGTCACGTACATCGTGCCGAGCGGCGACTCGATGCGGCGGGTCGAGCCTTTGAGCAAATCCGGCCGCGAGCGCTTGGCGCGGCGCTGCAGATTCTCCGCCTCGACGTCGTGCAGGCGGTCGCGCGTGCGCGTGAGCTCCGTCTCGAGCTCCGCTATCCGACTGAGCGCCTCCGCCAACGCGTCTTTGCCAGCCGTGGCGCCGGCGTGCTCCTGCACCTTCTTCGCCGTCGTTCCGGTCGAAAGCACCTGATTCTCGCGCGCCCCGTCGCGATACACCGTCACACCTTTGCACCCGAGCTGATAGGCGTACCGGTAGATCTGCTCGACGTACTCCTCGGTGGCGTCGTTCGCAAAGTTGCAGGTCTTGGAGATCGCCGAGTCGGTGAAGTCCTGGAACGCGGCCTGCATCTGGATGTGCCACTCAGGCCTGACGTCGTGCGCCGTCACGAACACCTTCTGCCACCTCTCCGGCACCGCGTCGAAGTGGATGTGGCCGGCTTCGGCGATCTTCGTCATCAGGTCTTCGGAGTACCATCCTTCGCGCTTGGCGATCGCGACGAAGTCCTCGTTTACATCGGGCATGAGCACGCCGGCCTGGTTGCGCATGAACGCCACCGCGAACAGCGGCTCGATCCCGGACGAGCACCCCGCGATGATCGAGATGGTGCCGGTTGGGGCGACCGTCGTCAGATTGCAGTTGCGCAGGCGGCGCATCGGGCGGATGCGCTCGCCCCGGGAATTACGGGCGCACGTCGCGTCGGGTCCCCAGATCGAGCGCTCCCACTCCGCGAACGTGCCGCGCTGCTCTGCAAGCTTTTCAGAAGCGACCTTCGACTCCTCGTCGATGAACTGCATCAGCTTCCGCCCGAGCGTCACGCCCTCGTCGGAGTTGTAGGCGATCCCGAGGCGCACGAGCAGGTCGGCCCAACCCATGATCCCGAGACCGATCCGCCGGATCCGCTTGGCCAGGTCGTCGATCTCATCGAGCGGGTACTTGTTCGCGTCGATGACGTTGTCGAGGAAATGGGTGCAGAGGTGCACCGCGGTCCTCAACGCCTCCCAGTCCACGTCCCCGCTCTTCACGAACAGCCCGACGTTGATCGAGCCGAGGTTGCAGACGTCGTAGGGGAGCAGGGGCTGCTCGCCGCAGGGATTCGTCGCCTCGTAGCTGCCGAGCTGCGGTACGGGGTTGTAGTGGTTCGCGCGGTCGATGTAGAAAACTCCGGGCTCCCCGGTCTTCCACGCGCCGTGCACGATCTGCTTGAACACTTCGCGCGCATCGAGCTGGCCCACGACCTTGCCGGTGCGGGGATGGATCAGGTCGTATGACTTCCCTGCCTCGAGCGCGAGCATGAACGCATCGGTCACCGCGACCGAAATGTTGAAATTCGTGACCTGCGTGAGGTCGTCCTTGCAGTGGATGAAATCCATGATGTCCGGATGATCCACACGCAGGATGCCCATGTTGGCGCCGCGGCGGGTGCCCCCCTGCTTCACCACATCGGTCGAGGCGTCGTACAGCTTCATAAACGACACGGGGCCGGAGGCGACCCCCATGGTGGAGCGCACGACGTCGTTCTTGGGGCGCAGACGTGAGAAGGAGAACCCGGTCCCGCCGCCCGACTGATGCACCAGCGCCATCGCCCGCAGCGTGTCGTAGATGCCGGAGCGGCCATTCGAGAGGGCGTCTTCGATCGGGAGGACAAAGCAGGCAGAGAGCTGGCCGAGGGGTCGGCCGGCATTCATCAGGGTGGGAGAGTTCGGCATCCACAGGCGGCTGGCCATAAGCTCAAAAAAGGTCTCGGCCAGGCTTTCCACCGCACGATTCGAAGCGCCATAGGTCCGATCCGGAGCCGCAATGGTGCGCGCCACCCGCCAGAACAGATCCTGGGGGCGCTCCACCGGCTTCCCCTGGTCATCTTTGACCAGGTAGCGTCGCTCGAGGACGGTCAGCGCATTGGCGCTCAGATCGAGACGGGGCTCAGATGCGGTCATGCGAATCTCGCGGCGAATCGTGGTGAATTTCGGAAGTTAACGGAACGTGAGGGCCCAAGGTAGACATGTGTTCCGAGCCGAGCAAGACTCGCAATCGGTCGCGTCACTCCGCGGACTCCGAGTATCAACATCACAAACTTGTTCGCTCGATGGGAAACGCTCCGCGCCGGTGCCGCTCGGCCTCGGCGACATAATGCTCCCACGTGCCGCGAATTCTTGCGCGCAGACCATCATCGACGTGACGCGTGACCCGAGCGGGAACTCCCATGACGAGCGAGCCGGGCGGCACCCGCATGCCCTCAGGCACGACAGCCCCGGCGGCGATCACACTGCCGCTGCCCACGTGCACGTCATTAAGAAGGATAGATCCCATCCCGACCAGGCACTCGTCCTCCACGACGCAGGCATGCAGGATGACCCGGTGCCCCACGCCCACGCGCGCGCCGATGACCGCCGGCTTCCCCTCATCGACGTGGATGATGGTCGCATCCTGGATGTTGGTGGCTTCGCCGATCACGATCGGCGCCATGTCCCCGCGCAGCACGGCCTGATACCACACGCTCGAGCGCGGTCCCAGCGTCACATCGCCGAGCACGACGGCACTGGGCGCGATGAACGCGGTAGGATCGATTTTGGGCGTCGGGATTACTGGCGCACCGGCTGGAAGGGCCACTGGACCCACGCTTCGGTCGGCTCACCGTTCTTCTGAGCCGGATTCCAGCGCAGGCGCCTTGCCATCTCGAGGGCGTCGTTGTTGAAGGTTTCCACATTCGACGGCACGAACACGCGCGATTCGAGGGTCGCGCCATCGCGTGACACCTTCATCAGGAGGATCGCCTGGCGCGGGAAGATCGGGGCGTCCGCTGGGACCGGGATCAGCGTCGACGACAGCGGGACGGGCCGGGAGTCGAAGCAGATGTTGTCCTGGTTGTAGGCCGGGCCGAACGTGTCGCAGGGGCCGCCGCCCTCGCCGCTCGTCTCCATGTTGACGCGCAGCGTGGATGTCTCGCCCGGCTGGATGATCACCGACCGTTCATAGTTTTGAAATCCGGCGGCGCGGACCATGAGGCGTCGGACGCCGGAGGGCAGGTCGAGTTGATCGCCGCGAACCGGTTGGCCGTCGATGGTCACTCGGGCCCCGGTGGGCAGATTCTGCAGGACCAAGTGCCCGGGCCCGGACGGGGGCGCCGGCGGTGTCACGGTTGCGGTAGAATCGCCGCGATGCGCCGAGTCGGTGGCGGCCAGGCGCGTGGTGTCGCCCGAGGTCGAGTCGCTCCCCGCGTTGGCAGGCTTCGCGAAGATCAAGCCCTGCTTGTAGGCATAGAATCCGCCACCGCCGAACACCGCGCCGACGATGACGAGCCAGAGCAGAATCCCCGCCACCGCGGACCGGTGCGGCTTCTCGACGACGACGGGTCCGCCGTCTGGTGGCGTCGAGCCGCTCACCGGTGGCCGGGTTCCCGTCGCCCGCGGCAGCGGCGTCGTCGGCGCCGAAGACATCCGCGCGCCCGCCAGGGACGGCATGGCCATCGTGGCATCGGTGGTGAACGAGACGGAGTGGCCGCCTTCGAGGACCGAGACCAGCTCGTCGGCGTTCTGGAAGCGCTGCGCCGGCGTCTTCGCCATCATCTTGCGAATCACCTCGAACAACTGCCGCTTCTCCGGACTGTCGAGCGGCGGCGTCGGGATCTCCTCCATGATGTGCTTGTAGCCAATGGAGAACGAATCCTCGCCGTCGAACGGGACGCTTCCCGTGAGGCATTGATAGCCGACCACGCCCAGCGAGTAGATGTCGCTGCGACCGTCGAGCGATTGCGCCTTCGCCTGCTCGGGGCTCATGTAGTGCGGCGTGCCGATCGACATCCCGGTGCCGGTCAGCTTGCCACCCGACGCCGCCTTCGCGATTCCGAAGTCGGTGACGACCGCGTGCCCGTGCTCGTCGAACATGATGTTGTCGGGTTTGATGTCGCGGTGAACGATTTCTTTCTTATGCGCGTACGACAGCGCGCGCGAGACATCGGCGAGGATGCGCCGGATCTCGACGGGCGGGAGACTGCCGCGGCTGGCGAGGACACTGGAGAGCGGCTTGCCCCGCAGAAATTTCATGACGAAGTAAATGATGCGACCCGACTTCCCGACGCGATAAATCGGAATGATGTTCGGGTGCTCGAGCCTCGCGGAGGTGCGGGCCTCGCGCTGGAAGCGCTCGACGAATTCCTTGTCGAACGCCAGGGAGAACGGCAGGACTTTGATCGCGACTTCGCGATCGAGCTGCTTCTCTTTCGCCCGGAACACGATCGCCATGCCGCCGCGACCGAGCTCTTCGAGGATTTCGTACTCCGCGTCGAGCTCCTGACGCACCAGATCGATTTCGGCGATATCCTGCGCCTCGGGACGCACCCCCGTGGGCGTCGTGACGGTCAGATCGAGGCCGCACGAGTCGCAGAACTTCGCGGTGTCCTTATTCTGGGTGCCACAGCGAGAGCAGTACAATCCGGTCTCCGAGGGGACGGGGCTAACTTAGGGTTCGCCCCGGAGACGGTCAACAGATTGGCCGCAGCGTTTCAGAAATCTGCTGCGAATGCGGCGTACATCTGCGCGTTTCCAGTCGCGGGCTGCGCGACACCGACCCGGACGCGCAACGGCAAATCGTAGCTCAGCGTCAAGTCGCCGACGAGCTCCATGCCGAACGAGCGGAGCCGGTGCAGTCGCGGATCTTCGCCCGCGTCCCAGGCGTCGCCCAAATCGCCGAATAGCGAGAACGCCAGTTTGTCGGCACCCACGGGCAGGTGCCCGAGCAGTCGCCCGATCAAGACGAGCGGCATGCGATACTCAGCCGTCAGCGTCGCGGCGCGCCGCCCGTGCAGCGCACCGGCGTCGTAGCCGCGCACGGGGAACGTGCGGAGCGTGCCGATCTGTTGTGAGAACCCCAGCAGACTGGACGAGACGCCGCCGACCGAGAAGAGATCGGGAATCGGGCCGTCGAGCGAACCGATTGCGCCCCGCAGCGCGAGCACCGGATACCCAAATCCGATCGCCGGCCCCAGACGGAGGTAGGTGTTGGTGCGGACGCGGACCTCGTTGAGCCAGCGGGCGGTGCCCTGCTCTTCCTTGCGGCGATACAGCAACGCGAAAATCGCGCCGTCCTGCAGCGACACAGTGAGCGGCGCGGAGACGACCGATCCAACCGACAGCGTCGCCGAGCCGCCTACCCTGTCGCGGTCGATGCAGCCGTTGCAGATGTCGTTGAGATTGGTGTCCGGCTCGGACACGTATCTCCTTCCTTCATATTCCGCCGCAACGCGTACCGACACGAAGCTGCGCCAGCGATGCGCGAGCACGGTCGCACCGAGGGCCGCTTCGCGATGCTCGGAGGACACCACGTGGCCGGTGCTGTCGGTGCCGACCAGCGACCAATAATTGGAGATTGAGAAGTCGAATGTCGGATCCCCCAGCGCCTGATCGAGAAACACGAACGAGCCTTGCGCCCGCGCCGGCGATGCGGACACCATCGCGCTCGCGATGTAGGCGTAGCGATCGAGCGCGTCGATTCCGGCCGTAGCCGCGCCGAAAAACCTCCCCGCCTCCCCGGCATTGACGCCGACGGGGATCCAGAAGTGCGGCCGCAGCGAGCCCCACCACGAGTAACCCGTCTCACGGTGCGGCACTGGCGGCGCCGAGTCGAAGACAGGCGGCGCGGGCAGCACGGCGTTCGCGTGTACCGCTGGCGCCGGTGCGACCGCACGCAATTCCCAGCCGTCGTCCCCCAGGGTGGTGAAGGCGATGCGGCCGTCGGGAAGCGGTGCGGGAGTGCGCGCGCCGCGCGGTTCGGAGGTCAGTTGCGTCACACCGTCCGACTCGCGCCAGCGATGGACCTGCGGAAAGCCCTCGGGACCGGCTTCGGTGACGAACAGGACGCTCGCGCCGTCCGGGGTCCACACCGGATCGGCGATCGCGCCATCGGCGCCCGCCTGCGCGAGTACGTCAATCGCTTGCGGCGCACCGGCAGGCCAGCGGACCAGTTGCCAGCCGCCATTCAGATGGCGCGCGGCGACGACCCAGTTGCCGTGTCCCTCGGGTGACGGCACCACCGGTCCCCACGTCGCGTTCGATGGAGCCACCGGAATCGTCGGCGCGTCCGTCCCACCGGTGAGCTTCAGCGCCGACAGCGTTTCGCCGCCGTGGGAGGCGCGGGGCTCCATGAGTCGGGCATCCGTCGTCAGACGCGTCCATGCTCCATCCGGTGACCAGCGCCAAAGATCGCTGCGGATCGTCCAGCGACCGCTGTACTCGAGCTGCGCGACGATCAGTGTGTCACCTGACCAGTCGAAGCTCACCTGACCATTCACGCGATGCGAGCGCAGCACGGCCCCATTCCGCGTGTCGATCACGCGGACGCGCCGCGCGCCACGCCAGTCGTCGTACAGATACGCGAGCTTCTCGCCATCCGGCGAGACGCGAGGCACGGGCTGGACCCGCAGCTTGCCGGCAATCAGCGTGCTCTTTGTACCGGCGTCTGGCGGCGCTGCTTCCGCAACGGCGCGGCTCCAGTCGCTCGTCAATGCCTCCGGAAGGCCGACGTGCCGCAGCGGGCGACCGATCCGAAATGGAATGAACTGCCCGGCGGTCTTCTCGATGAACCGCGGGATCACTGAATCGCCTCCGCCCCCGCTCTGGGAGAGATGATACCAGAACCGGCTCCCGTAGGCGTACGGCGCCAGGCCGCCGGGCCAGCGCGAGAACAGCAACGCATCCCACGGCGTGCGCGCGTTGCCGTACGCCGCGTCGGCCGCGACTACCTCCCGATGATAGGCGCCTTCCGCGCGCCCGCCGCTCGTGAAGCGAGACTCGTAATACGTCGCGACGCCCTCCGCCACCCAGCTCGGCTGATACTGATTGGGAAAGAGGCCGGGCGCGCGGCCGAACACCGATTGCAGCGCGCTCCACAGGCCGCGCGAGCGATCGAGGTGAAAGACGTGCGTCAACTCGTGCACGATGACGAGCCGTTCCCAACTGTCGTAGGTCTGGAGCGCGGGATCCGTGACCGGCGGGACGAGCAAGATGGTGAAGCGATTGGACGGATAGACCGTGGTAAAACCGTTGGGCGTATCGACGTCGTCCGACACCGTCAGGTCGATGATGCCGCGTGGCGGATGGAGCTCGCTCGACAGCAGCCCGTAGGCGCGTTCGGCTTCGTTCGCCGCAACGATCGCACGCCCCCGAAGATCGGGACGGAAGTGGATGCGGAAGTGCTGCGTGTGGAGGGTGCGCCAGGAACCTGACGGATCGACCTGGGCGGAGGCAGACGTTGCAACAAGCAGGAGCACGACGACGCACGACGCACGACGCACGTTCACCGACTCATCTCGCGCAGGAAGTCCTCAATGCCCTTGGCAACCCCACGCGCATACCGCCGCTGCCCTTCAGGGCTCGCCAGCAACGCCTCCTGCTCAGGGATCATCATGAACAGGCCTTCGGTCAGCGCCGACGGGAACCATGGGTCTCGCACGAGCGCATAGTCGCCACGTCCCATCCCCAGGTCGCGAACGCCGAGCTCGGCGACCAGAGCGCGATCGAGTGCACGCGCCAATGCGGCACTGCGTGGGTGGAAGTAGTACACACTCGTACCGTTGTTGACGAACGGATTGATGCCGTCGGGCAGCGCGTTGGCATGAATCGAGACCAGCAGGTCGGCGTCGTGTTGTTCGGCGAAGCGTGTGCGCGGGAACAGGTCGATCGGCAGCGAGTCGGTACGCGTCAGCAGCACCGTCGCGCCTTCGTGCTCGAGCAACGCTTTCACCTGTTTCGACACAGCCAGCGTGGCGACCGGCTCCCACAATCCCGAGGGTCCGTGCGCACCCACGGGCGGATGGCCGGGATCGATGACGATCGTGCGCCCCGCGAGCGGTCGCTTCGAATCAATCACCGGCGGCCGGCG
Organism: Gemmatimonadales bacterium; assembly: GCA_036558345.1. GTDB lineage: Bacteria > Gemmatimonadota > Gemmatimonadetes > Gemmatimonadales > GWC2-71-9 > 20CM-2-65-7. The sequence continues at coordinate 14,938 of DATBFV010000134.1, read as the reverse complement.
GATCTCGAGCACGAGGTCGCGGCCACTCCAGCGCGTGCGATAGCCCCACACTCGTGCCCCCAGAGCGAGCGTAATGGTCACCTCGTCCGACGCCGGCTGCGCGTAGCTCATGCGCGTGACATAGGGATCGGTGCCGCCGTGCTGCATCCAGCTCACGTCCGAGGCGACGCCGTAGAGCCGTACCGTGAGACTCCGGTCCTCTTCTTCTACCTGGAACGGAACCCGGGCGGGAAGCGGCACCCGCAGCACGATCGATTTGGGGTTGGACGCCAGTCGGACAGATCCCACAACACCGCCCGGTGGCGGGGTGTTGGGCGCGAGCGGAATCGCGTCGGCGCTGTTCACCCAGGCGACGGCGCCGCGCGACAACTGCAATCGCGTTTGGCCACCGTAACGCGCCGTCGCCACCGAGGTCGTGCCGAGCGGGAAGAACCAGTTGTACGTGCCGTACGGCACGGCCTTCCCAACGGTCAGACTGTCGCTTTTCCCCGTATGCGCCGTGTCGTCGTTCAATACCACGACCAGTGGGTGCGAGCGATCCAGCGTGTCCAGCACCAGCGGCCACACCGCTCGCGCCGTATCGGCGCCGACGATGACTTCGAGAATGGCGTCACATAGGGGCCGCGCCGGCAACCATGCTACGTAGCGATCGGCGGCGGAAGGAAGTCGGTACGCAGTCGTATCGGTTCCGAAAGCGCGCACACCCCATGCGGGCTCCTCGGGCAGGGTATCGGGCACGAACCAGATGGGGTCCTGCGTTCCTTCCATGCGCAGTCGCACTTGTGCACCGGGCGTGGCGCGCACGGACAGGCGAATCCCCTCCCCTGCCGGGAACGCGAGCGAGTCGGTCGGCGTGAAGCTCGTCGTGTCGATCCAAACCATCGCGCCTGGGAGTGGCCGGTAGCGTTGCGCGATGGGGGCGACGAACGTGGTCTCCTGCTGCTCCGGCCCTGTGCCCGCGCGCGCAACAATGTCGAATCGCGCCAGCGAATCCTGCGGCAGAGGCAGCCACGCGAGCCACGTGCCGCGTGGCGACACCGGCACCGCCACGCCGTTGATCGTCAAGGCGACGTCGCCACGTCCGGAGCCGACGCTGCCGAACAGGAACGATGAGTCTTGCGCCTGAATCGGGTCGGCGGTGTCGGGATAGACGACGGTGATGTGAAGGGGTTGGGAAGTGGGAGATGGGAGATGGGAGGTGGGAGATGGGGTACGCCCGGCGCAGCCGACGGTCGCCGGGACAAAAAGCGCGGCCCACAGGAGTCGCATGTGGCGCAAGCTAGCGTGGAGCAATAGATTGGGCCACCTAACTTTATGGCCCCTCCTTCCGGCGCGTGCCAATACTGCGGCCGGCAGAACGAAGCCGGCGCGCAATTCTGCAGTGATTGTGGCAAGCCGCTCACCAAAGCGGCGGCCGCCCGTGCCGCCGTCGCCGCTGGCGGTGGTGGGGGCCTCGTCTCGCGGACCAGCGGGCCGGAGTCGGCCGGCGAAGGCGCCGGCGCGCACGGCGCCGCAGCCGAGGCACCGTGCCCGCTGTGCGGCTCCGTGCAGGGCGGCGCGCGCGGCTCGGGGGGCGACCGCCGCCTCACACCCGACCGCCGTTCCGATCACTCCCTCACATTGATTCTGGTTTCCGAGATGGCCACCGAAGTGGCCCGGTTCGACCGCAACCAGGCCACCACCACCATCGGTCGCACCGAAGGCGACATTCGCTTTCCCGACGATCAGTTTCTGTCCCCGCTGCATGCCAAGCTCTCGTGGGAAGAGGGCCGTCTGGAGCTCCGCGACCTTGGCAGCCGCAACGGCACGTGGGTCTTCCTGGAAGGACCCTATCGGCTGACTGATGGTGACTTGATGCTCATCGGCTCACAGATCTTGCGGTTCAAACGTCTTGGCTATCCCGGCCCGCATACGGCGGAAGCGGATCTCACGAAGCGCATGGGCAGCATGGTGCCGAGCGCCGACATCGCCAGTCTCACGCAGTTGCGCACCGACGGCAGCTCGCGCGACGTCATCCAGCTCTCACCGGGCCGCGACATTCACATCGGACGCGAGCGCGGCGACTGGATCTTCCCATACGACCCCTCCATGAGCGCACAGCACGCGACGGTGCGCTCCGAGGATGCGGACTTCGTGCTGGTGGACGACCACAGCCGCAACGGCGTGGCGGTCGCGGCCCGCGGTGTGATGACGCTGCAGCACGGCTCGCGACTCATGGTCGGCGACAAGCTGCTTCGCGTCGAGCTGCCGGGCCAGCCGGCATGAAGATCTGTCCCGTCTGCTCCACCGAGTATCCCGATGACGTGAAATTCTGCCCGAATGACGGGCAGACACTGCGCTCCGCGGCGCCGGCCAGCAACCTCGTGGGCCAGGTCATCGCCGATCGCTACCACGTCGTGAAACAGCTCGGCGAAGGCGGCATGGGCCAGGTGTATCTCGCCGAGCACGTGAAGATGGGCCGCCGCAGCGCCATCAAGGTGATGAATCCCTCGATGGTGCACGATCCCGATGCGGTCGCGCGCTTCAACCGCGAGGCGTCGAACGCCAGCCGGATCACGCACCCCAACGTCTGCGCGATCTACGATTTCGGTGAAACGTCCGACGGCCTGATCTACCTCGCGATGGAGTTTATCGAAGGCGAGCCGCTGACCGATCTGCTCGAGCGCGAGGGCACCCTCTCGGTCTCACGCGCGACCGGCATCTTCCTGCAAACCGCCGAGGCACTCCAGGCGGCGCACGATCTCGGCATCGTGCATCGCGATCTGAAGCCCGACAACATCATGCTCGTACGGCGCAAGGACGGCGCCGACGCGGTGAAGGTCGTGGACTTCGGCATCGCCAAAGCCGTGGGCGGCGACGAGGCCGGCCAGAAAGTCACGAAAACGGGGCTCGTTGTCGGGACGCCCGAATTCATGAGTCCCGAGCAGCTTTCCGGCGACAAGCTCGATGGACGGAGCGACCTGTACTCACTGGCGCTCGTCTTCTATCGGATGCTGAGCGGCAAGCTGCCCTTCGAAGCGACCACGGTACAGGAAACGATGATCAAGCGGCTGACCGACGAGCCGGCACCGCTCGCCGCGGCTCGCCCCGATCTCTCCTTCCCGTCGGGACTCCAGCCGGTTCTGGACACGGCGCTCGCACGCACGCCGGCCGACCGTTACCAGAGCGTCGCGAAGTTTGCCGCCGACATCGCCGCGGTCATAGGGCGGCCGGCCGGTGGTGGAGTACCGCATACCCGCTCGATGGTCGATATGGAAGGAAAGACACAACTTCTCGACCCGACGGCAGGCGGAGTCACGCAGCGGATCTCGGCCAATAGGCCGCCCCCGACCGCTCCGTCAGTGCCGGCCAAGAAACGCGCGCTCATCCCGGCTGCCATCGGCGCTGTGGTGGTGCTCGGCGCGGCGGGCGCGTGGGTCGCCCTGAGCGGCGGAAAGAAGGCGGAAGGTAATCCCGTCGATACCAGTCGGGTCCAGAACGTGGCGCAAGACACAGCCCGAAACCGTGGTGCTCTTCAATCTGGTGGGATTACCACGCTCTCGAGCCGAGACACGACGCGTCGCGCGGCAAATCCGCCGCCACCTCCATCGCTTGCCACGCGGTACGATGACTCGGCGGGCAGACGCGCACTCGATCATCTGGTCGATGAGATGGACAATCTCTCCGGCCAGATCCTGGTCGACTCCGCGCAAAGTATCTATCGGGCGTCGAGCCGCGGGGCCGCGAAGGGCTATGCCGCCTACATCACCGCGCAGTTCTATCTGAACGGCAGCGGTGTGCGGGATGTCAGGGCCGCGAGTGACTGGATCACCTCGGCGCTGCAGCAGGATCCGAGCAATTCGAAGTATCGGCAGCTCAAGGCCGCCATCGACCGGGAGCAACCCTAGGCATGTTCGGACGCTCCAAGGTCCGTGTCGAGATCTTCGGGAAGACCGATCTGGGTCGCACACGCGATCACAACGAGGACCGCTTCCTCGTCGCCGACCTCTCGCGCAAGGCGGCGTCGCTGCAGCCCGACGTGCGCCAGCACGACATCGGGCCGCGTGGCACGCTGCTGGTCGTCGCCGATGGCATGGGTGGGGCCGCCGCGGGTGAGCTCGCGAGCGAAATGGCGACCGACACGATCTACCAGCACCTGGTGAAGACCTGGAACGTCGAGGACGAAGTCAACCCGCAGCGGTTTGCCTACCGGTTGAAAGAAGCGGTCGAAGCCGCCAACGCGAGCATTCACGCACACGCGAAGGCGCATCCCGAAGTGCGCGGCATGGGGACCACCACAACGGCCGCGGGCGTGTTGAACGATCACCTCTATCTCACGCAGGTTGGTGACAGCCGCGCCTATCTGATTCGCAACGGCCAGGCCCATCAGATCACGAAGGATCAGTCGCTGATGCAGCGACTGGTGGAGGCCGGCGAGCTGACCGAAGAGGAGGCGGCCCAGAGCGAGCGGCGCAACATCATCCTCCAGGCGCTCGGTCCCGATGCCAAGGTCAAGGTCGATCTCACGCATCAGGAGGTCCGGCGCGGCGACGTCCTTGTGCTCTGTTCCGACGGGCTGTCCGGGCAAGTCAAGAAGGAAGAGATCGCGCAGGTCGTGAGCACGACGCCGGATCTGAGCGCCGCGTGCGACAAGCTGATCGCGATGGCCAACGAGCGCGGTGGCCCCGACAACATCACGGTCGTGATCGCGCGCTTCGACGGCGATGGCCTGCGCTTTTCCGACGATGGCCAGCCGGACGATGTGGGACATCAGGTCTACCCATTGATCGACACCGAGACGAGCACAGAGCCGGTGCCGGTCTACAAGGGCAGCCGGCCGCCCGTGCCCAACCGAGAGAAGAACAGCTCCGGCACGCGGGTCATCGTGCTCGCCGCGATCGCCGTCGTGGCGATCATCGTCTGGTATTTGACTCGGAATCAGTGAAAGCCCAATTCAAGTTTCTGTCGGGAGCCCGTGCGGGGCAGGTCGAAGCTTTCCGCAAAGGCTACATCGGGCTCGGCCGGCATCCACTCTCAGATGTGCGGTTTGATGCGGAGCGCGATCTCGACGTGTCCTCGCGGCATGCCGCCATCGTGCGCAAACCCGAAGGCTTTGTCCTCCAGGACCTCGGCAGCAGAAACGGCACCTTCGTAAACGGCAAGCGCATTACGGGAGACACCCTGCTGCACGCCGGCGACGTGATCGGTTTCGGCGCGAACGGCCCGGCCGTCGCATTCCAGCTCGTCCAGGGTGAAGCCGAAGTTTCGTCGTCGGCAGCGGAAAACCTGGCGGCACGGCTCTCTGCGCCGCGCGACGTCATCCCGGCGCAGAGTCCGCGCGCAACGGCGCCCCGCCAGAGCACGGGCGTGCGCATTGCGGCCGAAGTGGCGCGCCAGACCGCGAAGCTGCGCCGCACGACCAAGGTCCTGATCCTGCTGCTGCTCATGGTGGGAACGGGCTTCACCTGGATCCAGCTCGACGGCCGCCGGCGAGCACGCGAGTCGCGCGAGCAGGCGGCGAGTTTTCAGAGCGAGCTCCGCGGCGTACGCGAAGCGCTCAAGGCGGCTCAGGACGAGACGGCCCGGCTGCGACGCGAGATCCAGGCAGCGGCTGGGGATGCCGCGTCGGTCAAGCGACTCCGCGCGCAGCTGCAGGCGGCCGAGCAGCGCCAACGCGACCTGGGAGGCGTGGATTACCGCGCCATCTCGCACAAGAACCAGGACGCCGTCGCGATCGTGCTCGTCGAATATACGGACGGCGAGCGCTTCAGCGGCACCGCGTTTGCCGTGGATTCGGAGGGCACGATGGTGACGAACAAGCACATCCTCACCGGCGACGACGGCACGAAGACGCCGCAGCGGCTGGGCGTGATTTTTTCGGGCAGCACGCAGTTCTGGCGCGCCGATATCGTCGGCGTGTCGCCCGAGAGTGACATCGGTGTGTTCCGTGTTTCCGTCAGAGGCGGAACGCCGCGCGTCGCGGCACTCGCGAAGACGCGCGAAGCGGCGGGACTCGAACGGGGCGATCCTGTCGCGGTGCTGGGTTACCCGCTGGGATTCGACTTGCCGATGGATGCCCAAGGCGGCCAGCCGATCGCCGAGCCGTCACTGACCGTGGGGACGGTGAGCAAAGCGTTGACGTCGGTCGTGCAGATCGACGCGTACGGCGCGCCGGGATCGTCGGGGAGTCCCATTTTCGATCGCGACGGCAAGGTCATCGCGGTGCTGTATGGCGGCGAGCGCGAGTCGAACGGCAAGATCCTCTTCGCCGTGCCCGCGTACCAGGTCGCGGAGTACCTCAAGACTCTCAACCTGTCCCGCTGACATGCATCCCATCGCTCTCTTGTTCGTCATCGCACTTCAGGACACGAGCTCGTTTGAAAAGCACGACGCGATGGTCCCGATGCGCGACGGCGTGAAGCTTCACACGTCGTGGTACGTGCCGCGCAACCGGAGCGGACCTCTGCCGATCATCTTCTCGCGCACGCCGTACGGGATCGAACACGCCGACCGCGCGTTCGGGAGCTATTTCCAGGCGCTGGTGCGCGAGGGCTACATCTTCGCGTTCGAGGACATCCGCGGCCGGTTCGGCTCCGAAGGGACGTTCGTGATGCAGCGCAAGCCGGATCACCGCGAGACGCACGGCAGCGACGAAAGCACCGACGCCTACGACACGATCGAGTGGATGGTTCACAACATCCCCAACAACAATGGCCGTGTGGGGATGTTGGGGATTTCCTATGACGGATGGACGACGGGCGAGGCGCTGATCGATCCCCATCCCGCCCTCCGCGCCGCGTCGCCGCAGGCGTCGCCGGACGACATGTTCCTGAACGATGACTTTCATCATCAGGGCGCGTTCCGGCTCAGCTACGGCTTCGAGTACGCCGTCCTCACCGAGGCCGCTGACACCAACAGCTCCTTCGACTTCGCCCGCTACGACACATACGACTGGTACCTCGAGCTGGGGCCGCTCCGCAACGTCAATGCCCGCTACCTCCACGGCAAGCTGCCCAGCTGGAACAACTTCGCGGCGCATCCCAACCACGACGACTTCTGGAAGTCGCAGGCGCTTTCGACGTATCTCCACACGACGACCGTGCCGACGCTCAACGTCGCGGGGTGGTGGGATCAGGAGGATTTCGTCGGGCCGATCAAGATTTACCAGGGGATGGAGCCGAGCGACTCGGGTGGGAAGAACTTCCTCGTCGTCGGCCCGTGGAATCACGGCGGTTGGGCCGGTGGACCCGGGCGGCAGCTCGGCAACATCGACTTCGCGAGCAACACCGGCGAGTACTTCCGCGATAGCGTCCAGGCGCCGTTCTTCGCGTATTATCTCAAGGACAAGGGCCCGCTGAATCTCCCGGAAGCACTCACCTTCGAAGCGGGGGGCAACACCTGGGTCCGCAACGATGCCTGGCCCGCTCGCGCGAATGTGACGCCGCGGAAACTGTACTTCCGCGAGAATCGTGGTTTGAGCTTCGAGGCGCCGGCCAACACGACGTCCGCGTTCGACAGTTACGTTTCCGATCCCTCCAATCCGGTGCCGTATCGCAATCGGCCGGTCCAGCCGACCTACTACGCCAAGGGGAGCGGTTGGTACACCTGGCTGCTCCAGGACCAGCGTTTCGTCGATCACCGGCCCGACGTGCTGAGCTGGGAAACGCCGCCGCTCGAGAGCGACGTCGTGATTCGCGGTGCGATCAGCGCGCACCTGTTCGCGAGCACGACGGGGAGCGATGCCGATTGGGTCGTGAAGCTGATCGACGTGTTCCCGGAGAATTACGAGAATGCCGCGGCGCCACGCGTGAGCGGTGGATACGAGCTGATGGTCGCGAACGATGTATTGCGGGGACGGTTCCGTACCAGTTTCGCGCGGCCGCAGGCGATCGTGCCCAATCGCGTGCTCGAGTACACGGTCGACCTGCACACGCAGGATTATCGCTTCTTAAAGGGACACCGCATCATGGTGCAGGTGCAGAGCACCTGGTTCCCGATCATCGACCGCAATCCCCAGACGTTCGTTCCGAACATCTTCGAAGCGAAGGCGGGCGATTTCAGGGCGGCGACGCAACGGATCTATCGATTGGGGGCACAGGCGTCGTACGTCGAACTGCCGGTGTACGAGGGGCACTAGCTGTGTAGGCGGTCACTCTCCTTCTGCTTTGCGAGCAGTCGCTCCGTAAAATCCACGCGCTCTTCGAGCTCCAAGATGCGCGTCTGCATGGCGTCGACGTTTTGGCGCAGCTCCGCGATTTCCGCCTCATTTTCCGGCGAGACGGGGCCACGCCGGGACTTGCCGCCAAAAATTGCCTTGCTGACCTGCGCAGCGATGATGATGATCGCCACCCCGATGGCCCAGCTGGGAATGATGAACATGGCCTCGTAATCTAGTTGATCGGGACGGGCGGGCTGAGGGCGGATACGCCGTTCTCATCGAAGCTCTCGATCGCTGCCCAGTACCTCTGGCCCACGGTCAAGGCGCGCAACTCGAGCGCAGTACCCTCATCTGCAAAGCGTTGATAGGTCTCGTAGAGCTTCGTCGGCGCAACCCCCCAGCGAATATTGTAACCGACGACACCGGTTACCGCTTGCCATGAAAGCACGGCGTTGCGCTGGTCGGTCTGACGCTTCGCGGCGATATGTTGCGGCGTCCTGGGTCGCGAACGGCCGCCCCATTTGCGCCCGAATACGCGGATATCGCTGATCGCGAGATTCCGCGCGCCCACGTGAACGTGCTCGTACTTCACGAAGCGCGCGCGCACCGGAGCTGTCATCTCGAGATACGCGTTCGGCCGGTCACGCTGCTCGGCGGACAGATCCGCGATCGTTGCCCATGTCGTGCCGTCATCGGAGGCCAGCAGGCGAAAGCGCGTGACGACGGTTGAATCCGTGCCGTACAATCCCGATTTGTAGTCCGCGTAGTTCACCTGCACTGCTTTCACATCGTACAGGGCGCCGAGGTCGATGGTCAGCCATTCGCCAGGACGATTTTGCCCCGCGACCCAGAAGGTGCGGGGATTCTCGTCCGTGACGCGACTCGCGGGAAAGCTGTCGCGCGTGGAGGACGCCGTCGCCGGCTTTCGATACGAGAGCAGCATCCAGCCGGTGAACAGGTCGGCGCTCGTTTGGCCCGCTTTCGTCGGCAGCCAGTGCGGAAAATCCCCGAAGCGCGTGTCGACAAACATCTGCCCGTCGGCATCGAAACCCGCGGGATGCAGGCCGATGCGCCGCTCGAAATTCCAGTTCACCGCGATCCAGGGCGTCCCGGTGTTCCACCAGTTGCCGTACACGTCCTGGAATGTGTTTCCGTGCCCCGCCCCTTGGACGAATCCGCTTGGCTTGTAGGCAACGGGATTGTACGGGGCGTAGGTGAACGGGCCGAGTGGGTTGTCGGCGGTGTAGACGCCCGTCGAGTAGACATTGTATTCCGTGCCGGGCGCCCCGTACTGCAGGTAATAGCGTCCCAGGTACTTCGTCATCCACGACCCCTCGATGAACGGATGAATCGTCGTATCGCGATGATCCTGCCCGAAGCGCTCCCAGCCGTGCAGCGCCGGTTGCAGCCCAAACAGCCACTTGGGCGTTCCTTTGTATGCGAGTCGCCGGCTCTTATCGAGCTCGATCCCGTGCAGCGGGTAGGCGTTCGAAGAGTTCCAGTACAAAAACCAGCGGTCCGTGTCAGGATCGTAGAAGAATTGCGGGTCCCAGGGACCCGGCTGCACCGAGTCGGGTTTGGCGAGAACGTTCGCTTCCTGCGCGCGCGCCAGCGGCAGCCACGGCAGCAGACGATTGTAAAACTCGACCTTCCCAGTCGCTGGCTCGGTCAGCATCAGGATGGGAAGCGGGCTGGTGGTGCTGGGAAGCAGGTAGATCGTATCGCGTACCGACAACACCGCCGGCGCGACGACGTCGAGCAGCGGCCAACGCGTTGGTGTGATGTGTCGCCAGGTACCGAGGTCGGACGACTCCCAGTAGCCGTCGCCGATCGTTTCGAACAGATAGTACTTGCCGCGCTGGACCACGATCACGGGATCGGCGCCGGAGCGGTACGAAATCCCCTGGTTCAGCTGCTCGAAGTTGTAGCGGTAGTCGATGTCGATCGGGTTGGCGTAGGTGCGTTGCTGCGCGACGAGCGTCGTGGTAAGCGTCGTGAGAAACAGCGCGATCCGCACGCTGTCTCTACGCACTCACACCAAACGCGAGGATGCCACAACACAATACCACCGCGACGGTCGAGCTCAGCTCCGGTACCAAGGCTGCTGTGCGTTGCCGCAGAATCACCCACTCGGCGACGATGAGGTTCGGCACCCAGGCGAGCCAGGCGATCGTCTGGTAGGCCGCGTCGAAGGGGATTCCTGCAACCTGGCTCAGCGGCAGGTAGATACGGAGCGTCACGGCGGCGAAGGTAAGTGCATAACTGCGAATCATCCAGCGACGATGAAACGCCTGGTTGCGTCCCCGGATGTAGCGATATGCCATCCCGGTAGCGAACAACCAGAGCGCTGCGAGCAGGCCGAAGCCGACATGCGTCACTAGACCAGCCTGGGACTTCGTCGCGAGCGCGAGCGCCCCCAGGCCGCCGAGCAGAACGCCAGTGACATACGTGCGTCCCATCCAACGATGCACGGCGATGTAACGGGAACGGATTTGGGTGTTGAGCTGGAACGCGCCAATGGCAAGCGCGATCCCCGACCCGCCGAGATGCAGGTATGCGGCGAGCGGCATGGTAAGGAAGCGCTGCTGCAGAAACGGCGGCCGTATCGCGGGGACGAACAACACGCCCACCGCGTACGCCGCGATGATCAGTGACAGTACGGCCATCACCGACCAGCCAACTCTCCGCATCACGGCTGCCAGCGTTTGATCCCTTCGAGATAGCGACGCGCAATCGCACCCGATTGCTTCGGAGTCTCAGCCGGATCGGTCACGCTGTCGAGCTCCACCATGCCCCACCCATCGTAGTCGATCGCGTCGAGCGCGGCGAATACGGCCTTGAGGTCCACGCTTCCCCGCCCCAGCTCGACGAACTTGTCACCGGCCAGGTCTTTGATGTGCAGAAACAGGAGGCGGCCCGCGTGCTGCCGCACGGCTGCCGCCGGGTCGCCGCCCGCCTGCTGGTAGTGCGCGATGTCGAGCAGCAGACGGACGTAGCGCGGATCGGCCGCATCGAGCACGCGCGTGACCTCTTCGGGCGACTGACCGAGCGCCCCCATGTGGTTGTGATAGCCGACCGGTATGCCGAGGTCGGCGGTGCGGCGACCGATCTCCGTGAGCAACTGTCCCATGTGACGATAGTCCTCCGCGACCGGCGAGCGATCGCGTGGCCGATCATCAATGATCTGCAAATACCGGCCACCGGCATCGTGCAGAAACTGCGCATGTCGCACGTGCAGCGCGATGGTCTCCTCGTCGCGAGCAGGATCGAGCGGTGCGTTACCGCTCGAGAGCGCCACGAACACGAGATGCTTGCGCGCTAACAGGTCCTTGAGCTCCGACGGCCGCTCGTGCCACTTGTCGAAGGCGGATTGCCGGAGCTGGATGCCTGTATAGCCCAGCGCCGCAATGTCGTCGATCGCCTGGGCATCATTGCCGTTCCAGGTGATAGCGGCATAGCCAAGGCGGATGCGGGCGGCGGTTGGCCGGCGACGCCACGCGGCCACGCCAGCCGCTGCACCGATGGTCGCGAGAAAGTCGCGGCGTCTCATCGCGGCTTGCTCAGGCGTTGCGCATCCAGCCAGTTGTAGAAGTCATCGATCCAGTGATCGCTCGTAGTGCCCTGCTTTTTCAAGCCAAACCCGTGCCCACCGGCGCTGTAGATGTGCGCCTCAGGAGGCTGGCCAGACTTGATGAGCGCATCGTAGAAACGCGCCGCAAAGTCGCGCGCGATTTGGTCATCCTGCGCCCACGCCATGAACAAGGGCGGAAGACGCGGCGGGATGGCCGGCATCACCCCGAACGGCGCACCATAGATAAGCGCGGCAAAGTTCGGCCGACCGGCGGAGTCTCGCTGCAGCACCGTGCCGCTCGTGACCATCGCGCCCGCGGAGAACCCCATGAATCCGATGCGATCAGGCGACACGCCCCACTCGGCCGCGTGCTGGCGGACCACTTTCAATGCCTGGATCCCGTCGGCGATTCCGTAACGCGCCGCGGTGTCCTGGTCCATTTGCGGGATGCCCTCGGTCTTCTTCTCGATGATGCGGTACTTGAGCACGAACGCGGCGATGCCGCGTTGCTGGAGCTGCTTCGCGAGCCCGTTCGCTTCGAGATCGATCGCGAGCGCGACGAACGCGCCGCCGGGCGCGAGAATGATGCCGGTCCCGGTCGCCTTGCTCCGCTCTGGGAGATAGGCCGTGAGCGTGGGCGTGACGACGTTGAAAATCACCGTTCCGACCGGCGTGTTCTCGATCACGCGTTCCTGCTGCGTCCAATGCTCGGAGCCGGGGGCGACGCCAGGCCAGATGTTGACGGTCGGCGCCTGTGCGGCGCACAGCGCCGGCAGGACGGCGATTGCACCAAGCCACAGCGGTCGCGGCATCGCTAATTCACCTTCAGTACGGCCTCGATGAAACTCAGGCTCTTGGTCTCGACCCAGGGTTGCGACACGGCCGTGATGCCGATCGTGCCGAGCCGATCGCCCGAGCCAGTCGGAGGACGGCCTTTCCAGGGCGCTTGCTTGACCTCACGGTGCACGACGATGCCGTGGCGCGGGTCATACCGGAAGATGAGCGCCGAGGCGAGCCCACCCCGCGGAGTAAACGAGAGTGCGACGCTGGGGTAGGCGTCGTCACGCTCGATATGCTCGCGCACCGAACCCTCATGACCGGCGGCCTTCAGCTCAGCCAGGATTGTTTCGAGCACGGGGCGCACGACGGAGTGAAGTCGCTCGCCGCACATCCGACGATCGGGGTCCCGCGCGGTTTTATCGGCGGGGTGCTCTTTGGCCGCGCGCTCGGCGTGCTGCTGCAGCAGCTTCTGCAGCTTGGACTTGAAGTCGTCAGACATCGGTCCCGAATATATAAGCACTGCGCCTCGGCGCAGTGACTTACAGGGTTACCACAAGACCGTGATGGTCAGAGCGGACGTGAATACTTCGCAAATCGGGTATCGCGGTGTCCGCCTCGGTAAGATGTATCGGGTCATAGTTGGTCGTTATCGCAATAACCGTCGCACCGGCTGCCTTGCCCGCCGCGACGCCCGCCGGCGCGTCCTCGAACACGATGCAGTTCGACGGCGCGACACCCAATCGCTCGGCGCCGAGCAGATAGCCGTCCGGAGCGGGCTTGCCACGCTTCGCGTCCTCGGCGACGACCATCACGTCCGGAGCGGGAACACCCGCGGCGTTCAGGCGCCGGCGAGCCAGCTCGCGGCCGCAGGACGTCACAATCGCCCAGCGATCGCGGGGTAAGGATGTGACGAGCTCGCGCGCGCCCGGAATGACGCGCAGCCCTTCGACGTCCACCAGCTCGGTCGCGTCGAGCCACGCGACTTCTTCGTCGGTGGCGAGGTGAGGGACCAGCATCAGCAGCGTGTCACGCGCGCGGCGCCCATGCGCGATGTGCAGCACCTTGGCGACGTCGATCGGATGACGCTCGGCGGCCCAGCGCTGCCACGTTCGCTCGACGACGGCCCGAGAATCCACGAGCACGCCGTCGAGATCGAAGAGAAAGGCTTCGGCGCGGAATTCTGCCAAGCTATTTCGGGGGAAGCGCTTCGACCTGCGCCGCGAGAGCATCCATTTGCTTCTGCCGAATCCGCGCCCAGCGCGGCAGTCGCAACGCGCCGCTTGCGACGAAGCCGGTGCCGGCGACCGCGAGGAAGGCGATCCCCGGAATCGCGGCGACGAAGTCGCCGCGCAGCGCGCTCACGAGTGCGACGACGGCAGCGACGCCGAGCGTCACGAGGCCGGCCCCAATCGAGGCGCTCGCCGCGCCGTGCATCGTCCCGAATCGGAGGCGATGACCGGTCTGGGTCGGCTCGAGCAGGACCTGCAGGTTTCCATTGGTCCACTGTCGCAGTGAGCCGTCGGCACGCGTGCGACCGCGCGCGTTGAAGACCTCGCGCAATTGCACGACGAGGCGCTCCCACTCCTCGTCCGTGAGCCGCCGATTGAGGTTGACGGTTCGCGAGACGCCGATGCGCAGTCCCAGAAAGGTGCGTGGCGCTGTCCCGACGCGCGCATCGAGCGCCCGCGCCGCCTGCGCGACTGCGTCTGGCGCAATCCCGACTTCGCGGCCGATCGCCTGAAGGTCGGTGAGGGTCAGCCCTTCATCCGCCGGGACGTCTTGCCCAGGCTGCTCCCGGGACGGCGCCTCGGATGCCGCGCGGAAAATCGCGGCGATTTCTTTGTCGCTATAGCGGCGCTCGGCCATGCGATAAGATCGCTGAACCCAACGCCCAGCACCACGCCCCGATCATTTCTTCTTCTTTTTCTTCTTCGCCTTTCGCGCAACAGGCTTGCGGGCGGCTACGGCGAGCGATTTCTCTGCCCAGGGCCGCAGCGCATCGGGCTCATCGAGCAGATCAGCCGGTACCTGATAGTACTTCATGGCTTCGCTGCCCTCGCCGTAGGGCTGGAAGGGCTTCATGTCCAACGCCTCGAAATCCGGACGATTGGAGTCGTCGACCTTGAAGTAGAGGGTGTCGCCGGCAATCAGCGCAAAAAACCGGTCGCCCGCGTAGATCCCAAAACCGCCGAACATCGGTCGCGCGCGGACGCGCAGCCCAGCCCGGCTGAGCTGATCGAGGACGAAGTCGCGAAAGCCGGCGCTCGAGGCCAAGAATCTACTGCCGGCCCATGAGCAGCTCCTGAATCTTTCCGTCGGGCGTACGATACATCAGCATGCTAACGCATCCTCTCTGCGGTCCATCTGGCCGCCGCCCGCTGCATCAACGCCTGCCCATGCCATGCACACAGCACCGGCACATCGCCGGGAATCTGCGCAGCCAATCGGGG
>DATBFV010000133.1:0-2540 GCA_036558345.1 Gemmatimonadales bacterium | reverse complement strand
CCACTACATGTCGCCGGAACAGGCACGCGGCCAGAACGTGGACGCGCGAACCGATATCTGGGCCGTAGGTGTTCTGCTGTACGAGATGGTGGCCCATCGGCACCCTTTCGCTGGCTCGACACGCGCTGACGTGTTGGTCTCGGTGCTCGACCACGAGCCTGCGTCTCTGACCGACGTCGCAGCGCACCCTCCCGCCGAGCTGCAGCGGATAGTCCGCAAGGCGCTTCGCAAGGATCCAGAGCAGCGGTATCAGGTGATGAAGGACCTGCTGCTCGATCTCGAGGCGCTTCGTGACCAAGCAACAATCGATCGAAGCGGGGCGGTGCCGACGCGCATCCACCGACGTACCCTCGCACGCTGGCGCCGCGCCGCATCCTGGATACTCGCGGTCCCGGGCGTCGCAGCAGTGCTGCTGCTTGGATACTCAGCACGATGGAAGGGCACACCCTTTACACCCGCGCAGCGGCTCAGCATCGAGCTCGGAATGTCCGGCGGCCTGCCGACGACCGACGTGCCGCTCGCAATTTCGCCGGATGGCACGTTGCTGGCGTTCGTGGCGCGGAAGAGTGGAGAGCCGCCTCGGTTGTACGTTCGACGTCTCGATCAGCTCACGGCCACGCCACTCGGCGGCACGGAAGGGGCGAGCACTCCGTGTTTTTCACCGGATGGAGCGTGGTTGGCGTTCTTTGCCGACTTGAAACTGAAGAAGGTGTCCGTGACGGGCGGTGCCGTCGTGGCACTCGCGGAAGCACCGCAACCTCGTGGCGCCTGGTGGTCGGAAGATGGCGCGATCGTGTTCGCGCCGCACTACCGCAGGGGGTTAATGCGGGTTTCGTCGGACGGCGGAGAGGCGCAACCGGTGACGACGCTCACGGACGGTGAGATCACGCATCGTTTCCCGCAGGTACTGCCTGGAGGCGTCGGTATCCTCTATACAGCGAGCACGGAACCGATGATCGGGACGGGGTCGACTCTGGTCGTCCAGCCCCTGCCCTCTGGCAAGCGCACGATTGTTCACCGCGGCGGCTACTTCGGTCGCTATGCGGGCAGCGGCCACATCGTGTACATGCAGGACGACACGCTGTTTGCGATGCCTTTCGACCTTCGGCGATTGACGGTGACCGGTGCGGCGGCCCGTACGATTGACAGCATCCAGTCGGATCACGGCAGGGGCAGTGCGCAATTGACCTTGTCGCAGACGGGCACGATGGCCTACATTCCCGGCCGGGACAGATACGGCGCACGCCCGATAGTGTGGATGGACCGGACCGGGGCGCTTGCCACCCTTCGCGCAGAGCCGAGTGAGTGGTACAACGCCGAATTCGCGCCCGACGGTCGGCGAATCGCCGTCGACGTTCGAGACGGGGGCCAGACGGACATCTGGGTGCACGACTGGTCGCGAGGCAGCCTGACCCGCATCACGTCTGGGGCCATGAACGAAGAGTTTCCCGTGTGGACCCCGGACGGTGCGCGTCTCGTGTACCGTACCTTCAAGTCCTCCATCGATCCGTACGGGAACACCATCTCCTGGAAGAGAGCGGACGGCACGGGCGACTCACAAGTGCTGGTCCACAGCACAGCCGCGCTCCTGCCCGGGTCGTGGCATCCGGAGAAGAAGCTGCTCGCTTATGTCGCGACCATGCCCGGAACTGGCGAAGACGTGATGATCCTGCCGGTCGAGGGTGACGAGGTCGGCGGCTGGACGACGGGCAAGCCGGTGTCGTTTGTGGGCAGCCCCGCCAGAGAGCGAGCGCCGACCTTCTCGCCCGACGGCAGATGGCTTTCGTATACCTCGAACGAAACGGGCCATGACGAAGTCTACGTGCGCCCATTCCCCGGACCGGGGCCGCGTGTCATGGTCTCGAGCGGCGGAGGCCATGATTCTTCATGGTCCCGCGTGCGTCACGAGATCGTGTTTACCACAGAGGCGGTCGACTACACGCAGGTGCTCATGGTCGTCCGATACCGTGTGGAGAACGGGTCGTTCGTCGTCGAGAACCCGCGTCCCTGGGCAGAGCGTGGGTCAAGGGTTCGCCAAGTGCTCGGTAGCCGGATGTACGCGCTGCACCCTGATGGCGCCCGTGTCGCCATAGCGCCTCCTGCCGAAGGCGAGACAGTCGTGCCGACGCACCTGACGTTCCTCCTCAATCTCTTCGATGACCTCAGACGCATCGCGCCTCCGAAGCCGTAATGCAGCGACAACGTCACGCTCGGTCAGTGACGCGGTGACTCGCTACCGCAACGCGAAGGCGATGATGGCCGGTCCGGCCGCGACCGCGATGTACTGCTGCTGATCGAAGACGTACGTCATCGGCGATGCCTTCCAGTCGGCGTTGGCGGCGAATCGCCACATCGCCGTGCCGTCGGATGCATCCACGGCGAGGAGCGCTCCGCTGTCTTCTCCGAAGAACACGAGGCCGCCGGCCGTGGCCAGCGTCCCGCCCCAGGTCGATGCGTGCCCGACCTGCGGCACTTCCCACCGGACCTGCCCGGTACGCACATCGATCGCGCGCAGGAACTTCTGACCAGGTTCGTCCGGC
>DATBFV010000132.1:0-5286 GCA_036558345.1 Gemmatimonadales bacterium | reverse complement strand
ACGGCGTACAACGTTCTGGCCGCGTACGAGCTCAAGAAGGTGTCGTGGACGCCCCGCATCTCGTACCGCTACGCGTTTTTCCAGGGCGACGACCCCGCCACGACCAAGAATGAATCGTTCGACATGCTGCTCCCCGGCTTTTACGACTGGGGCACGTGGTGGCAGGGTGAGATCGGCGGCGAGTACTTCCTCGCCAACTCGAATCTCATTTCGCATCAGCTTCGCGTACACGTGAAGCCGTCGGGATCGGTGAGCGGCGGTCTCATCGGGTACGCGTTCAAGCTCGACCAGCTCGTTCCGCCCCTTGTCACCTCGAAGGACGTCGCGACCGAGCTCGATGCGTATACCGACTGGTCCGTCAACAGCAACTTCATCGTGAGCTTCGTCGCCGCGTACGCGCATCCACAGACAGCGGCCACGCAGGCCTACAGCCGGAGCTCGAACTTCACGTACGGAATGATTTATGTCGCGTACGCCTACTAGAGCGCGCTCGTGATCGTCGGCAGCGCGCGTCCGCTGACCCGGCGGGTGTTGATTGTTGACGACAAACTGAGCGGCGCGACGTCCGCGGGCGGTCGCGCCGTCCGCACGCTCGTAG
This sequence comes from Gemmatimonadales bacterium, assembly GCA_036558345.1. Lineage (GTDB taxonomy): Bacteria > Gemmatimonadota > Gemmatimonadetes > Gemmatimonadales > GWC2-71-9 > 20CM-2-65-7. The sequence goes on along the minus strand of DATBFV010000132.1, from coordinate 4,688 downwards.
ACGAGCTGCGCGGGCGCGGCATCGAAGTCGTCGAAGCGCTTTCGATCGCCGACGGACAGGCCCAGATCGTCTCCGACGCCGCGCTCCACGGCATCTTCCTGAGTTGGACGCTCGGCCAGGAGAACGGCAAGAAGGACGGCCGCACCCACAAGGAAGCGACCGAGCTGCTCCGTACGCTGCGCGCGCGCAACCCCAAGGTGCCGGTGTTTTTGATGGCGGATCGCAGCATTACGGGCACCGTCACCGTCGAGGTCGCGACCCTCGTCGACGAGTTCATCTGGATTCTCGAAGACACGGCGGCGTTCATCGGTGGCCGCGCCTCAGCCGCCATCGAGCGCTACATCCAGGGCATCCTGCCGCCCTTCGCAGCCGCCCTGTCGAAGTACGACCGCGACCGGGAATACTCCTGGGCCGCGCCCGGGCACCAGGGTGGAGTCGCCTTCCTCAAGTCTCCGATCGGGCGCGCCTTTTTCGACTATTACGGCGAGAACCTGTTCCGCTCGGACATGGGCATCGAACGCGCGGCGCTTGGCTCGCTGCTCGGGCACCTGGGGCCGATCGGCGCCAGCGAACGGTACATCGCCCAGGTGTTCGGGGCACATCGCACCTACTCGGTGCTGAACGGCACGTCGGGATCGAACCGTGCGATCATGAGCGCCTGCGTCGGGGACGGCGAAATCGCTCTGTGCGATCGGAACTGCCACAAGTCCATCGAGCAGGGCCTCGCGATCAGCGGCGGTATCCCCGTGTTCCTGCGTCCCACACGCAACCGCTACGGCATCATCGGGCTCAGTCCGCCGTCACGGCTGGAGCCCAAGGCGATTGCCGAGAGCATCGCGCAAAACCCGCTGACGAAGAATGCCACGGCCAAACGTCCGGTCTATGCCGTCGTGACGAACTGCACCTACGACGGGATGTGCTACAACGCCGCCGATGCCGAGAAACGGCTGGCACAGACGGTGGACCGGGTTCATTTCGACGAGGCGTGGTACGCGTACGCGCGCTTCAATCCCCTGTACGCAGGCCGGCATGCAATGCGCGGTAATCCCGCCGAGCACCCGAAAGATGGACCGACGGTCTTCGCGACGCACTCGACGCACAAGCTGCTCGCGGCGCTCTCACAGACGTCCTACATCCACATCCGCGACGGCAAAGGCGCCATCGACCATGGTCGCTTCAACGAGGCGTACGCCGGCCAGGCCAGCACCTCGCCGCTGTATGCGCTGATCGCGTCGAACGAGGTGGCCGCGGCCATGATGGACGGGCCCGCCGGGCAGACGCTGACGCAGGACGTAATAGAGGAAGCCGTCGCCTGCCGGCTCGCGGTCGCCCGAGTGTACCAGGAATTCCGCGCGAAGAAGGATTGGTTCTTCGCCCCCTGGAACGCGCCTGAGATCAAGGATCTCAAAACCGGCAAGCGCGTCCCGTTCCACGAGGTTGATCCGGAGCGGCTGGCGACCGACCCCTCGTGCTGGGTGTTGCATCCGGGCGAGAAGTGGCACGGCTTCGACGACATGCCGGACAACTGGTGCATGCTGGACCCGATCAAGTTCGGGATCGTGTGCCCCGGGATGAAGGATGACGGGCAGTTCGACACCAGGGGCATTCCCGCAGACATCGTCACCGCCTATCTGGGGCGGCACGGGATCGTCCCGTCCCGTACCACCGACCACATGGTGCTCTTCCTCTTTTCTGTCGGCATCACCAAGGGGAAGTGGGGTACGCTCCTCAACACGCTGCTCGACTTCAAGGCCGACTACGATCGCAATGCGCCGCTGACCGAGGTCGTGCCGGGCGTTGCCGCTGCTGCGCCCGAGCGCTATGCCGGCATGGGTCTCAAGGACCTGGGCGACGAGATGTGGGCGTATATGAAGGAAGGGCGGCAGGGTTACTGGCAGGCACAGGCCTACGCCACGCTCCCCACGCCCGAGATGACGCCCCGGCGCGCCTTTCAGTTGCTCATGGCAGGCCGGGCCGAGAAGGTACCGCTCGACAAGATCGCCAACCGCGTCGTCGGCGTCGGCGTCATTCCTTACCCACCAGGGATTCCGATCGTGATGCCGGGCGAAAACATCGGTCCCGCGGACGGCCCCTGGCTCACCTACCTGCGCGCTGTTCAAAAGTGGGGCGAGAAGTTCCCCGGATTTGCGAAGGAAGTCGAAGGGACCGAGGAGCACGGCGGGACTTATCACATCTACTGCGTGACCAAGTAGTCGGGAGGAAACTGTGGCAACGACAACAACAGCTAAGAAGATGTCCCTGGTCCAGCTCACGTTCATCGTGGCGGTGAACATGATGGGCTCCGGCATTATCATGCTGCCGACGAACATGGCCCAGGTCGGCGCGATCTCGCTGCTCTCCTGGGGCGTGACCGCCGTCGGATCGATGGCCATCGCGTACGGCTTCGCGCAGGCGGGCATCTTCAATCAGCGCCCGGGCGGCATGTCGGCCTACGCCGAGGACGCGTACGGGAAAGACGGCTACTTCATGGTCTTCTTTCTCTATTTCCTCTCGCTCGCCATCGGCAACGTCGCCATCGCCATCTCCGCCGTGGGGTATCTGGCGTCGTTCCTCCCGTGGCTCGCGTCGGCGCCGATCGCGACTTGCATCGGTGTGATCGCGCTGCTCTGGCTCACCACGGTCGCCAACTTCGGCGGTCCCTCGGTGACCGGGCGGATTGGCTCGGTGACGGTATGGGGAGTCATCCTTCCCGTCGGCGCGCTCTCGATCATCGGCTGGTTCTGGTTCAGCAAGGGCACCTTCTCGGCCGCCTGGAATCCGCAAGGACTGAGCATTGGCCAAGGCATGGGGTCGAGTATTTCCCTCACCCTGTGGGCCTTCCTCGGGATGGAGTCGGCGGCCCAGAACTCCGATGCGGTAGAAAACCCCAAGAAGAACGTGCCGCTCGCCTGCATGTTCGGCACGTTGGGCGCCGCCGTCATCTACATCCTCTCCACCACGGTGATTCAGGGCATTGTGCCGAACGAAGAGCTGGCGCAGTCCACCGGCCCGTTCGGGACCGCGTATGCGCACATGTTCAACCCGACGATCGGGCGCGTGGTCATGGGTCTGGCCGTGCTGGCATGCCTCGGCTCGCTGCTCGGGTGGCAATTCACCATCGCGTCCACCGGCAAGAATGCCGCCGATGAGCGCATGTTCCCGAGGCTGTTCTCGAAAGTGAACGCGGCGGGAGCGCCGCTCGCCGGCATGCTCGTGCTCGGTGTCGTGCAGACGGCACTCGCGCTGTCCACGATCTCCCCGAGCCTGAGCAAGCAGTTCAGCAAGCTCGTGAACCTCGCCGTCGTGACCAACGTGATTCCCTACATCATCGCGCTGTCGGCTCTCGGTGTGATGATGAAGACGGCCAACGCTCCACAGGGCACCTATCGGCGCAACATGATCGTCGCGGTGATCGCGATCCTCTACAGCACGTACGCGCTGTACGCCTCGGGATTCGAGGCGGTGATGGGCGGCATGCTGGTGGCCGCGCTCACGTATTTGCTCTGGGGATTCATCGCGTACCGCTTCACCGAGCGGCGCAGTCCGCAGCCGGCGTCTAGCGCGCCGGTCAGAGCCTGAAAGGAGACCGGACCATGCAACGCCTCATCAGACCCATCGCCTGCGGCTTTGTCAGCATCGCGCTCGCCTCGACGGCGGTCGCGCAAAAGTCCGGCGCGCCCGCATCTCCGACGCTGGCGCGGATCAAGCAGAACGGCAAGATCACGCTCGGCTACCAACCCGATGCGCGGCCATTCTCGTTCCGCGATCAGTCCGGGGTCGAAACCGGATTCTCGGTGGCGCTGTGCCAACGAGTCGCTGACGCGGTCAAGAGCGAGCTCGGGGTGACCACCCTGAAGATCGAGTGGGTCCCAATCCCCGCCGACGACCGGTTCTCCGCCGTCCAGGACGGCAAGGTCGACGTATTCTGCGGCGCGGACACGGAAACGCTCGCCCGCCGGCAGCTGGTGAGCTTCTCGCTTCCGGTCTTTCCGGGAGGGATTGGCGCGCTGCTGCGCAAAGACGCGCCCGATCGTCTCAGCGAAGTCCTGAACCAAAAGCCGCCGTCGAGTCCCACGTGGCGGGCGTCCGCGGGTCAGCTGCTGCAGACCCAGACGTTCAGCGTCATCAAGGGCACGACGGCCCAGACGTGGCTGGGCGGCAAGCTGAAGGAATTCAAGCTCTCATCGAAGGTCGAGCCGGTGGCGACCTACGATGCGGGAATCACCGCGGTCCTGGATCGGAAGGCGAGCGTCTTTTTCGCCGACCGCGCCATCCTGCTCGACGCGATCGCGCACAATCCGTCAGGCGCGAGCCTCGAGGTGCTGGATCGCGCCTTCACGTACGAGGCATTCGCCCTCCCGCTGCCGCGCGGCGACGAGATGTTTCGATCCCTGGTGGATCGGACACTCAGCCGGTTGTATACCGGCCCGGAGTTCCGGCCGTTGTTCGTCCATTGGTTCGGAGAGCCGAGTGCCGATGTCGTGACCTTCTATCGCTGGAACACTCGACCGGAGTGAACGGAGCCAGGAATGATTGAGAGACGGACCAAGCGCATCCAGCTGCGGGCGCTCATGGTGGATGATGAGCTGCCGACGCCCACCGCGGCAGGCCACGCCGCGAGAACGCTGGTGGAGGAGCTCAAGGGACGGGACATCGATGTCGTGGAGGCCGCATCCGCCGAAGACGGG
>DATBFV010000131.1:0-2432 GCA_036558345.1 Gemmatimonadales bacterium | reverse complement strand
GCACGGTGGTCAGGAAGCGACGATCCTGTCGTTCCACATCGTGCTGCTGCACCTCGGATTCATCGTCGTCGGCCTGCCCTATTCGTTCAAGGGCCAGCTCGGAATCAAGGACGTGCATGGCGCCACCCCCTACGGCGCCACGACCATCGTCGGCGCCGACGGCGCGCGCATGCCCTCCCCGCTCGAGCTCGGGGCGGCGCAGTATCAAGGCCGGCATGTCGCCGCGATCGCGGATGGTTGCAACCGGGTGCGCTGGTCCGATCCGGGCTTGCGTGCCGCTGGCGCCGTCGCCGCGGCTGCGGAGTGAGGGGCGATTGGGGCCAATGCAGATCGCTCTGGCCAGAACCGTCGCTGCCCGTCCGCTGACGGCCTTCAAGACGGTGGCCGACATCGTCGAATGGCCGCAGATCATTCGTTCGATCAGGAGTGTCGAGTTGCTCACTCCCGGCCCCGTTCGTGCCGGCACGCGATTGCGGGAACAGCGGATCATTTTCGGTCACGAGACCATGGAAGAGATGAGGATCGCGGAGATTGAGCGGCCGCGGCGCCTGCGGCTTGTCGCCGAAAACCGGGAAATCAACTACGAATTGGATCACCTGATCGACTCCTTGGGCACAGGCTCCCGCCTCATGCTGGTGTTCCGGACTAGATCCGGAACGTCTACCGGTCGCGCGCTGTACTCCGTCATCTCGCCCATCATGGAGATCAAGTTGCGTGACGAGCTGGAGCAGGACCTCGCCGATCTGGCCGCCGCCATCTCCGCGAAATCCGCCGCCGCTAGCCTGCGCGTTCGTCGGCGCAAGGCGAGGTAGTCCAAATACCGGGCCGGCCTCCGAGCGATGTCGGCGCGCGTCTTGATGCCCGTCAATGCCGCGTGACGAAACGCCCCCTACGTTGCCGTGCATGTTCGACGTTCGAATCGATCCGCCACTGGTGGTCAAGGACACGCCGAAACCGCGATCGCTTGGCTCGCTCGCCGAGGCGGCCGCGTTTGTTGCGGATTCCATGCGTCTCGGGCGGCCGCCGCCCTGGCGGGACATCTATCAGCGGCTTCGCGCGGCACGGAACGAGGACGACGCGATCGAGGCCATCGGCGCGCTACGCGAGCTACTCGAATTGGAGGATTTGCTCATACCGCCAAAGCTCGGCTTCACGCGGGCGGCGGGGCCGTCGGAAGACGCCGGCGCGGGTACCATCGAGGACGGAGAAAAGCGATGATCAAGGATGTGATGTTGCGTCTCGACGGAACCGCAGCTGACGAGGTGCGCCTCGCCGCGGTCAATCATATCGCCGACCTCTTCGACAGTCACGTCATCGGATTGTTCATCAATGTCCTCCCTGTCGTGATCGCCCCGGAGGACGGGATCGGTGCGGCGCGGGCGGCGGAGCTGTTGGAGGCGGCGAGACAGGCCGGCGACAAGGTGGAAGCCAGGTTGCGCGAACGTCTGAACCGGCTGCAGAAACCCGTGGAGCTGCGCCGGTTCGACATCTTGAGCGACGCCGCGGAGAACGTGGTGGCGCGGGAGGCGCGCGCAGCCGACACTTTCGTGGCCCTGCGCCCGAACGGCGCGCCGCAGGAGCCCGAGCATCTGGTCGAGAGCGTTCTCTTCGGATCGGGCCGGCACGTCTTTCTGGTCCCCAATCGCAGGCCGGCAAAGGCGATGCTCAAGCGCATCGTCGTGGCCTGGAACGGCAGCCGGGAATCAGCCCGCGCGCTGGCGGAGGCGCTTCCGTATCTACACAAAGCAACGGAGGCGGCGGTGGTCTTCGTCGATGACAAGTCTCCAATGGAAGCGGAGGCCATGTTGGGGCTCGACGCGGTCAACCACCTCAAGCATCATGACATTAATGCCGTTCTGCATCGTGTCAGGATGCGCGACAACGATGTCGGCATGACGCTGATTGCGGAGGCCCGGCGCCTCGAGGCCGACCTGATCGTCATGGGCGCTTACGGCCACTCTCGAGTGCGCGAGTGGCTTTTGGGGGGCGCGACCTATACTCTCCTGCATAAGGCGCCCGTCCCGTTGCTGATCGCTCACTGACGTTTTGCCCGGAAGGCTTGCAACGATCCGGTGACGGGACTACCTGGCGGGAATCGATTGGTGCGAGCTCGATTGCTGGTTTCCTGGCGCCCACCCCGAAGCACGCGTTGCACTGGTCCGATTCATTGTTGCCATTATTGACGGCCTGAACTGCGAGGCTCGACATGTCGACGATCGATACGCGCCGCGAGCAGATGTTTCCGAAGCTTGAGCAGCGTGAAATCGATCGTCTTCGCCGTTTTGGGGAGATTCGGCTCTATGCCCCTGGCGAGGCGCTGTTCGTGACGGGAGAAATCGCCCCCGGCATGTTCGTGCTGATCAAGGGCTCAGTGCGGGCGACCAGACGCGATCCCTTTGGGCACAGCGCCCCGATCGTGGAGCAGGGACCCG
>DATBFV010000130.1:0-8011 GCA_036558345.1 Gemmatimonadales bacterium | reverse complement strand
GGATTGGGCGGGCGGGAGATATAAGGGAGACGACTTCGTAAGGATTGTGTATTTGACGTTGTAGCGGAGTTACCGCGAAAACGTCGCAGCAGCTCCGCTGAAGCTCCAAACCGTTGAATCGCCGCAGGCCAACGTGCCTTTCACGAGCTCGATCTTAACCTGCGTCGCCGCGGTGAGCTGCACGAAGACCTGGGCGATCAGGTTGGTCGGCTGGTAGCAGTAGATCTTCCCGTCAGCGGTCACCAAATCGAAATCGCGATATGGGCGGGCGACGGTCGCCTAGAGCGCTGCGGGCGCGAGCACCACAAGCTGACCATGCATCATGGGCACGTGCTTCGCCACGATGCACATGAACGGATAGACGCCGGCGTGCCGCGCGATGTAGCTCGCGTGCGTCACGGTCTGGGGCGGTAACCGGACGGCGCAGTCCGGGAGCACGAACGATTCCCCCTGCTCACCGTCGCAATTGGGGATGAAGAATCCGTGCTCGTCGTCCTCCGGATTGTAGAAGGTGAAGTGCACGGTGTCGCCCTCGACCACCGTGAGCGTGCTGGGCGAGAAGGCATAGACCTCCTTGCCTTCCAGCACGCCGCCGCGGGCGAAGTCGGCCGCGAGAAACGGGTAGACCGTGCGGCCTTCCTTGACCAGCAGCGGGACGGTCGTGACGGTCAGCTCGCGAGTTTGAGGCGTGTAGGGGGCGCCCCTGCCGGCGCAGGCGGTGAGCGCGGCCACCACAGCCGCGAGCCACGGCCGAATGCGTGACGAGAATTCAGCCACAGATCTCCTCCGAGCGAAAGGATGGCACTCGCGTTTCTTGATACCAGCAACGGCCGATTCGGTGTTGTGAAACTCCTTCAGCATAGGGGCAGTCTTGCCAGGCTGCGATCGTGAATGCGAGCAAGCAGCAGTTGCGCGGTGATCGCCCCAACAAGAGCGCTGAACATGTCCCACTGCGTGTCCCACACGTCGCCTTGGGTCCCGAGAAAGGCGTCCGCGGCGTGCCCGCCGACGAGCGCGGACCACCACTCGAAGAACTCATAGCATGCGCTGAAGGCGAGGCAGAGCGCGGTCACGATCACGAACAGCCAGCGGCCGGGCCGTAACGGCGACGTGCGCAGCAGGATCTCGCGGAACAGGATTGCGGGAACGAAGCCCTGCACGAAGTGACCCAGCCGGTCGTAATCGTTCCGCGCGAGGCCGAGCGCGTCCTGGACCCAGAATCCCAGCGGCACGCGAGCGTAGGTGTAGTGGCCGCCGACGATCAGGATCAGCGCGTGGATGCCGAGCAGGGTGTAGGTCAGGCGGGTGAGTGGAAATCGGCGCGCCGTCAGTACGAGCAGTGCGCCACCGATAAATACAGGGAAGACCTCGAGCCACCACGTGGTACGATCGTATGGCGCGATGCCCGACACCACGAGCGCCGCGCCGACGATGATGGCGATGATCATCAAGTATCGACTGGTCATGACGAGCGGCTCGAAGGAGACTCCACGGCGCGCTCCACCTCGCGCTGCGCCTCGAGATAGTGGTCCACGTCCACACCCAGTTGCCGCACGTTTTCGAGCAACCCGGTCAACTCGCCGGCTGTACCGGTCCCGACGCGCGCGCGGAGCAGCGCCAATCGCACGTTCTCCAGCGCCGCGACCGTCTCGGCCAGGCGCTCGCCGGTATCGCCGCGCGCGCGCAGCGCCTCCGCCTCACGCTCCAGTCGTTCCACCAGCTCCGGTAAATCGCGCAGCGCGGTCTGGGTGCCGCGGTCCAGCGCGCGATACGCTTCGATCACCGAGCGGCCGAGCACCAGCTCGGTAGGCTCGGCCACCACAACGACGCGCTTGCCGGTGTCCTTGAGGCGGATGGCAGCCAAGCGGAAGAACCAGCGCCCGAACCGGCCCGCCCACACCCTGAGCCACAACATGTTGAGCTTTCGGGTCCACCTGCCCTGGCGCGCCTCGTCCGCCTCCTCCTGCTGGATCTGCGACTCGGCGATCAGCGCGGCGCGAATGTCCTCGAACGCGTAGCCCTCGCGCAACAGCCGGCGGGCCACGGCGAGCAGCTGGAACAGCAGGATCATGCCGATGAGTCCGGCGCCGCCGATTTGGAAGCTGGTGCCGTTAGGACCGGTATTGACCGTCGAGCCGCCGATCACCGAGCCCAGCAGCACCATGGTCGACACCTGGGCGTTACGCACGAACGAGCGCACCAGCGGCGGCGCGCGCAGGTCCTTGCCCCGGATCTCACCCACGACGCGCGCGACCTCGTCACCGGTCTGGACGCGGCTCGCCGGCTCCTTCGCGAGGCACCGGTCTACCAGGTCCGCCAGGCGGCGTGGGACCTCAGGCCGGAGGGTCTCGAGCCGGGGCGCCAGCTCGGTCACTTGCTTCGTGATGATCGCGGGAAGGTTGGCCGCCTCGAATGGCGGCCGGCCGGTCAGCGCGAAGAACAGCGTCGCACCGAGCGAGTAGAGGTCGCTGCGCTCGTCCACCGCTTCCCCGAGCGCCTGCTCGGGGCTCATATAGCGCGCCGTGCCCGCGGCATCCGCCCCCGCCCCCGCCCCAGGCCTCGCGCCCGCGCCGCCGCGCACGGCGATGCCGAAGTCGGTGACCAGGGCGCGGTCGGTGGTCCGCTCGATCATGATGTTGTCGGGTTTGACATCGCGGTGGATCACGCCGCAGCGGTGCGCGTACGCGAGCGCCCACCCCACTTCCTGCATCAGCTTCATCGCCAGGCGCGGTGCCAGCGGCCCCGTGCGCGTCACCCGTTCGCGCAGGGTTTCGCCGTCCACGTAGCCCATCACGAAGAAGACGCAGTCGCCGTGCTGTTCGACCGCGTGGATCGGCACGATGTTCGGGTGGGACAGTCCAGCCGCGGTCCGCGCCTCGCGCAGGAAGCGGTCGCGCGCGGCGGCGTTGGCGAGCTGGGGTGGCAGCAGCTTGATTGCCACCAGCCGGTCCAGCGCGACGTCGCGCGCCAGGAACACGATCCCCATGCCGCCCCTGCCGAGCTCGCGCTCGATCGAGTAGCGGCCGGCGAGCAGCTGCTGGAGCGCCAGCAACTCCGCGCTCGGCAGGGTCATGTCACGAGTCTTGGCACCGCACGAACATACGCGATCATTGTCCCCACCGTTTCTCCTTCTCAACACAAAGCCCCGGGGAATCCCGAGGCTTCGCAGCGCTCTGAAGAGCGAGCGAAGGATGGCGCTCGCGTTTTCTTGATACGGGCAAAGGCCGAGCTTATTCTATGATTAGCCGGCATCTACCAGGAGCTCGTGTGCCGGTCACCGCCAAGCTGTCACGAAAATTCTATGAAAAGCTGGGCGATGATATCGCCAACGAGCTCGTGGAGTGGTTCAACCTCGTGGATGCGACGTACCGAGCAGATTTGCGTGAGCTGAACGATCGGAATTTCGCTCTGTTCGACGCCAAGCTCGAGCAACGGCTTGCGGAGCTCAAGGCTGAGCTCAAAACGGAGTTCAGTGGTCGTATCGGCGAGCTTCGTGCCGAGATGCTGGTCGGTTTTGCCCGCATGGACGAAAAGTTCGCCCAGCTGGAGACCAGGCTCACGAGGCGCATGTTTGCCTTCTGGATCGCGCAATCCGCTACGACGGTCGGTCTGATCTTCGGAATCGTCAAGATCCTGCAGCACTAGGTCCGCAACGCGGGTCTGCCCCGAGCCTTAAAAGCAGATCCCGAAGTGTGAGCGAGCGCACGGGTGAAGCTGCTTCGCGACTCGCGAGGGGCGGTGGCGAGATGCAACGTCGAGGTCGGACCTGGGACCCACGTCACACTGCTAACCGACTGATCCGTCCATACATAGCCCGGCAGGCACTGGGCACGGAATTCGCTTTTTTGGCGGGGGCAAGACCCCCACACAGGAGCGAATATGGGTCGCTTAAGTCTTCCGTGCCTGGTCGTCGCAGCGCTGCTCGTGCCCGCGGCCGCCACCGCGCAGAACCAGTGGCAGCGGACCGTGCGCAGTCAGGTCAGCCAGCACGCCGACTTCCTTTCCAATCGCGGCTACACGATGAGCGGTGATGTGTACGACGGGAACCTCAAGAACAACTATTACGAGGACCTGACGATCAAACTGCAGCCGGGGACGTCCTACGCGTTCCTGGGAGTTTGCGATCAGGACTGCCGCGACATCGATCTGCGCCTGTACGATCCTGATGGGGACGAGGTGGCGTCCGACGTCCGCACCGACGATTGGCCCATTGTGTCGATCTCGCCGTCCTACACCGGTACGTATACGCTGCGGGTTTCGATGGCGAGCTGCGCCAACGATCCCTGCTACTACGGGATTGGGGTATACAAGAAATAGACGTATAGCGCCCGAGTCTCTAGTAGACGCCGAGACGCCACAGACGACAGCGGTCATGAGGTTCGAGGTACGAGGATTTTCCTCGTCGCTCAGAGTCTCGTGACCGCTGTCGCGTTTTCTAGTGCTCGGAGTGGTCAAGCTCCTCCACTAGAGCGAGATATCCCCCGGGCCGGGTGTGCTCGTTTGTGCTCAAACGCGAGCGAAAGTTCGCTATTCGCTGTCCCCTCGACTAGCTTGCGCCATGCCTACCATTCATTGTCACCTCTGTGGCGGTTTCATCGCCGATCCAGCAGGCACCACGTACCGCTCGCCCGATCCCGCTGCGCCGCGTGCGGCGATTCCACACACGGCGCTGTGCACCTGCGAACATGCCGTTGTCTACGAAGCTGCGACGGACCCGGTCAGTTCGTTGCGTCCCGTTCATCACATCCGCTCGGCGTCCCGCAATTAAGCCCAATCGCGCGGCGGCGCGGAGCCCGCTCGTGGTCGATCGCGGGCCGGCGCGCTGTCCGGCCTGCCGCAAATACCTCACCTTCCGCACCGATCGATTCGGCCGCATGGTCGAATACTGCAGCTGCGGGCACCTCGCCTTTGTGGAGCGTCGCAGCGGCAAGCGCGACGAGCCGGGGAGCCCATGACAAAGGAAGTGGCGCTGGAGATCGACGGGACGGTGGCCGAGCTGCTCCGCAACTCCACCTTTCGCGTGACGCTCGTGAACGGTCATTCCGTGCTGGCGACAATTGCGGGCAAGATGCGGAAGTTTCGCATCCGGGTGCTGGAGGGCGATCGCGTGACATGCGCGCTATCGCCCTACGATCTCACGCGCGGAAGGATCGTGTACCGCCACAAGTAGGGGCTCGAGGGGTCACCGCGTAGCCGGGGGGCGAGAGCTCTCCGGCTTTTCGTTTTATCCCTAAAGCACGTCTCTCGCTCCACGCGCGTTCCACGAGAAAAGCAGATCCCGACATGCTCGCTTGCTTTTTTGAGAGAAAAGAAGGGTTAGATTCGCCAGCTCAAGGGATCAGCCTAGGAGGAGCCCCAAGCAGGTTGGCCGGGCGCGAGCGGCATGCAGCCAACGTACTTCCCCGGCACCCGCAGGTAGCGCAGCGCCTGCGTCATCCCGGTCTCGGACGAGAAGTAGGCGCCGAGTGCGAGCGTACGCACCGGCTCGAACCAGGCTTCCTTGCCCACGGAGCGCACGAACGTCTCGCGCTCCGCGCGCGATCGCTCGAGGAAGTGCGCGTTGCGAAAGCGCTCGAGCCCGTCCCGCACCCTCTGCTGATCCGCCGGCGTGTAGCAGTCGCTGAGAATCAAGTTCATGGCCGCGCCCGCGCCCGCAGCCTTCGCGCCCGGTGAGCTGGCTGTGGTGGGGAGCAAGGTGTCGGCGATTTCCTCCATCAGCGCTTGATCCGAAGCGCGACCCGAGCGGCATGCAGCCAGGATGCCGCTGGACGCAATGAGCGCTTTGAGTGCGTCGCGCCGATTCACAAATTCCTCCGCTTCAGCTCATCCACGGCATGGTTCGCCGCGCGCGCGGTCAACGCCATATAGAGGATGGACGGACTCTGGTTCCCGGTCGACGTCATGCACGCGCCGTCGGTCACGAACACGTTCGGGCAGCCATGCACCTGATTCCACTCATTGAGCACCGACCGGCGCGGGTCCTTCCCCATGCGCGCGCCGCCCATCTCGTGGATGTCGAGCCCCGGCGCCCAGCCCTTGTCGTGGGTTTCGACGTCGTGGCACCCCGCCGCCTCGAGCATCTCGGCCGCCTGTGTGCGCCAGTCTCGGATCATGCGCTCATCGTTAGCGTCGTAGTCCACGTTCATCACGAGCAGCGGGATCCCCCATTGGTCTTTCTGCGACTCATGGAGGCGCACGTGGTTCGACTCCTTGGGGATCGTCTCACCCTGCATGTACATGTAGATCCCCCACGGCCCCGGCTGCGTCTGCGCGTCCTTGAACGCTTCGCCCGACAGTGCATCGGTCTCCACGCCGCGCTCGCGATACGCGCCGGTGAACGTGGTATAACCGCCGACGAAATCGGTGTCCTGTCGCCCGAGGTTCCGGAAGTTCACGAGGATGCACTCCGTCGGATTGCGCCCGAAGAAGTACTTGTCCGTAAACCCGTCGATCTTTCCGTGCCCTGCCACGCGATAGTTATGGTGCATCACGTATTTGCCGAGCAACCCGCTGTCGTTGCCGAGGCCGTGGGGGAAGCGCGACGACGTGGAGTTGAGCAGCACCAGCGTGGAGTTCAGCGCCGACCCATTCACGAAGATGATGCGCGCGCCGAACTCGAGCTGCTCGTGCGTGTTCGCATCGATGACGCGGACGCCCGACGCCTTACCGGTCTTGTCGTCGTACACGATCGAGTGCACCACCGAGTGCGGCCGCACCGTGAGGTTGCCGGTCTTCATCGCCCACGGCAGCGTCGACGAATTGGAGCTGAAGTATCCCCCGAAGGGGCACCCGCGCATGCAGAGATTGCGCGCCTGACACGTGCCGCGCCCCTGCTGGATGTGGATCGGCTTCGGCTTCGACAGATGCGCCCAGCGTCCCTGGACGACCCAGCGGTCCTGGTACTTCGCGTGGACCCGCTCGCTCATGTGCTTCTCGACGCAGTTGAAGTCGAAGGGCGGGAGGAACTCGCCGTCTGGCATCGCGTCGAGGTGGTCGTAGTTGCCGCACACGCCGATGAATTGCTCCACGTGCGAGTACCATGGCGCGATGTCGTCGTACGTGATCGGCCAGTTCATCCCGTAGCCGAGCCGTTCGGGGGCGACGAACTCGTACTTGCTCCAGCGCTGCGTCGCACGGCCCCAGATGAGCGACTTCCCGCCGACCTGATAGCCGCGGATCCAGTCGAACGGCTTCTCCTGCACGTAGGGGTGGTCGGCGTCTTTCACGAAGAAATGCGCGGTGGCTTCGCCGTAGCCGGCGGCCTTACTGATGAGGGGATTTGCCTCGATAAGTTTGCGGGGATTGTAGCCGCGGTGCGGCAGCTCCCACGGCGCCATGTTCGCGGTGGGGTAATCCTTGATGTGCTGCACGTCGCGGCCGCGCTCCAGTACGAGGGTCTGGAGGCCGTGGTCGCACAGCTCCTTCGCGGCCCAACCGCCGGAAATTCCGGAGCCGATGACGATGGCGTCGTAGGTTTGATCGGCTTGTGTCATGCTCATAAAGTTCATCCCCCGCGACGGGCGCGCCAGCGCCCGGAGCGCGGGACCTGCTTTGGGAATGGCACGGACACTTGGCGCGTCAGCGCGCGAGCCGCGGGACCTCCTGCGCGAAGCGCGGGATCTGCTTCTATTCTTCAGACATGAAAGCGGTTCGCTACGACGCATTCGAAGGCCCACTGCGTCTGGTCGACGTCCCCGACCCCACACCGCCCCCCGACGGCGTCGTGATCAAGGTTGGCGCCTCGGGACTCTGCCGTTCCGATTGGCACGGCTGGAAGGGCCACGACGCCGACGTGAAAGTGCCCCACGTGCCTGGACACGAGTTCGCAGGCACGGTGCTCGCAACGGGCAAGGATGTGCGCAAATGGAAGAAGGGCGACCGCATCACCGTCCCCTTCTCGATGGGCTGCGGCGCGTGCGAGCGCTGCCGCGCGGGCGACGAGCAGATCTGCGATCGCTACTACCAGCCGGGCTTCACCGGCTGGGGCAGCTTCGCGGAGTACGTCGCCCTC
>DATBFV010000129.1:0-38593 GCA_036558345.1 Gemmatimonadales bacterium | reverse complement strand
CCGTGGCTCGACCTCCTGCTCATCGCCGGGTTGGCTGGATTGCTGCTTGCGTTCGTCGACCTCGGCCGCGAGTGGACGGGCGTGCATCGCCAGAGCATCGCGATCGACCTGTCGCCCAGCGCGCTGCCACGCTACACGATGTTCTCGCTGTTCCGCGGCATGTTCGCCTACGTGATTTCGCTCGGCTTTACCCTCGTCTACGGTTATTGGGCCGCAAAGGATCGCATCGCGGATCGGGTTCTGCTCCCGCTGCTCGACATCCTGCAGAGCATCCCGGTCCTGGGGTTCATGCCGGGACTGGTCCTCGCGCTCGTGGCGTTGTTTCCGCATAGCAACGTCGGACTCGAGCTCGCGGCAGTGATCATGATCTTCACGGGGCAGGCGTGGAACATGACGTTCAGCTTCGTGCACTCGCTGCGCTCGATTCCGGCCGACCTGCGCGAAGCCGCGACGGTGTATCGGTTCAATTGGTGGCGCCGGCTGCGCAACGTCGAGTTGCCGTTCGCGACGCTGGGGCTGGTGTGGAACAGCATGATGAGCATGGCGGGTGGCTGGTTCTTCTTGATGATCAGCGAGTCGTTTCAACTGGGAGAGCGCGACTTTCGCCTGCCCGGCATCGGCTCCTACATGAGCGTGGCGGTCGAGCAGGGCCGCGGCGACGCCATGGTGCTCGCCATCCTCGCTATGGTCACGATGATCGTGGTGCTCGATCAGGTGCTGTGGCGACCGGTGGTCGTATGGGCGCAGAAGTTCCGCGTCGAAGAGGGCGGGGGCGGCGAGCAGATCCTCATGCACTCCTGGTTTCTCGACTGGTTGCGCGGGTCGCGCCTCGTGCGCTGGGTGCGTTGGCGCCTGCGGGAACTGCGGGAGAGCCGCGCCACCCGCGACGTCACCAGGGCAACGCCGGCTCCATCGGCATTGCCCACGGCGGTCGAGCGAAACTCGCGCGCAGTGTCGTTTGCGGCGCTGGCGTTCTTGGTCGGCGTTCTGGCCTGGGGTGGTGTGAAGCTGGTCCATCTGCTGCACGAGGTGCCTGCTGGAGCGTGGGGCCGCTCCATTACGGCAGGATTCATCACGCTGGGGCGGGTCCTGCTCTCGACGCTCATCGGTACCGTATGGGCGCTACCCGCCGGTCTCGCCATTGGGCTGTCGAGCCGGCTCTCCCGCATCTTTCAACCGATCGTTCAGGTCGCCGCGTCATTTCCCGCGCCAATGCTGTTCCCCCTCGTCATCGCCGTCTTACAGTGGGCCGGTGTCACCCTCGGCTGGGGGAGCATCCTGCTGATGCTGCTCGGCACGCAGTGGTATATCCTGTTCAATGTGATTGCCGGTGCGATGGCGATCCCCGCCGATCTCCGCGAAGCCGCAACGAGCTATCGGATCAAGGGCTGGCAGCGGTTTCGCAGGGTGTATTTTCCGGGCGTCTTTCCCTATCTCGTCACCGGATGGGTCACAGCCACGGGAGGCGCCTGGAATGCCAGCATTGTCGCGGAATTCGTCACGTTCAGGGGCCAGACGCTGCGCGCGCACGGCCTGGGCGCGGAAATCAGCGGCGCGGCAGCGGCGGCAAACTTCCCGCTGCTCGCCGCGGCGATTCTGGTGATGTCCATCCTCGTCGTGGCATTCAATCGAACGCTGTGGCGGTGGTGCTACCGTGTCGCCGAAGAGCGCTTTTCCTTGAGCAAATGACATGAAACGCGAAATCCTCTGCGAAGCGCGTCACGTCTCCCACGACTTCAAGCTCCCCAACGGCAAGCCGCTGCGCGTGCTCGAGGACATTTCTGTCAGCGTGGCACGGAACGAAGTCGTGGCGCTGCTCGGCCCGTCGGGATCGGGAAAGTCCACAGTCCTGCGCATTCTTGCCGGGCTCATCAAGCCGACTCACGGTGATGTGTTGTACAAGGGACAACCGCTGGTTGGTCTCAATCCCGGAGTGGCGATCGTCTTCCAGAGCTTCGCGCTCTATCCCTGGATGACGGTGCGCCAAAATGTCCAGACGGTGTTGGAAGCGCGCGGCGTGCATCGGGCGGACGCGATCGAACGCGCCGAGCGCTCGATCAGCCAGGTGGGGCTGGGGGGATTCGAGGACGCGTACCCGCGCGAGCTGTCCGGCGGCATGAAGCAGCGCGTCGGCATGGCACGCGCCCTCGTGGTGGACCCCGAAATCCTCTTCATGGACGAGCCGTTCAGTCAGGTGGACGCGCTGACGGCCGAGAGCCTGCGCGCGGAGGTTCTCGACATCTGGAGCACCAAGGAGCGCAATCCTTCGTCGATCGTGATGGTGAGTCACGACATCCGCGAAGTGGCGTTCATGGCCGATCGCATCGTGGTGCTCGGCGGCAACAATCCCGCGCGCGTGCGCACGGTGGTGCAAAACGATCTGGAGCGGCCCAGGGATTATCAATCGCCCCAGTGCGTCGCGCTCATCGACTCGCTGTATGCGGCGATCACGGGAAGCGAGCTCCCCGACGTGACCTCGACTGTCGCACGCGAACCGGGATTCGTCGAACCCATACCGAACGTGTCACCGAGCGAAATCGTCGGCCTGCTCGAGTTCCTCGATGCGCGTGGTGGAAAAGGGGATGTCTTCAAGATCGCCGCACAGACCAACCACGAATTCGGCCGGCTCATTACCACCGTCAAAGCGGCGGAGATGCTGAATTTCGTGGACACGCCGAAGAGTGCGGTGCTGCTCGCGCCCGAGGGACGCCGGTTCGTGCAGGCGGTGCCGGAGCAACGCACGCGCATCTGGCGCGAACAATTGCTCACGCTGTCGCTCTTCCGGGAAGTCACCGACGTATTACGGAAGCGGCGGAGTCGCTCGATCGATAAGGATTTCGTCCTCGAGACGATCGTGATGCGCATGCCGCAGGAACACTACGAACGGGTGTTCAAGACCTTCGTCGCATGGGCGCGCTTTGGTGAGCTGTGCAGTTATGATGAGGGACACGGGACGATCTCGCTGTATCAGCGACGCCGGGCCCACCAGGTTGCGCCGGCGCCACAGCACCCAGGCAGTGGGTTAGCTTAGGTTCTCATGACAGCACGCCGGCCGGACCCTCAGGAGTTGCTGGCCCGCGCACGGGAAGAGGAACGGCGGGCAGGACGGGGTCGGCTCAAGATCTTCTTTGGCGCCTCGCCGGGCGTCGGCAAGACCTACACGATGCTCGAGGAAGCGCGCGCGAAGCAGCGCGCCGGCATCGATGTCGTGGTCGGGTTCGTCGAGACACACGGCCGTGTCGACACTGCTGCATTGCTCGACGGGTTGGAAACGCTTCCCCGCAAGACCGTCGAATACCGTGGCGTGACGCTCAGCGAATTCGATCTCGATGCCGCGCTCGCCCGCAAACCCGCCATGATCCTGGTCGATGAGCTGGCGCATACCAACGTGCCCGGCTCGCGTCATGCCCGCCGGTTTCAGGATGTCGAAGAGCTGCTCGCGGCGGGCATCAACGTCTACACGACGCTCAACGTCCAGCACATCGAGAGCCTGAACGATGTGGTCGCCCAGATCACCGGTGTGTCGGTGCGTGAGACGGTCCCGGACTCGATTTTCGACCAAGCCGACGAGCTGGAGATCGCCGATCTCACGGCGGAGGACCTGCTCCAGCGCCTGCAAGAAGGAAAGGTCTACGTGCCGGAGCAGGCGGCCCGCGCGATCGACCGGTTCTTCCGGAAAGGCAACCTCATCGCCCTGCGCGAGCTGACGCTGCGTCGCGCCGCTCAGCGTGTCGACGCGCAGATGCGCGGCTACATGCGCGAGCACGGCATCCGGGAGACCTGGCCGGCCGGCGAGCGGCTGCTCGTCTGCGTCGGCCCGAATCCGGCGAGCACCCGGTTGATCCGCTCGGGGAAGCGGCTGGCGACCGGATTCAACGCCGACTGGATCGTGATGTTTGTCGAGGCACCGGGGCTGCGCATTTCCGCGTCCGATCGCGAGCAGCTCGCCAGCAATCTGCAGCTCGCGCAGGAGCTGGGTGCGCAAACGGTGAGCGTGGGCGGGTTGAACGTCGCCGACGAGATCCTCGCTTACGCGCGCGATCACAACGTCACCAAGATCCTGGTCGGCAAGCCGACGCACGCCCGCTGGCGCGATCGGCTGTTGGGTTCGCTGCACGATCAACTCGTGCGCGGCAGCGGCGACATCGATGTGTACGTGATCACGGGCGAGAAGGGTGAGCTCACGCGGACGCCCGGTCCGCGCGCGGAGTCGCGGCCGGTACCCGTCTCCGAATACTGGGAGTCGGCACTGCTCCTTGGGCTCTGTACGGCGCTCGGGGCCGCCGCATACCGATATCTGTCGCTCACCGATATCGCGATGCTGTTCGTGTTGGCTACCGGCGTAGTCGCCTACCGCTACAGCCGCGGCCCGTCGCTGCTCACGGCGTTTCTCGCGATCGTACTGTTCGATTTCTTCTTCGTGCCACCGCGCTTCACGTTCGCCGTGTCGGACGTCAGCTATATCCTGACCTTTGCCGTGATGCTGAGCATCGCGTTGCTCATCAGCATGCTCACACTCCGGGTGCGCGCGCAGGCCGAGATGGCACGCGCGCGCGAGCGAGGCACGGCGACGCTGTACGCGATGACCCGCGAGCTGGCGGCGACTCGCGGCCTCGCCGATCTGATCGCGGTCGCCACGAGGCACGTTCAGGACACCTTCAGCGGCGCGGCCGTCATCCTCCTGCCCGGGCTCGGGGGCGGTCTCGAAGTACCCGCACAGGCCGACACAGCCCTGCCGATCGATGAAAAGGAGCGGAGCGTCGCGCAATGGGTACTCGAGCGCGGCCGCCTGGCGGGCGCGGGATCGGATACGCTGCCGGCGGCACGCGGCCTCTACGTTCCCCTCGTGACGACGACCGGCACGATCGGCGTCCTGGGCGTGGCGCCCGCGGACCCGAAAGCGCTGCGCGATCCAACCGTGCTGTTGTTACTGGAAACGTTTGCCCGGCAAATCGCGGTCGCGCTGGAACGGGAGATCTTCGCCGACCGCACGCAGCGCGAGCAGCTCGAGATCGAAGCCGAGCGCTTGCGCACGTCGCTGCTGAGCTCCGTATCGCACGATCTGCGCACACCGCTCGCCACGATCAACGGCGCCGCGAGCAGTTTGCTCGAGGCCTCAGGCACGATTCCGGAGGCCACCCGTCGCGAGCTCGTCCGCTCGATCATTGATGAATCGCAACGCATGAATCGCCTGATCGGCAATCTGCTGGACATGATCCGGCTCGACAGCGGGTCGTTGCAGGTGCACAAGGAGTGGCAGTCGCTCGAGGAAATCGTGGGCGTCGCGCTGATTCGCCTCGAGGAGCGGCTGCGCGGCCGGAGGGTGACGGTCGCGCTGCCGGCCGATCTCCCCCTCGTGCCACTCGACGAGATCTTGATCGAGCAGGTCTTTGCCAACCTGCTCGAGAACGCGGCGCGCTATACGCCGGCGGGCACTCCGATCGAGGTCTCGGCGGCGACGATTGACGGAGGCGTCCGTGTCGACGTGGCGGACCGCGGCCCAGGCATCCCGCGGGGCGACGAAGAGCGCATTTTCGACAAGTTCCACCGCGGCCCACAGGAGAGCGCATCGGGCGGCGTCGGTCTGGGGTTGACCATCTGCCGCGGCATCATCACGGCGCACGGCGGCCGCATCTGGGCGGAGAATCGGCCTGGCGGCGGCGCCCTGTTTCGCTTCACGCTCCCGCTGTCGGGCCCGCCCCCTGCCGTGCCCGAAGAAGCGTGAGCAAGGCCGATCCTGTCGTCCTCGTGATCGAGGACGAGCCGCAAATGCGGCGGTTCCTGCATGCCGCCCTCGAAAGTCACCATTACCGTCCGATTCAAGCCACGACCGCCCGGGAAGGCGTCGCACAAGTGACTGGCCGCAACCCCGATGTCATCCTACTCGATCTCGGCCTGCCCGACGCCGATGGCATCGACCTCACGCGCCAGATTCGCGAGTGGTCCGGGACGCCCATCATCGTCATCTCCGCGCGCGGCAAGGAGCATGACAAGATCGCTGCGCTCGACGCTGGCGCTGACGATTATCTCACAAAACCGTTCGATGTCGGCGAGCTGATGGCGCGCCTGCGGGTCGCACTGCGCCATGCCGCGCAGCCCGCCGATGCGCCGCCAGAGCCCGTGTTCTCAACCCGGGATTTGCGCGTCGATCTCGTGCGGCGACAGGTGTTCGTGCGCGATCATGAGGTGCATTTGACCCCGACCGAGTACAAGCTGCTCACGCTGCTGATTCGCCACGCCGGCAAGGTGCTCACGCACCGCCAGCTGCTGAAAGAGGTCTGGGGGCCAAACGCCGTGGAGCATGCGCACTACGTGCGCGTCTACATGACGCAGTTACGTCGCAAACTGGAGCGCGATGCCACGCGGCCGGAATATTTGCAGACGGAACCGGGTGTCGGGTATCGGCTGCGGGTCGAATGAGCCTGCGCGCCCCGTTGCATTTCCGTTCGTCGCACGCGTCCGAGAACTGTCAAGTCGCGAACCGATGCAACCATTCGCGGCTTTCTAGCGTCATACCGACTGAACGATTCGAACAATGTCTCCAGCTGGAGGTTGCAGATGCGCGGCCTGACTCTGCTGATCGCGACGATCCTGACGTTCGGATACGGCTTCGCCGCCCAAGCCGCCATGACCATGGACCGGGCGGCCACGTTCCGCCGGGCGGCCCGGACGGCCGCAGCGGCGGACCCGACCACCGACGCTAACCGCGTCTGGTACGGTGGGATGCTGGCTCCGGTAACGGTCGAGGTCACCGCCCAGCCCAAGTGTAGCCTGAGCTGATCCCTTGAGCCTCCCTCGGGGATCGGACCGCACCGCCCGCGCAGTTCGGCGGGCGGTCGCGTATCCGGGCGAAACCTATAAGATTGAACCTACGTAACAGCGGATATCCATGACCATGTCAATCGATCAAGCGGCAGCGCCCTCCGGGCCAAAGCGGCTCTGGCGCACCTGGCGTCGCGAAATCATCCGCGGCGGGGTGCTGTTCGGTCTCGTCGTCGGGGCCGGCCTCTTCATTCGCAGCATTCGCGTCAACGTCCCCTCGCCGCTCGGCGCCCTCGGCGCTTTCGGCGACTTCAACTGGGGTGACGGCGACGGCGGCGACCTCTTCGGACGCGGCCGGCACACCGGCAATGAGTGGGAGTACCGCGCGCTCATCAAGCCTTCACAGCACGTGTGGATTCGCAACACGAACGGTCCGATCGAGGTCGTGGGTGCAGAAGGCGATAGCGTGGTCATTCGCGTCGAGAAGAGCTGGCACATGTCCGACCCGCAGGTCGTGAAAATCATCCCGGTGTCCACGGAGCGCGGTCTGACTGTCTGCGCGGTGTGGGAAGCGCGGGAAAGCCGCTGCGATGAAGGCGGTGAGTACCACATGAATGGCGTGAAGAAGAACGACGTCGCGGTCCGGTTTACGGTCGAGCTGCCGAAGAGCGTGCCGGTCAATGCCTCGACCGTGAATGGTAGCCTGGAGATCGATGGCGTGAGCGCGCCGGTTGAAGCGGCCACCGTGAACGGCCGGATCGCCGTGAGTACGTCGGCCGGTCCGGTGCAGGCTACGAGCGTCAACGGCAGCATCGAAGCCAACATGCATTCACTGACGGGCGGCGACGTCCGGCTCACGACTGTGAACGGCTCTGTAAGCGCTGGACTGCCGCTTCAGCTCAACGCGGAGATCGATGCTGAAACGGTGAACGGCCGGGTCGAGACCGACTTCCCGGTGAAGATCATCGGCAAGATCACGCCGCGGCATCTGCGCGGGACGATCGGCACCGGTGGATCGGCGTTGAAGCTCGTCACGGTCAATGGGTCGATCACGCTGCATTCGGCGGACTCGGATATGAATCCGAATCCCAATCCCAATCCGCACGTGCATTGGGCGCCGAAGGCGCCTCGTGCCCCTCGCGCCCCAGTAACGACGCCACCCGACCGGCCCTAAGGGGCCGGCGGGACTCCGGCGCGGCCGATGCTGTACGGCCAGCGCGCCGGGTAGAGCGTAACAAAAGCAAAGATCATCAGACACGCGCCGGTGAGCGTGATGTTTTTCCAGAACTGCGCCGCCTGATTCGCGGCCATCAGCGGATCGGCAATTGCCCAAAACTTGTGCACCATGAACGCGGCCGGAATGAGAAAGGCCGCGATCAACAGCACGCCTACGCGGACCTGCACACCTAACAGCACGCTCAGTCCGCCCGCGATCAGCATCAGTCCGGCGATGGCGGTCAGCAGTGTCGGCGCCGGCACGCCCGATGCGCCGGCGTACTGAGAATACGTGCTGAGTTTGGTAAGGTGATTGAATCCCGAATACAGAAAGAAGTAGGCAAACACGACGCGTCCGAGCAACAGCACCTTACCGCCCATGGTTACCCTCCCAAGTAGCGCGACACTTCCGCTGGAAACCCACGCACATCGATTGGCTTGGTGATGTACCCGTCGAACCCGGCCGCCGTTGCACGCGCGCGATCTTCTGGTAACGCATGCGCCGTCAGCGCGATGACCTTCCAGGAGCGTTGCGGCAGGGTCTTGAGTTCCTCCAGGAGCGCGTAGCCGTCGCGGCCCGGCAGCTGAATATCGAGCAAGATCAGATCCGGAGCCTGCTGCTGCGTTCGCACGGTCTCCACCAGGCGATCGCCGTTCGGGAGACCGACGACGCGATGTCCATTACTCGTCAGCAGAGCCGTGAGCAGCTTGAGATTGTCGGGCTGGTCTTCCACGACGATGATGGTGGCCACGTCATCCTGCCTGGGGGAGCGTGAACCAGAACGTGCTGCCCTTTCCCAACTCGCTGTCCACACCGATGGTGCCGCCGTGCAGCTCGATCAAGCGCCGCGACAACGCGAGGCCGAGACCCGTGCCTTCGTATTTGCGACTCGCCGAGGCATCGAGCTGCGAGAATTCCTGAAACAGTTTCGGCTGATCGTCCGCGGCGATCCCGATGCCTGTATCGGTGACCGCGACTCGCACGTAGGAACCTTCGCCGCCGTTGACGGGAGCGGCGGCGACGGTGACTCGTCCACCGTCCGGTGTGAACTTGATTGCGTTCGAGAGCAGGTTGAGCAGCACCTGTCGCACGCGGCCGGGGTCCGCCTGCACACGCAAACCGGTGGGGGGCGGCGTGACGACGAGTGTGTGACGATGCTGCTGTGCTTGGGCAGTCACGGTCGCCGCGGTTTCGTCAAACAGGGCCGCCACTTCCACAGGCTCCGGTTTGATCTGCATCCGCCCGGCGGCGATGCGCTGTAGGTCGAGCAGCTCGTTGATCAGCTCGAGCAGATGGCGCCCGTTGCGGCCGATGGTGTCCAGGAAGTCGCGCTGCTGAGCCGACAACGGTGCGTCACCTTCCTGGATGAGGAGCAAATCTGTAAAGCCGATGATGCTGTTGAGCGGTGTGCGGAGCTCGTGGGAAATGTTGGAGAGGAACTGGTCCTTGGTCTTCATCGCGACGTCGAGCTCGGTGTTCAGCTCCTCGAGGCGCTTTGCCGTCTGCCGCACCTCGACCGCCAGGCGGCGCGTGTTTTGATGGGCTGCCCCGCGCTCGCACGCGATGGCGAGATTAGGCGCTGCCTGGTCGAGCGCCGCGCGCTCGTCGGCCCCGAACGTGTCTCCGGGAATGACGCCGAGCACGCCGATCAGCCGGTTGCCGGCGCGAAGCGGCACGAGCACCAGCCCCTGCGGCATGGGCGCGTTCAAGCGCAGCTGATACCGCACGGCTTGTACCGCTTCGCCGTGGTAATGAATCGCCTGCTCGGCCGTGCCCATGAGGTCGCGCATGGTTGCCCGGGGGACCGCCGGTGGGACCGTTTCCAGCCCACTCGCAGCGGTGGGTGCCCACTCGTTTGAGTCATAGGCCGGCTGATACAACACGACGCCACCGGCGCGCGCTGCGCCTGCGATCACTCCGAGGGCCTGGTTGAGCCCGGTGTTCGCCTCCTCGGCCGAGGTATTGAGAGCCGACAGCAGCTGTGACAGGTACGTCTGCATCTCGTCGCGCCACGCGAGCGACCGCGCCATGTGATTGACGCCGCGGGCGATCGCGCCGAACTCGGCCGGCTGATTCTCCTCCAAGGGTTCGACGAATTGGCCTTCCGCGACGCGCTGCAGCGCCTGGGCAATTCGCGCGAACGGCGCGGCGAGGCGGCGGCGATTGTACCAGAAGCCGAGGCCGAGGACCGTGAGCATCGCGGCGAAGAGTACGGAGGACGCCAGCGCTGCCTGCACGGCATCGTCGCCCGCCTCGGCTGCGATTTCCGCTGCGCCCGGGTCGTTCATGCGATCGAGACGCTGGGCGAGGACGACCATCGCGGCCTGCGTGGCGCGGGCACTCCGCCATGTCGCGACCTGGGTGACCAGGCCGACGAGCGCGACGGCGATGAACGTCGCGGCGAAGAGGCGGGTGATGCTCGGCGCGCGCGTGAGGGGAGGCATGGCGGCGTGACATAACTATGGATGAGCGCGACGGTTACACAAGAGGAAACTGGCGCGGGGTAGTGGTGCACGCTACACTAAATCCTTTCCGGGAGACGAGTTCTGACGGATCTGCTTATCGTATTGAAGGAGGCGCTCGCCGACTCCTACGCCGTCGACCGCGAGCTGGGGCGCGGGGGGATGGCGACCGTGTTTTGCGCCGAGGACCTCAAGCATCGGCGACAGGTCGCGATCAAAGTGCTGGATCGGGAGCTCTCCGCGCAGATCGGGCCGGACCGGTTCACGCGCGAGATCGAAATCGCGGCCCGGCTGCAACACCCCCATATCCTGCCGCTGTACGACTCTGGCGCTGCCGCCGGCCTCCTCTATTACGTCATGCCGCTCGTCGAGGGCGAGTCGTTGCGCGATCGCCTCGATCGCGAGAAACAGCTCTCGCAGGACGAAGCCATCCGCATCACCAGCGAAGTCGCTAGCGCGCTGAGCTACGCGCACAGCCATGGTGTGGTTCATCGCGACATCAAGCCGGAGAACATCCTGCTCTCGGGCGGCACGGCGGTGGTCGCCGATTTCGGCATTGCCCGCGCCGTGGATGAAGGCGAGCAATCGCTCACCAAGACCGGTACCGTCATCGGGACGCCGGCGTACATGAGCCCCGAGCAGGCGACCGGCGCGACCCAGATCGACGGTCGCAGCGATCAGTACAGCCTCGCCTGCGTCCTATACGAGCTGCTCGTCGGCCAACCCCCGTTCACGGGACCCACCGCCCAGGCCATCATCGCGCGCCACTCGCTCGACACTGTGTCGGCGCCGTCCATCATGCGACCCGGCATTCCCGACGCGATGGAGGACGCGCTGCTCAAGGCGCTCTCGAAAGTTCCGGCAGACCGGTACGCGACGACGATGCTGTTTGCCGACGCGGTGGCGATGCCGTCGCGAGCGTCGGGCTATCGCGCCCGGCACCCCGATGCGCGAATCTCGGGGGAGCGGGGGACGCGCTGGCGCCCCTGGTGGAAACTCGTCGCGGCCGTGGCCGGCGGCGTCGTGCTCCTGGGCGGCGCCTGGGCGCTGCTCGGCGCCATTCGCGGCAGCGGCAAGGCCGGAGCGAGCGACGTGGATCCACGCCGCATCGCCGTGCTTTATTTCGATCATCGCGGGGACTCCTCGCGGACCCAGTACCTGGCCGACGGACTCACCGAAGCGCTCATCCACGAACTGTCCGCCGTGAAGGCCTTGCAAGTGATCTCGGCCAACGGTGTGCGGCCGTTCCGGAACGCTGCCGGGTCCGTGCCGCCCGACAGCCTGCGGCGAGCGCTCGGCGTCGGCACGGTCGTGCAGGGCACCGTGACCGAAGAAGGAAACCGGTTGCGTCTGGACGTCGCGCTCGTCGACGCCGCCACCGGGACCGAGACCAAGAGTACGCGCCTCGAGCGCCCGCGCACGGAGCTGTTCGCGCTCCAGGACACCCTGTCACGGGCGGTCGCGGAGTTCCTGCGAATCGCCATCGGCGAGGAGGTACAGCTGCGGGAGACGCGGGCCGGCACCGGCAACGTCGTGGCGTGGGAGCTGGTCCAGCGCGCGGGGGAGGAGCGAAAAACGTACGACAGCGTGATCGCGACGGGCGACATCGCCGCCGCGAGTGGCCTGCTGGCGCGCGCGGACTCGCTCCTGGCTCAGGCGTCCGCGCTGGATCCCAGGTGGACCACGCCGATCGTCGAACGGGGTTGGCTCACGTGGGAGAAGCGCCGGACCGTGGGCCTCGACAAGGGTCCGGCGCGGGAATGGACCGATCAGGGCCTCCAGTTTGCCGAGCAGGCACTACGGATCCGGCCCGACTCCGAAGCGATTCATCTGCGCGGCACGATGCGTTACATACGGTCGATCCTGAATACGGACGTCGGCTCGCTGAGCGGCGAGCGCCTGCTCGACGCGGCGGAAGCCGATCTGCGTGCGGGCGGCGCGGCGCGCTCGAATCCGCGGCGCGCCTCCGCGCTCGCCCTGCTCAGTCATCTCCTGCTGCGGCGCTCGGAGACCGCTCAGGGCAAGCTTGCGGCGCTGCAGGCCTGGGAAGCCGACGAGTATCTCAGCGAGGCGAGCGCGGTCCTGTGGCGTCTGTATTCGGCGTCACTCGATCTGGAGGATGCGGCGGAAGCGTCTCGCTGGTGCGCTGAAGGGCAGCGGCGATTCCCCAAGGATCCGTTCTTCACAGAGTGCCGCATTTCATTGTACGCGATTCGCGGTCTGAAGCCGGACGTGCCGGCGCTGTGGCGTCTGGTGGACCAGTACGCGAAGATGTATCCCGAGGATCAACAGGAGTACCGGCGCAAGCGCGCTCAGATCCTGCTGTCGATGGCGTTGGCCAACGCGGGGCTGCGCGACAGCGCAAAGTCCGTCGCGTTGCGCGCGCGGGGCGACCCGACGATCGATCCGACCAACGACCTCATGTACCTGGAGGTTGCTGCCCGCAACGTGATGGGCGATCGGGAGGAGGCACTCCGGTTGCTCGGGCGCTATCTGGCGACGAATCCGCAGGAGCGAGAGTCCGTCGCACGTGACGAAACCTGGTTCTTCAAAGGTCTGAGGGACGACCCTCGCTTCAAGACCGTTGTAGGTACTGGCCGATAACAGTTCTGTAGGTGCATACTTACAGGACGTCGCGGTTCTCCCCTTTGTCCGTCGATCCAAGCATTTCCAGGACGGTGTCTTAGGCGCGAAGCACCCAACGGCGTGCGATTTGCAATGTTGCCGGGCTGGCCGGAGGCCTGTCTGCAACAATCCCGAACCCTGGAGCGACACATGAAGCGGTGGTTGATCGGCGGAATAATTCTCGGCCTAGGCGTAGCGCTGGCCGCATGCGCGGAGCAGCGCAGTGACGCTCCCTTGGGTCTCGTGGCCCACCACCAAGGAGGGTCCGACGGTTCGAGCTGCGATTTGCGCAGCGCCAACCAGCTCGCCTCCCAGTATTTCAACTCCGCTCAGGCGGAAACGGCTCGCAGTCTGATCGCCCAGATGGGCGCGGCGGGCGCGGGTTCCGTGACTGCGCGCGATCGCGGGTTCGACCTGTTCGCGCTCATCGCGGGGAATGTGCAGGCGGGCACCGGCGGCGACCCCGCCGTCGGTTCGTCGCTGATCAATGCGGTGACCCCGTGCATGTTTGTTGATCCGGCGGAGCTTCCAGCGACCTTCCCCGAGGACTATACCATCGCCGTGACGACTGCGGCGCCCGGCGGGCTGGGCGTACGTGGCGGTGCATCGGACCCGGCGGACGCCGTGCTCTCGCGCGGGTCGTTCTCCGGTGTGGGACCGCAGTTCGGTGGGACGTGGGCGGCGATGCTCGCGGGCAATCCCGCTCCGAACCGTCTGCTGCTGTACGGGCGCCCGGGCTCGACGCCAAACAGCTACGACTGGAAGGTGCTGCCACGGAACGCGGCGTTCAATCCGGCGGCGATTGTGGGTGTGTGTATCGACCCCAATACGGCCACGACGTCGATGGTGAATGAGGAGCATGTCGGCGTGCTGACGTACTCCGACGCCTATTTCCTCGATCCGGCAACCTGCGGGTCGTTGGGGTCGCGCACCGGTGTTTCGTGGTGGACGCACCAGCTCGCGCGGGTGTTCCTGCCGCGTCCGTTGGCGGCGAGCGCGGTCGCAACGAGAGGCGGCATCGGCGGGTCCACGGGCGGGATCGGGAGCGAGTTCTCCGCCAACAACGTTCCGAACGTTGGGATGTCGTTCACGATTCAGCCGCCGGCGACGGTAAGGGTGGGTGAGGTGTTCAGCGTGCAGATTCGGGCGAGCGACCCGGTCACCGGGGCGACGGTCGGCGGAACGCAGATTTCGATCATCCAGGTCAACAACAACGGCGCGCACAAGACGCTGCTCGGTACACTGACGCAGACCACGAACAACGCGGGGATCGCGACGTTTGCGGATCTCGCGTTCGGTCCCGGCAGCACGGGCGCATTCCGGCTCGTGGCGAGCGGCGCTGTGCTCGGCCGTCCTGCCATCAGCGTCGGGCAGGTGACCTCGACCAAGGTGAACTCGAAGCCGGCGAAGTAGGCAGCGAAAATGCAGTCAGCGAGGGGCGGCTCTGTCGAGCCGCCCCTCGTCGTTTAGTTTTGTGCAGCGTGAGACCGACCCACCTGGGGATCATTGGCCTCGGCGCGATCGGCGGTTCGATTGCCCGGCAGGTGAAACAGCCGGGCAGGGGAGACGGGATCGTCGTGCTCGGCTGGTCGCCTGAACCGGCCGAGCGTGCGCTGGCGGCGCAGCACGGCGCCGTGGATGACGCGCCCGCGCGCGCCACGGATGTCGCGCGCGTCGCAGACCTTCTCATTCTCGCCGCGCCCCCCGCTGCCAACCTCGCCCAGCTCGAAGCGGTCGTGCCGTATTTGAAGCCCGGGGCGCTCGTGACCGACACCGGCTCGGTCAAACGCGGCATTGTCGCGCGCGCGGAACGGCTCGGCCTGCGCGCGCGCTTCGCCGGCAGTCATCCGCTGGCCGGCACGCATCGTCACGGCTTCGAGGCGTCGCGGCCCGATCTGTTTCGCGGCGCGGTCGTCTATGTGACGCCGTGCTCCGACGGCGCCGATGCGGCGCGCGAGATCGCGCATTTCTGGCATGACGTGCTCGAGGCCGAACCGGTCGTGCTCGATGCGGCGAGCCACGACACACAGCTCGCCGCCACGAGTCACGTGCCGCAGGTGGTCGCGTCGTTGCTGGGCGATTTCCTGGCGCGGCACGCGCCGCCGGGGGCGTCGTTCGGCAGCGGCGCGATCGACACAACGCGTCTCGCAGCCAGCGAACCGGCGCTGTGGACCGAGATCCTCCTCATGAACCGCGACGAAGTGTTGCCCGCGCTGCGCGCGCTGGAAGAATCGCTCGGTACCGTGGAGCGCGCGCTGGAGGCGGGGGATGCCGGCGCGCTCACGGCCTGGCTCACGCGGGCCGCGCAATGGAGGCGCCGGCTTGGTTAGCGGCACCGTCCGGCCTCCGGGCGACAAAAGCATCTCGCATCGCGTGCTCATGCTGGCCGCGCTCGCACGCGGCCAAAGTGAACTGAGCGGGTTGCTCACCGGCGACGACGTGAAATCGAGCGCGCGCGTGCTCCGCCAGCTCGGTCCGCGTATCAGCTCGATCACCGACGCGCGAGTTGTGGTTCACGCGTCCCGCTTGTCGCATCCCGCATCGCGTCTGAACTGTGGCAATTCAGGCACCACCGCGCGCCTCATGCTCGGCATCCTGGCCGGCCAACGTTTCGAAGCGACGCTGACCGGCGACGCCTCGCTGCGGCGGCGGCCGATGCGAAGAGTCACCGAACCTCTCAAACAGATGGGCGCTCATATAAAGGAAAGCGGAGACGGACTGCCGCTCACGATTCGTGGCGGGAAGCTCCGCGGCCTCAACTACACGAGCCCCGTGGCAAGTGCACAGGTGAAGAGCGCGTTGCTGTTTGCCGGATTCACGGGCCGGGTGCCGGTAACTATTCGGGAGCCGTATCGCTCGCGCGACCATACGGAACGCTTGTTCGCGCATCTTGGGCTCGGCATTCACGAACGCGATGCGGCGATAGTCTTCGAGCCATCACGTTCCCTCATTCCGTCATTCCGTCTTTCCGTCCCAGGAGATCCCTCGAGCGCCGCGTTTCTAGTTGCAGCAGCGGTGCTGGCGGACAACGGTGAGCTCCTGATCGAGAACGTCGGCGTGAATCCCACGCGCACCGGGTTCATCGTCGTGCTCGAGCGCATGGGTGCGCATGTCGAGCGCGTCAACCTGCGCGACGAAGGGGGCGAGCCGGTCGCAGATCTGCTCGTACGTCCTGCAACCCTGCGCGCGACGGAGGTTGGGGCCGCCGAAATCCCAACGCTGGTCGATGAGGTCCCAGTGCTCGCGGTCCTTGCGAGTCGCGCGAGCGGCGCGACCGTCTTCCGCGAGGTCGGCGAGCTGCGGGTGAAGGAGAGCAACCGGCTCGAGCTGATCGCGGCGAATCTGCGCGCCGTGGGGGTCACAGCCGAAGTCCAGGCAAACGATCTGCACGTCGAGGGCACGGATACACCACCGCGCGGCAGAGTCGAAACCGCCAAG
This sequence comes from Gemmatimonadales bacterium, assembly GCA_036558345.1. Taxonomy (GTDB): domain Bacteria; phylum Gemmatimonadota; class Gemmatimonadetes; order Gemmatimonadales; family GWC2-71-9; genus 20CM-2-65-7. The sequence continues at coordinate 22,090 of DATBFV010000129.1, read as the reverse complement.
GATCACCGGCTCGCGATGGCGTTTGCCGTGCTGGGGACCGTAAACGGCGCGAAGGTGCAGCTGTCCGAACAGAAGTCGGTGGCGATCAGTTATCCGAACTTTTTCCGCGACCTGAAGCGATGCTTCGCGTCATAGCTATCGACGGCCCGGCCGCGTCCGGAAAAAGCTCGACCGCGGGCATGGTGGCCGAGCGGCTCGGCTGGGCGCACCTCGACTCGGGGGCGCTATATCGCGCGCTAACGCTCGCGGCGCTCGACAACCTCAGCGCAGCTGGCGGTCGCAAGGGCGGCGAGTGGCCGGCGCAGCAGGTGCTGGACCTGGCCGGTCGGCTGCCCGTGCGGTTGGTGCTCGCGGGCAGGAGGTTTCGTCCGGAGGTCGCGGGCGCCGACGTCGAGGAAGCGATCCGAAGCGAGCGGGTCACGCGCTTCGTATCGGCCATCGCCGCGATGCCGGAGATTCGGACCTGGGTAAACACCCAGCAACGAAGGGCGGTGGAAGGCGGCGACGGGCGGCGGGGCGTAGTCGTCGACGGACGAGATATCGGAACGGTCGTCTTCCCCGATGCCCCGCTCAAGATTTTCCTGACCGCCACACCCGACGAGCGGGCCCGGCGGCGGCTCTTCCAGCGCGGTGAGCCGCTGGACATGGAGGTGATGCGGCGCGAGAGTCAGGCTCTGGCGGCCCGCGATGCGGCCGATTCCAACCGGCCGGTGGCCCCCCTCAAGGCGGCTCAAGACGCGGTCCTGCTGGACACTACGAGACTGACGCTGGAAGAGCAGGTAAATCAGGTGGTTGAACTGGCGCGGCGGGTGTTCCCTGGGTAGGTTTCCGCCCGTAAATTCACGGGCTTGGAAGCCCTGCTCGGCAAACACTGTCCTGCGAGGACAATGAATGGCGAGATAACTTCAAACTCACAACAGAACCGGTGTACCGAATGCTCGTAGAAGCTCGCGACGTCGAAGATATCGAAGAAGATCTCCCAACTCGCAAAGCCCCCAAGTCGCAACTCCGCGTCCGCTCCGGTCTCGACGAGGAATATTCCTCCGACGAGATCGCGAAGATGACCCTGCTGTACGAGGGGACGCTGTCGAATATCGAAGAAGGCGAAATCGTCAAATCCAAGGTGCTGCGCGTGACCGACACCGCCGTCATCCTCGACGTCGGCTTCAAGTCGGAAGGTGCGGTGCCGATCGACGAGTTCAAGGATCCCAAGAGTCTCAAGGAAGGTGACGAGGTTGAAGTCTTCCTCGAGCACCTCGAGGACCAGGAAGGCGCGGTCGTGCTTTCGAAGAAGAAGGCCGACTTCATGCGCGTCTGGGAGCGGATCCGTGAAGCGCACGAGAGGGACGAAGGCGTCACCGGCACGCTCGTGAAGAAGATCAAAGGCGGCGTCGTCGTCGATTTGATGGGCGTGGATGCGTTCCTGCCCGGTAGTCAGATCGCGCTGCGGCGCGTGCCGAACATCGACGAGCTGCTGGGCCAGAGCTTCGAGTTCAAGATCATCAAGCTGAACAAGCGGCGCCGCAACATCGTCGTCTCGCGCCGTGTGCTGCTCGAAGCCGAACGCAAGACCAAGCGCGACGTCCTGATGAAGGAGCTGTCGGTCAATCAGGTGCGGAAGGGCGTCGTCAAGAACATCACCGACTTCGGCGCGTTCATCGACCTCGGCGGCGTGGACGGCCTGCTGCACATCACCGACATGAGCTACGGCCGCGTGTCGCACCCCTCCGAGATGGTGCAGATCGGCCAGGAGCTCGAGGTCAAGGTCCTCGACATCGATTGGGAACGTGAGCGCATTTCGCTCGGGCTGAAGCAGCTGCAGGCGTATCCGTGGCAGAACGTGGCGGCGAAGTATCCCGTCGGCACGCGGGTGCAGGGCAAGGTCGTGTCGATCACGAACTACGGTGCCTTCGTCGAGCTCGAGCCGGGCATCGAAGGCCTGGTGCACATCTCCGAGATGAGCTGGACGCGCAACGTCCGCCATCCATCGAAGCTCGTGTCGATCGGTGAGTCGATCGAAGCGGTCGTCCTCAAGGTCGACGAGACCGAAGAGAAAGTCTCGCTCGGCATGAAGCAGACCGAACAGGATCCGTGGATGGCGCTGCCGCAGAAGTATCCCGTCGGCACGCGGCTCCGCGGCAAAGTTCGCAACCTGACGTCGTTCGGCGCGTTCGTCGAAATCGAGCCCGGCATCGACGGCCTCATTCACATCTCCGATATGTCGTGGACCAAGCGCGTGCAGCATCCGTCGGAGGTGGTCAAGAAGGGCGACGAGGTCGACGTGCTGATTCTGAACGTCGACGCCGAAAACAAGCGGATTTCGCTCGGGCTCAAACAGGCGCAGGAAGATCCGTGGCTCCGCATCGGTGAGACGTACCCCGTCGGCACCGAGATCCGCGGCCGCGTGATGCGGCTGATGGACAAGGGGGTCGTGGTCGATCTCGGCAGTGACATCGAAGGGTTCGTGCCGATGTCGCAGCTCGGCATCCCGGACATTCAGCAGCCCGGCGATGCGGTGAAGGAAGGGCAGGCGGTCGAGTTGAAGGTGCTGGAGGTCGATCCGATTCATCATCGGATCGTGCTTGCCGCCACGGGATTCCCGAAGGACGACATCATCCCGCCGGCCCCGCCCCCGGCTCCCGCGCCGGACGAGGACATGCAAAAGCTAGATGCGTAGACGCAGCAGCGGGCCGTAGTCTAGAGGGCACGGGTTATCCCGTGCCCTTTTTAGCTCTAGATTCTCCGCCATGTCACTCCGCGAAAAACTGGAGCTCTTGCAACAGAAGCGATCCGAGTCAGAGCAGGGTGGCGGTACCGACCGCATCGCCACCCAACATCAAAAGGGCAAGATGACGGCGCGCGAGCGGCTCGACGTCCTCCTCGATCCGGGGACGTTCGTCGAGCTCGATCGTTTCGTCACGCATCGCGCGACCGACTTTGGTCTCGCCGACCAGAAAGTGCTCGGCGACGGCGTCGTCACGGGATGGGGACGGGTCGAGGGGCGGCTCGTCTATGTCTTCTCGCAGGATTTCACGGTGTTCGGCGGCTCGTTGTCCGAAGCGCACGCGGAAAAGATCTGCAAAGTGTTGGATCTCGCGATGCAGAACGGCGCGCCGGTGGTGGGACTGAACGACTCCGGTGGCGCGCGGATTCAGGAGGGCGTCGCATCGCTCGGCGGCTACGCCGAGATCTTCTTGCGCAACACGCTGGCGTCGGGTGTGGTGCCGCAGATCAGCGCGATTCTCGGTCCCTGCGCCGGCGGCGCGGTCTACAGTCCTGCGATCACCGATTTCATCTTCATGGTTCGCGGCATCTCGTACATGTTCGTGACGGGGCCGAACGTCGTGAAGACGGTCACGCACGAAGAGGTGGACTTCGAGAAGCTCGGCGGGGCCGACGTGCACGGCGCAACTTCAGGGATCGCGTCGTTCGTGCACGACTCCGAGCTCGAATCCATCACGGCAATTCGAACCCTGCTGGGATTTCTCCCGGGCAACAATCTCGATTCACCGCCCGTGCGACAGGCCGACGACCCGACGGACCGACGGGAAGAAGCGCTGCTCGAGGTCGTGCCGGACGAGCCGACGAAACCATACGACATGCACGACGTGCTGAAGCACGTCACCGACAACGGGAAGTTCCTCGAGGTGCAGCGCGATTACGGGAGCAACTTGATCGTGGGCTTCGCGCGGCTCGCGGGCCGGCCGGTCGGCATCATCGCGAATCAGCCGGCGGCGCTGGCGGGCGTGCTCGACATCGCCGCGTCGCTCAAGGGCGCGCGGTTCATCCGTTTCTGCGACGCGTTCAACGTGCCGCTCGTGACATTCGAAGATGTCCCCGGATTTCTGCCGGGCGTGGCGCAGGAACATGGCGGGATCATCAAGCATGGCGCGAAGCTGCTGTACGCATACTGCGAGGCGACCGTGCCCAAGCTCACGGTCATCACGCGCAAGGCGTATGGCGGCGCGTACGACGTCATGAGCTCCAAGCACATTCGCGGCGATTACAACGTCGCGTGGCCGAGCGCGGAGATCGCGGTGATGGGGCCGAAGGGAGCGGTCGAGATCCTGTACAAGGGTGAGGCGAGCGAAGAGCGCACCAACGAGTACCGGGAGAAATTCGCGCATCCGTATCAGGCGGCCGCGCGCGGGTACCTCGACGACATCATCGATCCGCGTGACACGCGGCCGCGTCTGATCGAAGCCCTGCTGACGCTCGAAACCAAGCGCGCCAAGAACCCGCCGAAGAAGCATGGGAATATTCCTCTTTAAGACCGCCGCGCTGCTCGCGCTGGTGCAGAGCGCTCAGAATCCCCAGCCCGATTCGGTGCGCGCGGGATTGTGGGCCAAAGTCGCCGCCGACTCGACCGATGCCGCCGCGTGGCTGGAGCTGGGGCGCGCGTACCTCGAGCGCAACGTCGACTATCACGCGCACAAACAGCCGGCGGCGGTCGATACGGCGATGGCGCACGCGACGCTCGACACCGCGCAGGCCGCATTCGAGCGCGCCGCGCGACTCAGTACCGGAACGCGCACCGCGGACTCCGCGCGCGTCTATCGTGTGTATGTGTACGGCGAGCGCGCGGCGATCGACTGGGAAGCGGCCGGAACCAGCGCGGCGACGTTGGCGTGGCATGCCGCGCCGGAAGACCTGCGCCTGCCACCGGTGCTCGAGGAGCTGGGCGAGAACCTGTTGCGGGCCTGTCCGCACCAGGGGGTGTTATTCACCGCCGCCGAGATCGATACACAGGCTGCGTGGTATCTGCGGTTTTCGCGCGGTCTGCGCCCGGATCTCACGATCGTGCCGTTCGAGCGCTGGCGCAGCGACAGCGTGCTCCGCAATCGTGTGCTGCGCGAGCTCAAGACGCGCGACGCGTCCCTGCGCGCGCTGAGCCAGGGGCGCGCGGTGTGCGCGAGCATGGCGTTCGAGCGGCCGCCCGATGAGCGCTCCGTGAAGTGGAACAAGCGGCCGCTCGTCTGGGTGACGGGTAGAGAGAGCAACGCCGATCGTGTGCCGCCGCAGGATTTCGTGTTCGCGGCCCTGAAGCAGGCGGTGGATGAGCATCAGACGTGGACGCCTCCAGTCACGGCGATGTACCGGCGCGCCGTTGTGAACTTCGGCGGACTGTGTAAGGCGTTCGACACGTTCGAGCTCGGCGACGAGGTTGGGTGTCGTTGAAGCGGGTGTTGGTCGCGAACCGTGGCGAGATCGCGGTTCGCGTCATTCGCGCCTGCCACGAGGAGGGCCTCGCGGCGGTCGCGGTCTACTCCGAGCCTGACCGCCTGGCACCCCACGTCCGCGACGCCGACGCGGCCGTCCTGCTCGGCCCGGCGCCGGCCGCGGACTCCTACCTGAACATTCGAAAACTGATTGCGGCCGCCAAGGACACCGGCTGCCAGGCGGTGCACCCCGGCTACGGTTTCTTGTCCGAGCGCGCGGCGTTCGCTGAAGCTTGCAAGGACGCCGGTCTCATCTTCGTCGGACCTCCGGCCTCGGCGATCAAGGCGATGGGGGACAAGACGGAGGCCCGGCGACGCATGCAGGCCGCTGGCGTCCCGGTCGTGCCCGGAACGACCACGCCGCTCCGCGATCCCGTCGAGGCACGCACCGAGGCCAAACGGCTGGGCTATCCCGTCCTGATCAAGGCCGCCGCCGGCGGTGGCGGCAAAGGGATGCGGCTCGTTGCCAACGATCGGGAAATGGAAGGGGCATTTCAGGCGGCGCGCCGAGAAGCGCAGAAAGCCTTTGGCGATGGCACGGTGTACGTCGAGAAATACCTGGAGCGTCCGCGCCACATCGAGATTCAGGTCCTCGCCGACCATCGGGGCCGAGTGGCGGCGGTGGGCGAGCGCGAGTGCAGCATCCAGCGGCGCCACCAGAAGCTGATCGAAGAGTCGCCGTCGGTCGCCGTGTCGCCGGCGCTCCGGCGACGTCTGTCGGAAGCGGCTACCGCGGCGGCGGGTGCCGTCGGGTATGTGAGTGCGGGCACGATCGAGTTCCTGCTCACCCCCGGCGGCGAGTTCTACTTCCTCGAAATGAATACGCGCATTCAGGTCGAGCATCCCGTCACCGAGCTGGTGTACGGCGTTGATCTGGTGCGGGAGCAGCTGCGCATCGCGGGCGGGCAGGCGATGCGCGTGCACGGCGCAACCGGCCCCGGGGGTCAGCTGCATCCGCGCGGCCATGCGATCGAATGCCGCATTACCGCCGAAGATCCGTTCAACGATTTCTTGCCGGCGACCGGCGTGTTGCAGTATTTGCGCGTGCCCAGCGGGCCTGGGATCCGGTGGGACAGCGGCGTGGAAGCCGGCAACGACGTCACGCTGTTCTACGATCCGCTGCTCGCGAAGCTGATTGCGTGGGGGGAGACGCGCGAAGTGGCGATTCAGCGGATGCGTCGCGCCCTGAGCGAGCTGGTGATCGTGGGGCTGCCCACGAGCCAGCCGTTCCATCTCCGCGTGATGGATGACGCCGAGTTCTTGAAGGGCGAGATCGACGTCAGCTACTTGGAGAGAGCGGGAGGGCGAGTCCTGGCTGCTCCGCCGAGCCCCGGTCTCGAACGGGCGCTGGCGGTGGCGGCGGCGATCGTGGCGGACGAGAAGCAGGGTCGGACGGTCGGACCGTCGGACGGCCGGACGGTATCTACGCCGTCACCGTGGGTTGTTGAAGGTCGACGACTCGGCCTGCGAGATGCCGAGTGAGTGACACCGTGACCATCACGGGGATTGCGGTAGGCGGCGACGGAGTCGGACGGCTGAGCGACGGTCGCGTGGTATTCGTTCCCAGGACCGTGCCCGGGGATCGCATTCGCCTGCGCGAAGGGTCGTTGCAGCGGCATCGCAACTTCGCGCGCGCCGAGGTGGGCGACGTGGTCGAGGCGGGTCCGGGACGAGTCGCACCGCCGTGCCCCCACTATGTGAACGATCGCTGTGGTGGATGCCAGCTGCAGCACCTGGCGTACGATGGCCAACTCGCGGCCAAACGCGCGAACGTTGGTGACACGCTGCGGCGGATCGGCAAGCTGAACGTCGGTGATCCGGAGATTGTGGAGGCGCTGGACGAATGGCGGTACCGCTCGAAGATCTCCATGGCGGTGAAGGGCGGCGAAGGGGCGCCAACGGCCATTGGTTTGCATCCGTACGATCGTCCCAACTTTGTTTTCCCACTCGCTGACTGTCACATCACCGACTTCAAGTTGATGGCGCTCTGGCGCGATTTGCGCGCGCATCTCGACTTGCTGCCACGGCCGCTCACGCGACTGACGCTGCGGCTCGATCGCGACGAGCGTCGGCACGTCATTGCCGAATCAGCGGGCGAGCCGTGGCTCAACGCGGAAGACTTGCGGCGCAGTCTCGGAAGCGACGTCGTCTGCTGGTGGCAACCCGTGGACGGCGCGGCGCGCGTGGTGGCAGGTCCGGCGACCGGATTCCCCGCCACCGCATTCGAGCAGGTGAATCCGGGAATGGGTGCCGTGACGCGCCGCTGGGCGGTGGAGCAATTGGGCGACGTGAAGGGCCAGACGGTGTGGGACCTCTACGGCGGCATCGGTGACACCGCGGCGCTGCTGGTCGAGCGCGGCGCGAATGTGGTGAGTGTCGATGCCGATGAGAAGGCCGTCACCTGGGGCCGCGAGCGGTTGCCGGCCGCGCGGTTCATCGCCGCGCGCGCCGAGGACATCCTGGCGAGTCTGCCCCCGCCGCACGCGGTGGTGGTGAATCCCCCGCGCGGCGGTCTGCACTGGGATGTGTCGCTGCGACTGACCTCGGCGCCCGTGGCGAAGCTCGTGTATATCTCGTGCGACCCGGCGACGCTCGCCCGCGATTTGGCGAGACTCAACGTGAATTACACGGTGACGGCGGTGCGGGCGTTTGATCTGTTTCCGCAAACGGCGCATGTGGAAACCGTAGCCGTCCTGGAGGCGGCGTGAATCGTTCACACGCTAAAGCGTGTGCTCGGCAAACGCTGTCCTTAAGGACAGTGAAGGCCGAGCCCACCCTTCAGGGTGGGAACCGATGAGATACCACGTCACCATCCGCTCCAAAACCTACGTCATCGACGTCGACGGTGGCTCCGTCACGATCGACGGCGAAAAGTTCGAAGCGCACGCGGCCGCGATTCCCGGCACGCCGCTCACTCACCTCCTGCTGGGCAAAGACTCCTGGACAGTCGCCTGCCAGCAGCTCGAAGGCGGCCGTTGGGCGCTCGGTGCCGCGGGCGAGCGGGTGGAGGTGGAAGTGCAGGACGACCGGTCCAAGCAGATCGAGGCACTGACTGGTAGGCGGCCGGAAGCGGCGGTAGGGGGCGTCATCAGGGCGCCAATGCCCGGGCTGGTTGTGCGGGTCGAGGTGCGCGAGGGGCAGGCGGTCGAGGCTGGCGAGGGCGTCGTGGTTGTTGAGGCGATGAAAATGGAGAACGAGCTGCGGGCGACTCATCCGGGGGTGGTGGAACGGGTCCATGTCAAAGCAGGGGACCGGGTCGAGAAGGGCGCCGAGTTGGTCACGCTGAAATCGCCAAACCCATAGTTGACACATCGTTACACCCCGGTTAGAGTTCGCGTCTGTCTAAAACCTGAGAACAATGAAAACGTTTTCGCTACGGAAAGAGGACGTCGAGCGTCGCTGGTGGCTGGTAGATGCGGCTGATAAGCCGCTCGGCCGCCTGGCGAGCCGCATCGCGCAAATTCTGCGCGGCAAGCACAAGCCGAACTTCACGCCGCACGTGAACGGCGGCGACTTTGTCATCGTCATCAACGCCGAGAAGGTGCAGCTGACGGGTCGGAAGGACGAGCAAAAGCGCTACTTCCGGCACACCGGGTACATGGGGCACGAAAGGTTTACGCCTGTGTCGAAAGTTAGAGCCAAGCATCCCGAGCGCGTGATCGAGAAGGCGGTCTGGGGCATGCTGCCCAAGACCACGCTGTCGCGCCAGCACGTGAAGCAGATGCTCAAGGTATACGCCGGCGCCAATCATCCGCACGCGGCGCAGCAGCCGCAGCCGCTCGCGGAGGTTAAATGAGCTCGGGCGTAACACCGGAGCTGCGCTGGCACGCGATCGGCCGCCGCAAACTCGGCATCGCGCGCGTGTATCTGACGCCGGGCTCGGGCAAGTGGAGCATCAACGGGCGTACGCTGGGCGACTACTTCCCGCGGCCCTCGCTCGTGTCGCACATCCAGCAGCCGTTCACGGCGACCGACACGCTCGGCGCGTTCGACGTGAAGGCTCGCGTGGTTGGCGGCGGGCTGACGGGTCAGGCGGGCGCCATGCGGCTCGGCATCGCGCGGGCTCTCGTGCTCGCTGACGACAGACATCGCAAGAAGCTCCGTGAGCAAGGGCTGCTCACGCGCGATCCACGTGCCGTGGAGCGCAAGAAGCCTGGTCGCGCTGGTGCGCGGAAGCGCTTCCAGTTCAGTAAGCGGTAAGCGATTTCAAATACTCACGTCGCCTGATTTCAACCTGGGTCCCTGCGGGGTTGGTTGAGAGATGACGGCGGCGGCGGACCCAACCCAAGAAAGGGAGTAAATGCCTCAGCCTCAGTTGCAGGAATTGTTGGAAGCGGGTGTCCATTTCGGCCACCAGACTCGCCGCTGGAATCCGAAGATGCGGCGATTCATCTTCGCCGAACGTTCCGGCATCTACATCATCGACTTGCAGAAGACGATGCGTCAGCTCGAGTCGGCCCAGGAGCTGCTCCGCAACGTCGTGCTGAAGGGCGACGGGATTCTCTTTGTCTGCACCAAGAAGCAGCTCAAGGGCATTCTGGAAGCGGAAGCGAAGCGCTGCAGCGCGTTCTATGTCACGGAGCGCTGGCTCGGCGGCACGCTGACGAACTTCCAGACGATCAAGAAGCAGATCAAACGGCTGAAGGATCTCGAGCAGGGCGCGGCGGACGGCGACTTCACGAACTACACCAAGAAGGAGCAGCTGCTGTTCGACCGCGAGCGCTCGAAGCTCGACAAGAACCTCGCGGGTATCAAGAACCTCGGCCGGCTGCCGGGCGCGCTGTTCGTGGTGGACGCGAAGAAAGAGCGCATCGCGGTGGCGGAGGCGAACAAGCTGGGGATTCCGGTCGTGGCGATCGTGGACACGAATGCCGATCCCGATCTGATCACGGTGCCGATCCCCGGCAACGACGACGCGATTCGCGCGGTCTCCTTGATCACGAACGCGATCTCGGACGTGATCGCCGAAGCGCGGCGCCAGATGCCGCTGCGCGAGTCGGCTGCGAGCGAGGAAGGCGAGGGCACGACGTACTCGACCGAGACGGGCGAAGGCGAAGTCGAGGGTGATCGCAAGAAGCGGCCCACGCGGCGCAAGCGCCGGCCCAAGCCCGAGGCGATCGCGGCCCGGCTCAAGTCGGAAGAGCCTCCGCAGCCAGCAGCCGGAGGCGAGTCGTAATACAATTCGCGTAGTATGAACAACCCACCGCCGCCCCCGGCTTTACGGCGCGAGGGCGGCGTTTTTATGAGGAAGTGAAAGGAATATGACGACAGTGAAAGAGATCCCGGCAAAACTGGTTGCCGAGCTTCGCGCCAAGACAGGCGCGGGAATGATGGATTGCAAGAAGGCGCTCGAAGAAGCGGGCGGCGACATGGCGAAGGCCGAGGAGCTGCTCCGGGTGAAGTACGCGGCACGGGCTGAGAAGCGCTCGGATCGCGCCGCGGGCCAGGGCGTGATCGAGGTCTACGTCCACTTCAACGGCAGAGTGGCGACGATGGTCGAGCTCAACTCCGAGACCGACTTCGTGGCGAACACGGCCGAGTTCCGCCAGCTGGCCAAGGACATCGCGCTGCACGTCACGTCGGCGAAGCCGATCGCGGTGCGCGTCGAGGATGTGCCGGCGGACGTGATCGAGCGCGAGCGCCGCGTCTACACGGCGCAAGTGGCCGAGGAGAAGAAGCCCGAGGCGGTGAAGGAGAAGATCATCGAGGGCAAGCTCAGGAAGTTCTACCAGGAGAACGTGCTGCTCGAGCAGCCGTTCGTGAAAGACGACAAGATGACGGTCGGCGACCTGGTCAAAGGACTTTCGGGCAAAACCGGCGAGAAGATCGAAGTCCGGCGGTTTGCCAGATTCGAATTGGGCGGAAACTGATGCCAAAGCTCGCCTACAAGCGCGCGCTCTTGAAACTCTCGGGAGAGGCGTTCGCGGGTGGGCGAGCTTCCGGTATCGACTTCAGCGTCATCGAGCGGCTGTCGGATGAATTGAAGTCCGTCGCCGCGACCGGTGTGCAGCTCGGCCTCGTGGTCGGCGGCGGCAACATCCTGCGCGGCACTGCCGCGAGCGCGCAGGGCATGGATCGCGTCTCCGCCGATTACATGGGGATGCTCGCCACGATCATCAACGCGCTCGCGCTCCAGGATATCCTGGAGAAGAAGGGCGTGGACACGCGCGTGATGACGGCGATCCGCATGGAGGAGTTGGCCGAGCCGTACATCCGGCGCCGCGCGGTGCGCCACCTCGACAAGGGCCGGATGGTGATCTTCGCGGGGGGCACCGGCAATCCCTATTTCTCCACCGACACCGCCGCCGTGCTGCGCGCGCTCGAGATCGAAGCCCAGGTGATTCTCAAGGCCACCAATGTGGACGGCGTGTACACGGCGGACCCCAAGCAGGACCCCGCGGCCAAATTCCTTCCCACGCTGACGTTTCAGGAAGCACTCGTGAAGGGCTACGCCGTGATGGATGCGAACGCCTTCGGGTTGTGCAAAGAGAACAAGCTTCCCATCGTGGTGTTCAACATCAACCAGACCGGCGCGACGGCCAGAGTGCTGGCCGGTGAGCGCGTCGGCACGATCGTCCAATGACTCCTGCGCCCCCCTCCGGCGGTGGTTTAGCCGATCACCTCAAGCACGCCAAGCAGCTCATGGACAAAGCGGTCGAAGCGGTGAAGCGCGAGTTCGGGACCGTGCGCACCGGCAAGGCGACCACGTCGCTGCTCGACCTCGTGCGCGTCGAAGCCTACGGGAACGAGATGCCGCTGACGCAAGTCGCGAGCGTCGCCGCGCCCGAGCCCAAGCTCCTCACCGTACAGCCGTGGGATAAGAGCCTGATGAAGGCGGTGGAGAAGGGAATCCTCGCGTCCGACCTCGGCCTCACGCCGTCGAATGACGGCAACATCATCCGCATTCCGCTGCCGCCGCTCACCGAGGAGCGCCGCAAGGAGCTCGTCAAAGTCGTGCACAAGTTCGCCGAAGAGGGCCGCGTGGCGATCCGCCATGCGCGCACGGAAACGATCACGAAGATCAAGAAGACCGAGCACGTCTCCTCCGACGACCAGAAGCATGCGGAGAAAGACGTCCAGAAAGCGCACGACGACCATTTGAAGGCGATCGACGCCGCCGTGAAGACCAAAGAAGCGGAGATCATGGAAGTGTGATTCCGCGTCACATCGCGATCATCATGGATGGCAACGGTCGCTGGGCGGCGGAGCGCCGCTTGCCGCGGCCGTTCGGACACCGGGCCGGCATGAAGGCAGTGCGCGAGGCGGTGGAAGGCGCGCTCGAAGCCGGCGTCGAGGTGTTGACGCTGTTCGCGTTTTCGGAGGAAAACTGGAACCGCCCGGCGCCCGAGATCTCGGCGCTGATGGACCTGCTCGAAGAGTACATCGCCAGGGAAGTCGCCGAGCTGAAGGGGCAGGGCGTGCAGGTCCACGTGCTCGGCGATCGGAGCCGGCTGACGGCGGGCGGGCGCGCCGCGGTCGAGCGCGTGGAACGCGAGACGGCGAGCGGCACCAAGCTCCATCTCAATCTCTGCATCTCGTACTCGTCACGCGGCGAGATCGCGCACGCCGCGCGGCTGCTCGCCGAGGAAGTGCTCAAGGGCACGAAGAAGCTCGAGGACATCGATGAAGACGCGATTCGCGCCAAGCTGTACACCGCGCCCTGGGGCGATCCGGATCTCTTGATTCGCACGTCCGGTGAGCAACGGCTCTCGAACTTTCTGCTGTGGCAGCTCGCCTATACCGAGCTGTACATCACGCCGGTGCTGTGGCCGGATTTCAACCGCCGCACGCTGCGCGACGCCATCCTCGACTATCAGCACCGCGAGCGGCGGTTCGGCAAAGTCTCTGCCTCCTGATGCCATCCAAAAATCTGCTGCAGCGCATTACGGTGGCAGTGATCGCCATACCGCTCGTCATCGGCATCATCTGGCTCGGCGGCTGGGTGCTCGCGGCGATGCTCGCGTTGCTCGGCGTACTCGGCGCGCACGAGATCTACGATCTGGGACGGCGCCAGGGCGTCGAGCCGCTCGAGCGTACCGGCTTTCTCGCCGCCGCGGCGATTCCGCTGCTCGCATACTGGGCAAAAGGCTCGGAGACGCACTTTGCCGAGCCGGCGATTTATCTGGGCGCGGTCTGGCTGATGCTGGCGCTCGCGATCGCGATGGCGCGCCGTGGGCCCGCCGGCCGGCCGCTCACGAGCGTGGCGGTCACCATGTTCGGATGCCTGTATGCTTCGGGGATGATCGCGTTCCTCATCGCGATCCGGCACGCCACGCCGGCGGCAACGCGTCCGCTTCCGTTCGTACTGCTGACGCTATTCCCGCTCGTGATCACGTGGATCTGCGACACCGCGGCGATGGCGGCAGGGTCGGCGATCGGCGGACCCAAGCTTGCGCCCGTGCTTTCGCCCAAAAAGACCCACGCCGGTGCGATCGGCGGCACCCTCGGTGGCGTCATCGCGGCGCTCGCGTTCGGCAAATTCGTGCTCAACCGGCAGGGCTGGGGCGGCTGGAGCTTCACGGACGGCCAGCTGTTGCTGTTTGGCCTCGCGGTCTCCATTGTCGGACAGGTCGGTGATATCGCGGAATCGCTGCTGAAGCGGGAAGCGGGGCTGAAAGATTCCTCGAATCTCATCCCGGGACACGGCGGGATTCTCGACCGGCTCGACTCGCTCTACTTCGTGATTCCCACGGCGGCGGGATTGTATCGCATGTTCGGAGTGATATGAGCGTTGGCGTCGCGATTCTCGGCTCGACGGGCTCGATCGGCCGTTCCACTCTCCAGGTGCTGGCGAGACAACGGGAACGGTTCCGTGTGGTCGCGATCACCGGGCACTCGAACAAGGACCTGCTTGCCCAGCAGGCTGCGGATTGGAAACCAGAATTCGTAGGCTTGGTGAATGGGGGGAGTGGGGAGTGGGGAGTGGTGCCCGGCGGTGCACGGCGAGGCCCCGACTGCCTCGTCGAGGCTGCGACGCATCCCGACGTGAAGATTGTGGTCAACGGCATCGTCGGTGCGGCGGGGCTCGAGGCCACCCTCGCGGCGCTGCGCGCGGGGAAGCGCGTCGCGCTCGCGAACAAAGAGACGCTGGTGATGGCGGGCGAATTGGTCGCGCAAGCGGCGAAGCAGGGCGGCGGCGAAATCGTCCCGGTGGACTCCGAGCACAGCGCCGTGCTGCAATGCGTGGCCGGGCGCCGGCCGACGGAATTGGCGCGGCTGATTCTCACGGCGTCGGGCGGACCCTTCCGCACGTGGGGACCCGAGCGGGTGTCGAAGGCGACGGTGGCCGAGGCGCTCAAGCATCCGACGTGGACGATGGGGAAGAAGATCACGGTGGACTCGGCGACGCTGGTGAACAAGGCGCTCGAAGTCATCGAAGCGCACTTCTTGTTCGGCGTTGGCTATGATCAGATCGACGTGGTCATCCATCCGCAGTCGGTCATCCACGGCTTTGCCGAGTTCGTAGACGGCTCGGTGCTCGCCCAGGTAGGATTCCCCACGATGGAGCTGCCGATCCTGTACGCGCTCACCTATCCGGACCGCGTGCCCGACCAGGGCGTGCGCCGCTTCGATCCCGTCGCGGCCGGCACGCTCACGTTCGAGGCGCTCCAGCCGGATCGGTTCCCGGCATATGTGATCGGTCGCGAAGCCGCCCGCCTGGGCGGTACGGCCCCCGCGCGCTTCAACGCGGCCAACGAGGTTGCCGTGCAGCTGTTCCTCGAGGAAAAGATCACGTTTGGGCGGATCGCGGAAATCATCGAACGCGTCGTGCGGGAAGACGCGCATCGTGGGGACGCGACTTCGCTGGACAGCGTGTTGGCCGCGGACGCCGACGCGCGGCGTATCGCGCAGGAGGCCGCATGCTCCTGACGTTGGTCGCGCTCATCATCGTGCTGGGCGTGCTGATCTCGGTGCACGAGTTCGGCCACTTCATCGTCGCCAAGGTGGTCGGCATCCAGGTGTTGCGGTTCTCGCTCGGTTTTGGCCGGCCGGTGATTCAATGGCAGCGCGGTGAAACCGAGTACTGGATCTCGTGGATCCCGCTCGGCGGCTACGTGAAGATGGCGGGGCTGGAAGACGAGGGGATGGTCGGCGAACTGGAAGGCGGCAAGGCATCGGTGCCGATCGATCCCGCACGGGCGTTCGACAAGAAGCCGCTTCCAGCGCGGATGGCGGTGATCCTCGCCGGCGTGACGATGAATCTGGTCCTGGCGTTCGTCATCTACACGGGACTCGTGGCGATTGCGGGAGCGCCGCGCGCGGCGATGACGCCGATCGACTCGATCCGGACGGCGCGCCTGCCCAAGGAGGCCGAGCCGCTTGCCGCACTGCATCGCGGCGATCGCATCACGCATGTCAACGGCGACTCACTGAAGACGTGGGATGATCTCGAAGAGAAGATCCTCGAGGGGCCGGAGCGGCTCTCGTTTCGCATCGCCGGGCGCGACGAGCCGATCGTTGTGCGACTGCCGCATGACACGGCGGTGCGCAATGAGGTGGCGCGCTCGATCGTACAGCTCTTCCCGGCGCGGATCGGGCCCGTCAATCTCGGCCAGCCGGCGCACAAGGCGGGCCTCAAGGGTGGCGACGTCGTCGTACGGATCGGCACGGACACGATCGAATCGTGGACCGATATGACGCGCCGGATTCGTGCGAATCCCGGCAAGCCGCTCCAGCTGACGGTGCTGCGCGGCGACAGTCTCGTGCACCTCACCGTCACGCCGGAGGAGAACGACTCAGCAGGCCAGAAGTTCGGACTGATCGGCGCATATGCCAATCCGCCGGTCGTGCGGATGCGTGTGCCGGTCCTGGCGGCGTTCGGGATCGGCGTGCGGCTGACCGCCGGGCAAATCGTGGCGGTCGTGATCTCGGTGAAGCGCTTCGTCACCGGCCAGGCGTCAGCCAAGGAGCTGGGCGGGCCGATTGCCATCGCGCAGATGTCGGGTCAGGCGTTGCGCCTGGGCATCGACTGGTTCCTCCAGTTCATCGCCTTCTTCTCGGTCAGTCTCGCCGTCTTGAACCTGTTGCCGATTCCCGTGCTCGACGGCGGCCACGCGATGTTTCTCATCGCCGAGGCGATCCGGCGCCGTCCGCTATCCCCGCAGCTCCGGCTCAGGCTCACGCAGGTGGGCATGTTGATCGTGCTCGCGATCATGGTCATCGCGATTTCCAATGACGTCATCCGCAACGTCCGTTAACTCTCTCCTGGCGGACTATCTCGCCGGGCGAGTGCCGCCGGCGCAGCTAGTGAGTGCCGTGGCAACTGCCTACTACGAGGGAGTGGGGAGTGGGGAGTGGTTGCGTCCGGTGATGGACGTAATCGAGCGGGCGCATCCGGGCATCGTGGAATTGTCGGCGAGCACTGAGAAACCGGGATTTGCAGTTCGACTGGCAGAACGGCCGTTTCCGAGACAGTGGGAACCTGCTTTGAGACAAGCGGCCGCTCGTATCAGCGGCACCGAAACGAACCACTCCCCACTCCCCACTCTCGGGTTTTTCACCAGGATCGTCCAGGCCATCAAGAAGGTCTTCAGCGCATAAGCTTCACGACCAGCCCAATCAGCAGCAGCAGTCCAATCCCAGCTCCGGCGAGAATCAACCAGGTCCGCCGTTTTCCAGACGGATCCGTCAAAGCCTCCCGCTGCCATGTGCCGGGTGGCGCGGTGTCGATATTGACCGTGGGCCGCAGCCTTTGCTCGATCCCTGCGAGGTCGGCGCGCAGCTCGGCGGCGTTGGCGTAGCGGTCGTCGGGGTGCTTGGCGAGACACTTGAGCACCACGCGCTCGAAGCGCTTCGAGATTTCGGGGCGCTTCTTGCGGAGCGAGGGCGGCGGGTCCTCCACGTGCATGCGCGCGAGCTCGAACCAGTCATTCGAGCTGAATGGCACGTCGCCGGTCGCGGCCTTGTACAGCGTGACGCCGAGGGCGTAGAAGTCCACGCGCTGATCGAGCGGACGGCCCTGGGCCTGCTCGGGGGAGAGGTACTGCGGCGTACCGATCGTCATGTTCACGCCGGTGGACGCGGTGTAGCCCGAGACCGCGCGTGCGATCCCGAAATCGGTCAGTACGGCGCTGCCGTCGGAGCGGAGCAGGACGTTGTCGGGCTTCAGATCGCGATGGATGACGCCCTGCTGGTGCGCGAACTCGAGCGCGGCCGTGATGTCGCGCGCGAGACGGACGATGTCGGCCTCGGCCAGCGGCCCCTCACGCGCGATGCGGGCGCCCAGGCTGTCGGCGCAGAGGTCCATGGCGAAGTAGACGTGCTCGCCGCTCTTTGCGACCGAGCGAATCCGAATGATGTTGGGGTGCTCGAGCTTGGCGGCGGTTTCGCTCTCGTTGCGGAACCGGCTCTCGAACTGGGCGTCGCCGGCGTAGCGGGGCTTCAGGACCTTGATTGCGACCGGGGTGCCATCGGCCTCGCGACCGACGAAGGCCCAGGCGAACCCCCCTTGGCCGAGGAGGCGCTCGAGCGTGTAGGGGCCCAGGGTCTGACCAACCAGGTCCGTGGCAGCGTTCGTCACGACGCCTTTACAATCGCGGGTAGGGTCGTTAACCTACGGCGCTTCCAACGATTAGGGAACAGGGACGATGTACGACAAGACGACGCCGGTCAGGAAGTACGGGCAGCACGAGACGGACACGGGATCGCCCCGGGTCCAGGTCGCGCTGCTCACCGAGCGCATCAACAGCCTCACCGAGCACTTCCGGGTCCACGCGAAGGACTTCCACGGGCAACGCGGCCTGCTGCGCATGGTGCACCGCCGCCGTCGCCTGCTGGAGTACTTGAAGCGCACCGATCTCGCGAAGTACCGGCAGCTCATCGACGAGCTCGGTCTCCGACACTAAGTGTCACAAGGCGTCGTGCTGGGCGTCCCGGCGAGAGCACCGGGACCTCCGGCACATTTTCAAGTGCTCTAGACAGGCAATGCAGTGAAGCGCGTAGAAACGAACTTCGCCGGCCGCACCCTCAAGATCGAGTCAGGCCGGCTGGCCAAGCAGGCAGCGGGATCATGTCTGGTACAGTTTGGTGAGACGGCGGTGCTCGCCACCGTGACCGTCTCCGACACTCAGGCGAACCTGCCGTACTTCCCTCTGACCGTCGAATATCGCGAGAAAGCCTACGCCGCCGGTAAGATCCCCGGCGGCTTTTTGAAGCGCGAAGGCCGGCCCTCCGACGAGGAAATCACGTCGGCCCGCGTCATCGACCGCTCGGTGCGGCCGCTGTTTCCCGAGGGCTTCAAGAACGAAGTGCAGGTCTTTGTCTATGTGCTGTCCGCGGATCAGGAGAATGATGCGGATGTCCTCGGTGTTGTTGCCGCGTCGACGGCGCTCTCGATTTCGCGAGTGCCCTGGAACGGCCCGATCGCCGCGGTGCGTGTCGGCCGGGTCGAAGGGGCGTGGATTCTCAATCCGACCTTTCAGCAGCTCGAGTTTTCCGACGTTGATCTCACCGTGTCGGGAAGTGAAGACAGCATTGTCATGGTCGAGGGCGGCGCACTCGAGCTGACTGAAGCCGAGATCGTGAAGGGTCTCGAAGTGGCGCATAAGGGCATCAAGGAGCTGCTCGAGGTGAGCGATCAGGTCGTCGAAGCGGTCGCGCAGCCCAAGATGGAGTGGGTGAAAACCGAGCCTCCCGCTGACCTCGTCGCGCGGGTGAAGGAATTGGCGGAAGGGAAAGTCGAAGAAGCCCTCACGCTGGCGGTCAAGGCGGAGCGCACGCAGGCGCTCGCCGCGATCAAGTCCACGATCTCCGAGCAGCTGGCGGAGGAATTCCCCAACAACGCCCGGGACATCGTGGAGCTGATCGAGGCAATCGAGTACGACACCATGCGCGACCGCGTGTTGACCGCGGGCGAGCGGGTGGATGGTCGCGATCTCGACACCGTCCGCCCGATCACCTGCGAGGTGGGCTGGCTGCCGCGCGCGCACGGCTCGGCGCTATTCACGCGCGGCCAGACGCAGGCGCTTGCCACGGTGACGCTGGGGACCACCGACGACGAGCAGCGGATCGACTCGATCGACGTGGCGCAGGAGACAACGAAGTCGTTCATGCTGCACTACAACTTCCCGCCCTTCTCGACGGGCGAAGTGAAGCCGGTGCGCGGCACGTCGCGACGCGAGATCGGCCACGGCGCGCTCGCCGAGCGGGCGCTGCAGGCGGTGTTGCCGCCGTACGAGCAGTTCCCGTACACGATCCGCGTCGTGTCGGAGATCCTCGAGTCGAACGGCTCCTCGTCGATGGCGACGGTGTGCAGCGGCTCGCTCGCGCTATTCGATGCGGGCGTCCCGGTCAAGTCCGCGTGTGCCGGCGTCGCGATGGGGCTCATCACCGACGGCCGCCGCACCGCAATCCTCACCGACATTCTCGGCACCGAAGACCATCTCGGCGACATGGACTTCAAGGTCGCCGGCACGCGCGACGGTGTGACGTCGATTCAGATGGACATCAAAATTACGAAACTGGACTTCCGCGTCATCGGAGAGGCGCTCGGCAAGGCGCGCACGGCGCGGATTCACATTCTCGACATCATGCAGCAGGCGATGGCGCACCCCCGCTCGCAGCTATCCAAGTACGCGCCGCGCATCATCACGGTGCAGATCCGGCCCGACAAGATCGGCGACCTGATCGGTCCCAAGGGCAAGACGATCCGCGGCATCCAGGAGCAGACGGGCGCCGAGATCAACGTGGACGACTCGGGGCTCGTCACGATCGCCGGCGTCGGCGAGGCAGCCGAGCGCGCGCGCGACATGGTGTCGGGCATCGTGCAGGAGCCCGAGGTGGGCAAGGTGTACGAGGGCGTGGTGAAGAGCACGACCGCGTTCGGCGCGTTCGTCGAGATCATCCCCGGCGTCGAGGGGCTGCTGCACATTTCCGAGCTGCAGCACGGCCGCACCGAGAAGACCGAGGACGTGGTCAAGAAGGGCGATCACCTCAAGGTGAAGCTGCTCGAGGTGGACGAACGCGGCCGCATGCGGTTGTCGCGGAAAGCTCTATTAGAGCGCTAGAGACGGTCCGCCTGGACCGGGAAATTCACCGCACGGCCGCGCCCAACGGCGTGACCGTGCTGAGCGAGCGCGAGCCCAACGTGCGATCGGTGGCGATCGGCGTGTGGGTGCGCACGGCGAGCGCGCACGAGCTGCGGCCGAAGATGGGCGTGTCGCACCTGCTCGAGCACATGGTGTTCAAGGGCACCCAGCGGCGCACGGCGCAGGAGATCGCGCTCTCGCTCGAATCGCGCGGCGGCTCGCTCGATGCCTACACCTCCCGCGATTCCACCGCCTATCACGCGCGCGTGCTCGATGCCGACCTGCCGCGCGCGCTCGACGTCATCACCGACATCGTGCGCACGCCGCTGCTCCGCGACTCCGATCTCTCGCTCGAGCGCCAGGTGGTGCTCGAGGAGATCAGCACGGTCGAGGACACGCCGGACGATGAAGTCTTCGATCTCACCTACGAGACGCTGTGGCCGAGTCATCCCTACGGCTTCCAGATCCTCGGCACCAAGGAGACCGTCGGCGCGCTCTCGACGGATGACCTCAAACACCTGCATGGCCAGGCATACTTTCCAGGAAACTGTGTCATTGCCGCGGCCGGCAATCTCAAGCATGAGGACTTGTTGCGTGAGGTTGAAAAGCAGGGGTGGTTTCAGGACGGCGTGACCGCCACACCTCCGCCCGTGCCACCGGTCCCGCCGGCGGTGCGCAGCGTGCGCCGCAGTGTTGAGAAGGACACCGCGCAGACGCACGTCGTGTTTGCCACCGACACCATTCCGTATGCCGATCGGCGCAAGTACGGCCTGCTCGTGCTGGCCAATGTGTTCGGCGGCGGGATGTCGAGCCGCCTGTTTCAGCGGATTCGTGAGGAGTTGGGACTTGCCTACGCGATCTACAGCTTCACCTCATTCTATCGCGCGGTCGGCATGAACGGCGTCTATGTGGGTACGCAGCCCGCGCGCGCCGAGAAGGCGATCGAGGCAATTCGCGGCGAGTTCGGACGCATGGCGGCGGAGGGTCTCAAGGGCTCGGCTCTGGAGGACGCGAAGCAGCAGACGTTGGGCCAGCTCATGTTGTCGCTGGAGAGCCCCACGTCCAGGATGTATCGTTTGGCGAGTACGGCGGTGTACGGCGAGTCGTATCGCAGCCTGGACGAGGTGCTGAAGACGGTCGAGGCATTGACCGAGGACCAAATCTCCGAGCTCGCGGCCGAGTTTTTCGCGCCGGAGCGACAGACTGTCGTGTCACTGGGGCCCAAACCATGATCGTCGGCGTTCCGAAAGAGATCAAGACGGCCGAGCACCGCGTGGCCTTGGTGCCGGCGGGCGCCGAGTCGCTCGCGGGCGATGGCCATGCCGTGCTCGTCGAACAGGGTGCCGGGCTCGGCTCGGGGTTCAGCGACGACGCATATCGCGCGGCCGGCGCGCAGATCGCGCCGAATGCCGATGCCGTATGGTCCAAGGCCGAGATGATCATGAAGGTGAAGGAGCCGATCGAGCCGGAGTGGCCGAAGCTCCGCAAAGGGCAGGTGGTCTTCACGTATTTCCACTTCGCCGCGTCAGAGCCGCTCACCAAAGCGGTGATCAAATCGGGCTGCATTGCAATCGCGTATGAGACGGTGGAGCTGCCGAGCAAGGAGTTGCCGCTGCTCACGCCGATGAGTGAAGTGGCGGGGCGCATGGCGGTACAGGAGGGGGCGAAGTATCTCGAGAAGGTGTTCGGCGGTTACGGCATTTTGCTCGGCGGCGTGCCGGGCGTGTTGCCGGCCGAGGTGCTCATTCTCGGCGGCGGTGTGGTGGGGACGAACGCCGCCAAGATGGCGGCGGGGTTGGGCGCCCACGTCACGCTGCTCGATATCTCGCTCGACCGACTGCGCTA
>DATBFV010000128.1:0-7707 GCA_036558345.1 Gemmatimonadales bacterium | reverse complement strand
GACTTCTGGCCGATGCTGCCGCCGCCGAGCGGCGACTGGCCGTACTGATAGGCCGTCGTCGGCTGGAAGAGATAGGCATCGGCGGCAATCGCGCTGTCATTGAGCTGCTCGAGCGGGGCGATGTTCACGATCCAGAGGGCTCGGCCGTGCGTCGCCGCGATCAGGTCACGGTCCCGCGGATGAATCTTGAGGTCGTGGACCGGCACCGTGGGGAGGCCGGTCATGAAGCGCTGCCACGCGCCGCCCCGGTTGAACGAGACGTAGGCACCGACATCGGTCCCCACAAAGAGCAGATTGCGGTTCGCTACGTCCTCCCGGATCACGTGTACGTAGCCCGGTCCGTCATCGCCTTTCGGCAGGTTGTTCGCGATCGAGCGGAACGACTTCCCGAAGTCCGTCGTGACGTAGACGTACGGGGCGTAATCGCCATTGCGGTGATTGTCGAACGTGATGTAGAACGTCGCCGAGTCGAAGCGCGATGGCTCGATGCGGCTGACGTACGTCCCCGCGGGCACGCCGGGGAACCTGCCGGTCAACTCTTCCCAGCTGCCACCGTCGTTCCGCGTGAGCCAGACCTTGCCGTCGTCCGTGCCGGCGTAGAGCAGGCCCGGCCGGATCGGCGACTCCGCCAGCGACACAATCGTGCAGAACGTCTCGGCGCCCGTCACGTCGGGCGTGACGCCACCCGTGGTGCGCGTGCTCACGCGGATCTTCATCGAGTCCTTGGTCGTGAGATCGGGCGAAATCGGATAGAGGTCTTCGCCGCGCTTGGTCGACTTCATCACCTTGTTGGCGCCGGCGTAGAAGATCTCGGGGTTGTGCGCCGAGATCAGGAACGGCGTGTTCCAGTTCCAGCGCAGATCGATGTCGTTCGAATCGACCTTCTGGCGCTGGCGCAGGTCCGCGATCCGTTTCCGCTGCGCCGCCGTCTCGGGCTTGGTTGTATCGGGCCGCTCGATGACGATCGAATCCTCGTAGAGCGTGTACCGCGGCCGCCAGTTCGGCTTCTGCAAGGCCACGCGGTCGCCGGTCGCGAAGTTGAGGCGCGACATGTTGCCGCCCTGCGACTCGACGTAGATCGCGTTCGGGTCGGTCGGATCCTGCGCCGTGTAGAAGCCGTCGCCGCCGCCCACGGTGGTCCAGTCGGCGTTGGTCAGATCGCCCTGGCGCCGCCGCGACGGGCCGCACCACGAGCCGTTGTCCTGGAAGCCCGCGCACACATTATAAGGAAAGGCCATGTCGTAGCTGACGATGTAGGGCTGGCCGATCGGGAAGCTGTTCAAGAAGTCCCAGTTGCCGCCCTTGTCCCACGTCTGCGCCACGCCGCCGTCGTTGCCGACGATGATGTGATTGGGATCGTTCGGATCGATCCACATGGCGTGGTGATCGACGTGAATCCCGACGGTGGTATTGCCGACCGTCTTGCCGCCGTCGTTGGAGTAATTGAGCGGCGTCGAGGAGAAATAAACGCGATTGGGGTCCCTGGGATCGACGCGGACCTGTGAATAGTAGAAGGGACGCACGTTGATGCCGTTCATTTTCTCCCACGTCGCGCCGCCGTCCTGCGAGCGATAGAGACCGGACGGCCGGGTCTGTGCCGCTTTGCCGGCGGCGGGCTTCGGATTTGCCGTCGTGTCGGCCTCGACCATCAGGTAGATCACCTTCGGATTGGACGGCGCGATGGCGATGCCGATACGGCCCTTCGTTGTTTCCGGAAGGCCTCCGCCCTTCACTTCGGTCCACGTCTTGCCGGCGTCGGTCGTCTTCCACAGCCCGCTCCCGGGTCCGCCGCTATTCAGGAAGTAGGGCCCGCGCACGCGCTGCCAGCTCGCCGCGAACAGCACTTGGGAATTCGCTGGATCCATCGCGACATCGATGAAACCTGCCTGCGGCGAGATGAACTTCACGAGCTGCCACGTCTTGCCGCCATCGGTCGTCTTATAGAGTCCGCGTTCGGGATTCGCCGACCAGGCTTGGCCGAGCGCCGCGACGTAGACGATGTTGGGATCCTTCGGATCGACGACGATGCGGCCGATGGCGCCGGACTTCTCGAGTCCCATGCGCGTCCAGGTGAGCCCGCCATCGGTCGATTTGAAGATTCCACAGCCGGGCGATATTGTGTTGCGAGAGTCCTCCTCGCCGGTTCCCGCCCACACCTGCATCGTGTCGGACGGAGCGATTGCCACCTCGCCCATCGCCACGCATTTCTCGTTGTCGAATACCGGCCGGAACGTCGTGCCCGCGTTGGTCGTCTTCCAGATGCCGCCCGCGGCGGCCGCGACGAAGAACGTCTTCGAGGGGCTCGGAATTCCGGTGACGCTCGACACGCGCCCGGCCATGTTCGCGGGCCCAATGTTGCGCCAGCGGAAGCCGGCGAGCAGCGTCGAATCGAGTGTGATTCCGCCGCCACTGCTCTGGACGCCCGTTGTCACGGTGGCTTTGGGCGGCTGCTGCTGCGGACGGGGAAGACTTGGCGTTGGTGGCGGTGCAGGGGGATTCTGAGAAGCGAGCGGTGTTGCCACGACGGCGAGGACGGCGACGGCCGCCCACAGGCGCTGAAACATGACGGTCCTCTAATCGGTGTGGGTGAGTGCTGAATCGTGCAGCGTAGTCGATACGAACGGAAGCCTTGCGTCGTTGAATCCCGATAAACAGACTCGGCTTTCCTTCCGCACGGCAGCTCACAAGCGCGTCAGCGTTATCCGACAACGCATGTAAGGTTCGGCGAAGACATGACTTCGGGCGTCCCGCCTGACCCGTGAGGCCCGTCATTTTGCGCTTTGCAGGTCGCTTCCTACATTGGCACCCGGCACTATCGCAGTCCCCGGACGGGAACGCGCCCTCCGTCCCGCACTGCTCCGTCCACAGTGCCACACCCGTCCTGGAGCCCCTCCAGAAGAGGGGGCTGACCTATGGCCTGGAATATTTTTGGGCGCGATACGACGCCTGAGCAGTTACCCGCCGAGCTGCGCGCGATTCTCGCCGACATGAAGCGTGAGCGCGTCGCGTTCGAAACCCTGACCAACAACGCCCGTGAGTCCGGCCAGCATCTGAGCCAATTGATGCAGCCGCTCACCGAAGCGCAGAAAGTGATTGCCGAGCTGCAGACGCGCATCAAGGCGCTGGAGCGCCTGGTGCCGGTGCTCCAGACCCTCGACGCGCAAACCGAAAACGTTTCCAAGACGCAGAGCCGCACGGAAAAGCAGCTCGACGAGAACTCCGCAAACGCCAAGCAGCTTCGTTCGGAAATCGACGAGCTGCGCGGCGTGCTGGAGCAGGCGCTGGCGCTGAAGAACGACGTCGCCGGCTTCCTCGAGCTGGGCGGCGGCTTCAAGGCCCTGCGGATGGATGCCGACACCCTCGGTGGCGCGGTGCGCGAGTTGACGCAGGGTTTCGATCAGGTTCGCGCGCGCCAAGAGGAGCTGCGGCGTTCGAGCGAGGCGATTGCCACGCGCTTTGGGGCGTTCGAGGAGCGACAGAGCAGTTCGCAGCGCAGCGTTGCCGAAACGGAGTCGCGCGCCGCGAGCGTGGGTCAGACGCTCCAGGATCTCTCCGCCGCGGCTGCCGAGGCCGTACAGACCAAGCGCCAGCTCACCACGCTCAAGGCTCTGGCGGAGACGGTCACACAAAAGGTGACCGCGCTCGAGCAGCAACGCGACGTCATCGAGCGCGCGAGCGCCGGAGTCGGCCAGCTCCACGAGCTGATGAAAGATGTCGATGCCAAGATCCGTCGCCACGAGGAGAGCGCCAAAGGGCTGCGCGACCTCGAGTCGAAAGTTGGCGACTTGAAGGACATGCATGCCGAGGTGCTCGAGCGCACCACCGAGATCACCGCCAATCACGCCGCGGTGAAGCAGGCTGACGACGAGCTGCGCGCGCGCCTCGCGGCATTGCGCGATGAGGTACAGCGGGCCGTGAAGCGTTTCGAGCTCGAGAATCAAGGGCTCGATGCCGTCGGCCAGCGCATCGTCGACATGCGCAACGGCCTCACCGCCATGGAAGGACGGTTCAAGCATTTCGAGGAGTCGAGCCGCGCCATCACCGACGTGAACTCCAAGGCCGAAGGCCTCGTCACGCAGCTCGAGGGCATCGCGGAGAATGTCGCGCTGCTGGGCTCGCAGGCCGAGCGCGTGCGCGTGATGGAGGCGAGCGCCGGCCGCTTGGGGAATACGATAGAAGAGATGGAGCAGCGGGTCGCGAAGCTCGAGAAATCGCACCCGGGCGTCAAGGCGGCCTTGGAAGACGTCGCAATGCTCAGGGGCACACACGAGTCGGTCCGGGGCGCCCTGGAGCACGTCGAAGGGGCGGCCGATGAGATGGCGCGCGTGCTCGAGCAGCAAGCTGCGACCAAGGCCTGGCTCTCCGGCGTGACCGAGCAGATCAGCGGTCTGCGCAAGGAGCTGGCTGAGATCGAGGCGCTCAAGCCGAGTGTTGAGGCCGTGCGGGGGGACGCCGGCCGGTTGTCGCAGGCGATGGGGCAGATCGAGGCGCGCAGCCGGATGGTCGATGACCTCAATAAGCGCCTGTCCGAGCTCACGACCCTCGGCACCCAGCTCGACGAGCGCAGCCGTGAGCTACTCACCCGCATGCAGGGCGCTGACGAGCGCTTCACCTCGCTCACGGCGCGCGCCGACGAAGCCGCCCGCATCGAGAAGCTCGTGCCGGCCGCGGTAGCCACGGTCGAGCGTGCGGAGCGGCGCGCGGATGAAGTGCAGGCCAGCGTCACGGCACTCGAGTCCCGCGCGCACAATATCGAGGGCCTCGCCGAGCGCACGCGTGCGCTGGGGCAGGAGCTCGAGCTGAAGCAGTCGGCGCTCGACAAGGCGACGGAGCATCTCGACCGGGTGGCCGAGCTGCGGGAGCAGGCGGCTACTGCCGCCCAGCAGCTCGAGGAACGTTCGTCACAGCTGGGCACCGCGGTCACGACGGCGGGCAACCGCTTGCTCGAGTTGACGGCGACGATCGACGAGCTGGACAATCGGGCCGGCGGCTTGCGCTTTGCGCAGAAGCGCATGGCGCAATTCGAGGAGCGGCTCGCCAAGTGGGAGGCGGTGGAATCGCAGCTGACGCGCGCGCTCGAGCAGATGTCCCAGCGGCAGGCCACCATCGATGCGATGCAGGCGGACATGCATCGCCTGTATGAGGTCGCCGAGAAGACGACCGACGACGTGCGCTCGATTGCCAACGCGCGCGAGGAGGTCGGCCAAACGCGGTCGATGCTCGAGACCGTGCTGAGCATGGTGACGCACGTTCACGATGCGGCGAACACGCTCGATCACCGCAAGCGGCAGGTGGAGCAGGCCGAAGAGCGGCTCGCGCGCGCTGAAGCGCTGCTCGCCGACGTGCAGGCCGGGCTGGAGCGTCTGTCGGGTCAGAAGGCGTTGCTCGACCAGGCGGTCACGCAAGCGAGTGCGCTCGAGTTCCACACGAAGCAAGCCGAAACGGTGATCGCGTCACTGCGGTCGGAGCGGGAGATCACGGACAAGGTGCGCACCGCTGTGACTCAGCTGCGCGAAGAACGGCGCTCGGAAGAGCGTCCGACCAAGAAGAGCGCGTAGCCTAGGGATCGAGCTCCAGCAGCGCAAACGTCCCGGGCAGCACCGGTGGCCGCGGGCGTGGCCGATCCGGCGTGGGCGCTGGCGGCGGGCCGAAGTCCGCAGTCACTGTAAAAATCCGGTGCGTCTTGAGGTCGAGCTCCATGGTGCGCGCGCCGCGCTTGGTCGGTACGGTGCCCACTACCGTGAACTTGTCCGGCGCATCCTCGTGAATCACGGTGATCGAGCCCTCGCCGTTCGAGGCGAACGCCAGCTGCGTCGCGGGATCGAACCGGGCCGCGTCCACACCCTGGCCGATCGGCACCGTCGTGATCAGCTTGCCGGTGTTCGCGTCCGAGATCGCCATCACGCCGCTGCGGCAGCCGCTGAACAGGACGCCGTGCGCCCGGTCGATGGCCAGCCCCGTGGGTGACTCGCAGGGCGCGAGCTTCCAGCGCCGCGTGACTTTCATCGCCGCCGCGTCGATCTCCACGACCTCGCTCGAATCCTCGATATTGGCGAACAGCATGCCGGTGCCGGTGCTCACGCCGAACTCCGGCTTGCCGCCCAGATCGACGCTCCCGATGCTCCGGCCGCTGGCCGCGTCGATGACACTCGACGAGCCGGCATCGCCATTAAAGGTGAAGATGTGTTTGGTGGCGGGATCGAACAGCACGGCATCGGCATCGACGGCTGCGACGGTCCGCCCCAGTACCTGCAGCGTCTTCAGATCGAAGACGACGACGCTGCTGTCGCCGCCCGAGGTCGCAAAGCCCTTTCCCGTCGCGTAGCTGAACGCGACGCCGTGCGCCCGATTCAGGCCCGGGATCTCCGCGAGCAACTTGCCGCTGGCCGGGTCTATCACCATCACGCGGTCCTGTCGCGCGACAAACAGCCGGTGTCCCACCGTGTCGAGGGCGACATAGTCCCACCCGCCGTCGCCGCCGAGCGTGAAGGTCCTCGCGACGTGATAGGACTGGGCGTGCGCGGGTACGACGACCGCCGCGAGCGCCAACACCGTCGCGTTTACGAATCGGTTCGGATGATGTCTCAAGGAAGTCTCCAGGCTGGACGGACGGGCTAGATTAGACGGATAATCTCGACAAACCACAAGGGAGCCCAATGCAGATCGAAACACTCGCGGTCGCGCTGCTTCTTCTGATTGTGTTCAGATCACAGGTCTCTGCCCAGGAACGAACGGTGAAACACTCCGAGCTGCCCGCGGCGGTGCAGCGGGCGGCCGACGAGCAGAGCCGTGGCGCGACGGTGCACGGCTACTCGACCGAGAAGGAGGAAGGCCGGACCGTGTACGAAGTCGCAATGACGCTCCATGGTCGCGGCCGCGACGTCACGATGGACAGCGCAGGCACCGTGCTCGAGATCGAAACGGAGGTGCCATTCGACTCGCTGCCGGAAGCCGTCCGCACGGGTCTGCAGCACGGCGCCGGCTCCGGGCAGATCACAAAGGTCGAGTCACTCACCAAGCGCGGCGCGCTGGTCGCGTACGAAGCGCACGTGCGCAACGGCACCAAGCGGTCGGAGGTCCAGGTGGGACCGGACGGCAAACCACTCGCGCATCCGGAGTAGGCAGTCGCTAGCGACTCCGGCGCGCGGGTGGCGGTGGGGGTGCGCCAGCTGCCATCGGCAGCGGCGTGTCGCTGTTCCAGATGTCGTCGACCATAAGCCATTTTCCGTTCTCTTGCATCCAATGCACGACGTACTTACCAGAGTCCGCCGCGGGCATTCCGGCCGGGGGTTTCGCGCCGGCAGGGAAGGTCCAATTCCAGCGGCCCCGTTCCATCGCAAAACCGCCCACCGCATGCACCGCTTCGGCGCGCAGCGTCAGCGTAGGCTTGGGGTCCATCGTGTTCATCGTCGCAAAGAACGTTTTGATGGCGTCCTTGCCTTTCATGGTCGCCATGTTCGGCGGCATGATCACCGCATCGGCTGCATAGAACTCGGCGATCGAGTCGGCGTGGCCGGTGCTCGTGAGCCGTGGCCACTGGGCGTTGGCGGCATCGATGGCCTGCTTCGCGCTGGCCGATGTGTCGGCCGGCTTACAGGCAACCGCGACGGTCAATAGGATGACGAGATAATTCGGACGCATCGCATCGCTCCGTACGAGGGGAGGGAGAGAATGCGCGCTCAGCCGCGATACCGCCAGGTCCAGGTG
>DATBFV010000127.1:0-21013 GCA_036558345.1 Gemmatimonadales bacterium | reverse complement strand
CGACGAACTTCCTACCGGTCACGGTGGGGTTGAGCTTCGGCAAATAAGCGACCCATGGCGGCGTGAGCCGCATCACGAGGTCGATTGTAACCGACGGCCCGCCAGCACTTAGCTGACGGGCCGTTCGCGTCTCGCACGGCTCCGATTTGACAGAAAATCAGGTCGTTTTTAAAGATGGGACGCTTTCTCACCCCAATTGGAGGTTGTTATGCGGAAGCTCACGAGTGGTGTGGTAGCGGCCGTCGCGCTGCTGGCGCTCCCGCACTTGGCGCTTGCACAGCGTGGCCGTCAGCCGGCTTCGAGTGCCCCGAAGAACGAAATCGGCGTCGACCTGGGCGCTGCGTATAGCCACATCGGCAGCGGTTGCGCTGCAGACTGCAGTGGCATGGGAATCGGGACGCCCGTCGATGTACGGTGGGGTTTTCTGGCCAAGGGGCCGCTTTCGTTTGAGCCCCGGTTCTCGCTGAACTGGCAGTCGGGCTTTGGTCGCCACGACCTGCAGTTCAATCCCGACCTGAACGTGATCTACCGCCTCGGGAAATCCACCTCGCATAAGGGTCTGTACGCGACGGGTGGTCTCGGCATGGCGATCGACAATAGCGGCACCAGCGGCTCGTCCAGCACGACGGCGACCCAGCTGTCACTGAACGCCGGCCTTGGCAAGCGGATTCCGGTGCAGTCCAATGCCTGGCGTCTCGAGGGCTTCCTGCGTTACAACTTTGAAAACAGCGGCAAGGGTCTTCCGAGCCGGTTTGATATCGGGGCCCGTGTCGGTATGTCGTTCTGGCGTTAATTCGCTTGTAAACGGCGGCCCGTCGGCGATCCAGCTGGCGGGCCGTCGCTCATTTATGGGACGCCCCAGTTGACAGAAACTCAAGTGGTTCTTAACGATGTGGCGGTTTTACCACCCCAAATGGAGGTCAGGCATGCGGAAGCTCTTGGGCGGGATGGTCGTCGCCGCGCTGGCGATCGCGAGCAGCGCGCAGGCGCAGCAGCACCGGAACACCGGCGCCTCCATGGGCGGTGCCAAGCACGAACTCGGCGTCGATCTCGGCCTCGCGTATGTCAAGCCGAGCAATGTCGACGGCGGGATCTCGATCCAAACGCCGGTCGACGTGCGGCTGGGATTCGTGCCGGGCGCCGGCAAGAAGCTGATGTGGGAGCCGCGGCTCTCGCTCAACTTCAATACGGTCGGCGGTAACACGACCTACATCTTCACGCCGCAGGTAAATGCCCTGTATGCGAACACACCGGGGATGCATCACAAGGGCATGTACTTCACCGGCGGCGCCGGATTGGTGATGGGCGACGGCGGGGCGGGCAGCGGCACGGCGGTTAAGCTGGAAGCCGGGGTCGGTTGGCGGAAGCCGTACGAGAGTGCCGCGTGGCGTTACGAGGTCGGGGTCCAGTGGGTCTCTGCGAGCGACAACCTCGGACTGTTCGCGGATTACATCGCCATCGGCGGGCGGATCGGCATTTCACTCTGGCACTAAGCCTCCATTCTCAAGGCGGCGTTTCGGGTCCCGTTCAGGGCATGCTCGGAACGCCGCCCCGTTCATCGGGTAACCCCTCGCAACAAATCTCGAGGAGCTTGGCATGAGCTGGACTCGCGGAATGTGTCTGCTGTTCGTCGGCGCGACGCTCGCGACTGCGGGCGGGGCGCGGCGTGCGGCGGCACAGGCGACGGGGTTACCCACTTTCAACGCGCCGTATCGCGCGTTTACGCGCTCGGAGCTCGGCGCGGCAGTAACGTTTCCGGATGGCGGTGGCACCGCATTCGAAGGCGCGTATCGGATGTCGAGCGGCAAATTCGATCTCGGATTTCGTGCCGGCATCTTCACGCCGAGCGGCAATGGCGACGCGAGTATGCTGGTGGGCGCCGAAGCGCGCCAGCGCGTCGTCACCCACACTGAGGATTTTCCGCTCGACGGGGCGTTGATTCTCGGCGTCGGTGGGCAGCTCTCGAGCGGCACCTCGGCGCTGATTGTGCCGATCGGACTCTCCCTCGGGCGCCGGATCGATCCGAAGGATTCGAAGATCAGCATCGTGCCCTACGTGCAGCCGACCGGGTTTCTCGTGGCGAGCGACAATTCCGATTTCCTGTTCGCTCTCGGCTTGGGCGCCGATTTCCGTCTCACGCCTAAGTTCGACGCGCGGATCAGCGCGGGACTGGGCGATGTCGAGGGCGTGTCCATTAGCGCCGTGTGGGTGCATTAAGACAATGTCCAATAATCAATGATCAATGATCATTGATCATTTTAGTGGGGAGACAACGCTTACTCATGTTGGAGGAGATCGATGAGGCGCATGCTCATGGTAATCGCGGCGGTTGCGTTCGCGAATGCACCGCTCGCGGCGCAGTGGATGGGGATGCCGGCCTGGAACAATCCCAAGGGCGGCAGCGGCTTGACCATCTACGGTGACGTTGGCATCCCCAACTCCAATCTCGGCGAAGGCACGGCATTCGGCGCGCGCGCGACGTTCGGAATGGCGAATCTCAGCCTCACCGCGGGCGTTTCGAGTTGGTCGCCGAAAGACGTGGGAGCCAGCTCGACATCGTGGGGCGGCGTGGCGGAGTTCCGGGTTATCGGCGGGAGCCTGATGCCTGTCGCGCTCAATCTCCAGCTCGGCGCAGCTACCGCGAGCGCGATCAATACGGCAACGGACAGCATCCCGAAGATGACGAACGCCATCGCCGGA
This sequence comes from Gemmatimonadales bacterium, assembly GCA_036558345.1. Taxonomy (GTDB): domain Bacteria; phylum Gemmatimonadota; class Gemmatimonadetes; order Gemmatimonadales; family GWC2-71-9; genus 20CM-2-65-7. The sequence goes on along the minus strand of DATBFV010000127.1, from coordinate 18,313 downwards.
GCCGGCCTCAGTGTAAACGTCCCGACGCCGGGTCTGAGTATCGAGCCCTATGTTTCCATTTCAAACCGTTGGCACGCCCCGTCGGGCGGGTCCACGACCTCGAACTTCGGCTGGGTGATCGGGGCGAACGCGGGGTTCGGAATGTGGGGCCTGCATCTGGCCTATGATTCCGAGAAACTGGACGACGGCTCCACGGCCAGTGTGTGGGGCGTCGGGGCGCACCTCTCCTTCAAGGCTCCCATGGGGATGTAAGAGGGTGTAGCTTTGGGGCGCGCCGACCCGGGTTGGGACGGCGCGCCCCTTTTTCTTCCCAGGAGATTCGTGACTCGTTCCATAACGCGCGCGGGCGCAAGGGCCTCGCTGACGGTACTGGCGGTGCTCCTGGTGAGCGGCTGCTCGTTAACGTTCGATGCGACCGAGCTTGGTGTTCCGACATCGATGGCGGAGTCGGCCCAAACCCCTCCCGAGGGCACGCCCTTCCGAGTCACCAAGCATCCCACGTTCTTGCTGTGGGGTTTGGCGGGCGCGTCCCGGCCCAACGTCGAGGATGTCTTGGCGGGTCAGTTGGGCACGGGTGGCCGAATCGCAAATCTCCGGATCAAAGTCCGCACGCGCTGGAGCGATCTGCTCGTGACTGCGTTGACCTTGGGATTCCTCAGCCCGCGAACGGTGACCTTCGAAGGCGTGGTGGTGCCCGGCGGCAGTGCTCCCGCAACTGGTCCCTGAGGAATTCGCGCACTAGCTTTTCAACAGAAGCCAATCCCATGATCACGCTCGGACGTTCTCACGCTGCGTCCCTGGCGATGACCGCGATGCTGTTGTGGACGCTGGCCCTTGCTCCGCAAGGCTGTTGGTGGCGCCGCGGTCGCTCTGCGGCGGATTCAAAGGAGCAGGCGAGCCAGCCAGATGTCACGCTGCAAGTCACCAATCACAACTACCTGGACGTCGTCATCTACGTCATCCACGACGGCCAACGAACCCGCATCGGAACTGTGACGGGATCATCGGCGCAGGTGTTCACCCTGCCGTTGCGGTTGATCGGCCAAGCCCACGAGCTCCAACTCTATGGCGATGCCATCGGCAGCGAGGACTTCGCCCTCACGGAGCTCCTGTTGGTGCATCCCGGCCAAGCCATCGAGTGGACGCTGGAAACCGACCTACGACGATCGACCGTGGGAGTGTACTGACCGCACTCGCTAGTGCGGGTTCGGGCCTCCGCCACCCTGGCCCGGCGAATCGGCTCCCCCAATCAGCTCGAAGCCGGCAGCCACTCCGACGATAGCGGCCACGCCGATCCCCGCCAGCGCGATCGTGCGACCTTTTGATAGCTGCCGTACTTTGACCGTTCCGATGAATGACTGTGGGATGGTGACCGGCTCACCGTGCCACGTGAGCTCTTCGCCACGGTTCGTTTGGACGGCGTCGACCGAAAGATGAAGCCCCGCGTCGTCGACACTGGGATGACTGCCTCGGACCGCTTTGGTGTCCGGTCCCAGATATCCTGCCAGCGCTCTCGCACCAGAGTCGGTGAGAGTCACCAGGAGGTATGTCTCGGGGTGGGGTGTGGGAGTGAGGGCGGCGGGCTGGTAGTTGTAACAACCCCCAACCAGAACGATCGCTGCCGCAAGCCATACGACGCGTCTCACTAGTGCGGCGAAGGCCCTTGGCCTCCTCCAGATGGCGACGTGCCGCTCGCGCCCGGTGTGAAGGCTGCGTACACCCCAAAGAAGCTCGTGATTGCCGCGAGCGCGAGCAACGCGGTCTTGGTGCGCGCGGGGTGTCGCTCCTCCATCGTCCAGACGAACTCACTGGGCACGCTCACGGCTTCGCCCTGCCAGGCGTAGCTGTCGCCGCGACGACTCTCGACGGAGCTGACCGAGATCACAAATGCCCGCTCATCTGTCCGCACGAAGCGACCTCGGACCACCCGTACATCGGGCCCGAGATAGCCCGTGAGCAGGGCACTCCCAGGGTCGGTGAGCCGAACGGCCAGGTAGGTCGTTGGGGCGGGCAGAGAGTGGCTGACCGGGACGTAGTTGTAGCAGCCGGAGGTGGTCGCGATGAGCAGCATCGCGACCACGCCCCGACTAATTCCCCAACCGCTCAGCCGCGTCCGGTCGAGCTCGGCCTCACGGCTGGTCGTTCTGACAACCGTGCACATCGCCGGCATTCCGGAATCCGTGCGTGCTGAGCTGTACGCTGGGATCCGGAACATTGGAATTGACGTTCCGCTCGTTCAGGGGATACCACAGGCGACCGGGCACGTTATGGAAGCCCTGCGTATTCGCCAAGTACGGCGTGATGCTCGGAATGCACGTGCGACGGTAATCGTTGATCGTCGCAATGTTCTGGAACATCGCCACCCACTTCTCGGTCATGATCGAATCCAGCAGCGCTGCCCCTGTGACTCCCGACAGCACCGGAAGATCCAGGAGTGGCGCGCTGTGCGGGAAGGCGACGTTCGCGAACGCGCGCGCGTTGTTCAGATGTGTGAGCGCGGAGGGGTCGACCCCAGTCTTCTGGTACGCTTCCGCCAGGATCAACTCATTCTCGGCATAGCTGACGTACGGGATCCGTGCGTCCTCGGCGAACCGCGCGGGCGTACCACAATTGTACTTCGAGATTGGCAGCCGCTCCGGCGTGTTGTAGTCATCGCCGGCGTAGGGCAGGCCGCGATTCGTCCACGTCACGCTGCCGTCGGAGGTCGTGCCGCCGACGGTAGCATTCCAGGATGGCTCCGCGCCGCCCGACGTGCCGGCGGTCGTCGCCTCCTGCAGCATGCCGTTGGCATCGGCGATCAGACTGCCGGTCGCCGTTGCCGTAGGCGCGATATACGCCGTGGTCGCCGCCCAGGACGCGCTCACGTCCTGACAGAAGTATGCGGCCAGACGCGGGTCATTCCGTCCCTTCATGAAGTCCACCAGCGCTTTGCCGGCCTGAAGGTCGGGGCCGAACCCCGAGCTCGACTGGAACTGTGCCCACATGTTGCGTTCGGACGTTGCCGTCGAGTGGAACGACTTGAGATCGCCCAACGGGTTGCTGATCCCCTGCAGCGCGGCCGTGATGGCACTCGTGTAGGCTGGGGCACCCAGAGAGTCGGCCGTGTTCATGTAGAAACGCGCCTTCAGGGTATACGCCACCTTGATCCAGCTCGCGGCGTTACCGCTTAAGACGAGATCCGCGTCGCCGGGTCCGGGGCCGACGCCGCTCTGCAATTCGGCGATTGCCTCGTCGAGGCGGGTTTGCAGCGCGGCGAGGATCGCGAAGCGGTTGTCGAGCGCCGGCTGCGGGTTGATGCCCGCCTCGCTGTAGGGAATGTCGCCCCACATGTCGGATGCCGTCCCGATCGTGAGCGCTTCCCAGACCTTCGCGATCCCGAGCCAGACCGAATCCCCGGTCGCAATGGCTTTGTCTTCCACGTTACGGATGTCCACCAAGCCACCCGCGCCGTATACGAGGGTCCAATCGCCGCCATTGGCGCCGATGTTCGACGCCTCGCCGAACACGTACTGCGCGGCCTGTTGCACGAATCTCGAGTTGGTTCCGTTGCAGGCCTGCACCCATTCGCACATCATCATCGCGACGGTGCCTTCCTGGAACGCGAATTGACCGGCCTGCACACCCACAAACAGCTGTTGAATCGATGCCGCCGTGGGAAGATTCGGGTTCTCCGAGAGCTTGTTACCAGTCAAGAAATCGTTGCACGCTGCGGTGCCGGCAAGCAGCCCCAGCGAGACGAGCGCGACTTTCAGCGAGTGACGCATGATCGTTCTCCGGGGCTAGTTGTTGAGGGTGACCGCAATCGCGAAGGAGCGCGTCTGCGGATTGTTGAAGTAGTCCACACCACTGGCGCCTGCACCTGACGAGATCGCGCCGCCGAGATTGGTTTCGGGGTCGTAGCCCGTGTACTTGGTCCAGGTCGCGAGGTTGCGCCCCGACAAGCGGATGTCGATGCTCGAGAACCCGAAGCTCCGCTGGACCCAGGCTTGATCGAGCGTAAACGTGACCGAAATCTCCCTGAGCTTGACGAATCCGGCGTCTTCGATGCAGGGCTCGTCGATACCGATGAACGGGCACGCGACGACGTTGCGGTAGTAGTACTCGCCGATGTGCACCGTTTGACCCGCGCCAGGACCGACAACGGGGCCGTTAAAATACCCACCCTGTCCGAACACCTGGTCATTGCCCGTGCACGTCGTCGGGTCGTTGCGGTTGGTGCATGTGGCCCGGATCTCCGTGTCCTTATGGACGCCGTAGCTCCACAGCGCGCCTTTCGTCCCGTTCCAGATCTGGCCGCCGTTCCGAATGTCGAGCAGCCCGGAGATCTGCACTTTCTTGTAGCGGAAGCCCGAGCGCACACTGCCGGTCCAGTTGTAATTGGGGTCCATCACGATCCGCAGATCGTTATCCTGCACCGGGTAGCCGTCGGGTCCGATGTAGAGTGCGCCGTGGGGTTTACCGGCGCATACCGCGCCGAGCGTGTCCGTGCCGCCGCCCGCGACATCGACGTCGAGCTGTCCGCTGGAGAGACCGCAGCGAATGAATCCGCTGCCCAGATACACGCCGAACGGCTTCCCCTTCATCGCGACCTGGTTGTTGAAATCGCCGATCGCGATGAAGTCCTCAGCGCCGACCGACAGGACAGTGTTGCGATTGCGGGCCCATTGGAATCCGATGTCCCAGTTGTAATCCGGCTTTTGGACGGGCCGCATGTTGAGGGAGACTTCCCAGCCGCGGTTGCGGATGCTCGCGGCGTTCGCGGCCTGCGCGAAGAACCCGGTCGAGGGAGCGAGCGGCTCGGTGAGAATGACGTCGTCCGACTGCTTGTTGTACCACGAGATGCTCGCGTCCGACCGATCTCCAAAGAATCCGAGATCGACGCCGGCCTCGAATTCTTTCGAGCGCTCAGGCCTGAGGCTCGTCGCGGCCTTGAGCTCGGACCGGGTCACGAGTCCGCCGAAGCCGCCCTGCGTCGGGGTATTTCCCGTACCCTGCGAAATGCCGCCGACGATTGAGCTGGCATAGGTTTGTGACGTGAAGTAGGGCAGCGGCTCGACGCCGGCCTCGCCGTATGCGACACGGGCTTTGCCGAAAGACAGCCAGGAGAGGCGATCGCCCGTGGCCTTCGTGAATTCCCAGGCGGCGCTCCCCTTCGGGAACCAGCTCCGGAGATTTTCTACCCCGAACGTCGACGAGCCGTCATTGCGGAGCGCGGCCGTGAGGTACAGCTGGTTCCACATATCGATTGTCCCCTGGCCGAACCAGGACGCGTCGTGAATGACGACTTCCTGGTCGATCGGGAGATCCTGCGTCACGGTGTTGGCGAGCTTGAACGGCTGCGCCGCCACGAGCGTGCGGCCCACGGTCCCGAGCTGGCGCTGGTTCCGCGTGTTGAGGTTTTGTCCGATCGTCACGCTTCCCGACATGTTCGGGTTCAGCGTGTATTGCGCCGTGGCGGTGAGGTTATGATCGAGCTGGTAGTTCACAATCTTGCCTTCCACGACACGGCCATCGATGCACGGGGATGACGTCGTGATCGGGCAGCCCTCGAGCCGCTCGTCCGTTGCGTGGTCCGCCCCCAACGTGTAGTTGAGTTTGAGCCAGCTGACGGGCACGTATTCGGCATTCACGTTGCCGAAGAGTCGTCCGACTTGAGACGTGTTCTGCTGCTGAAAGATCGTCCAGAACGGGTTGTCGAATACGCGGTCCGTGGCAATGGCGTCGTCGCTCGGGTGCTGCATGCCGAAATACGAGCGTTGCTGAAGACCAGTGCCGGTCATGACGGCGTACGGCGTAGCGCAGTTCAGGGACGCTGGGTCAGCGCAATGGTTGTTGAAGTCCGGTGGCGTCCGGAGGTCGCCCAGCTGAATCCCGTTTGTGTTGTTCCCGCGCTGGATGTACTTGCCGCGGGAATCGGTGAAGGCGACGTCGCCACCGATCCGCAGGGTCTCCATGACTTTATGCGTCGCCTTCACGCGGACCGCCGTGCGGGTGAGATAATTGTTCGGCCCGACGATCACGCCCTGATCGTTCGTGTAGTCGCCGGACAGATAGAAAGTCGTCCGGTCATTGCCGCCCGAGACGGTGATCCCGAGATCGGCGGTATGGCCGACGTTGTAGATATCGTTCGCGTGATCATAGACCGGCGCGCCGTTGGGAATCAGCGGGCCCCATGACCGCGAGCAGTTGCCGACGCCGCCCTGATCGCATTCGCCACCCAGGCTCGTATCGGCATGGACGCCATTCGTGCCCTGCCCGTACATGGTCTGGAGCGGATAGGTATGGTTGATGTCGTTGAACGCCGCCGACGAACGGAAGCTAAAGCGTGTCGGACCCGCACGGCCCGACTTCGTCGTGATCAGCACGACGCCAAACGCCGCCCGCGCGCCGTAAATGGCGCTCGCGGCCGGACCCTTCAGGATCTCCACGTTCTCGATGTCGTTCGGATTCAAGTCCGAGGCACGATTCGCCTGGACGGTTCCTTCGGTCTGTCCGAAGGGATTCAGCGTGCCGCCGTTGTCGTCCGGGGCGTTGAAGTTCGAAGTGGAAAACGTCGAATTGTCGATCGGGACGCCATCGACCACGATGAGCGGCTGGTTCCCGCCCAGGATCGAGTTGATGCCGCGGATATTAATGAAGGAGCTCGCCCCGGGGTCGCCCGATTGCTGCAGCACCGTCACGTTGGGGGCTTTGCCGGCGAGGGACTGGATGACGTTCGTCTCGCCCGCTTTCGTGATCAGGTCTGAGCTGACCGTGTTACGAACATTGCCCAGTTTCTCCGTCTGGGTGGCGGTACCGGCGCCCGTGACGACGACTTCGCCAAGCTGGAGCGGATTCGCCTGCAGCTCGAAATCCTGTGTGAGCGCGCCGCTGATGATCCGCACCTGAGCGGACTGGGCCCGGTAGCCGAGCAGGCGCGCGACCATCGTGACCGATTGGCCGGACACGCGGGCCGCGGGGACCACGATCGTGTAACGGCCATCGTCCCTGGTAAGACCGCCCAGGCCCATGTTCGGGATCGCGACTTCGACCTGGCCGAGCGGTTGTCCAGCGCTCATCACACGTCCGGTGATGGTTGCCGGTTCTTGCGCCTGGAGTAGTGGTGGAAGCGCAATCAGTGCGCCGTAGAGAAATGATACGATCCGACGATCCATGACTGGCATGTCCCCTCCATCGAAAGTGAGTATGGGGTCTCTGCCTCCCTCTCCCTTGAAATACTGCTCGGCACTGGGAACCGCCAGAGCCTACTATCCAGCATTTGTTCGAGTTAGACCGGACGTTTCGAAATGCCACTAGCCTGCGATGAGGCCTTGTACGAGCGCGGTGGTCCGCTCCGAGGCGCCGCGCCCTTCTTCCACCATCTGCTTGGCTGCGCTCCCGGCGTTGCGACGCGCGACGGGATCGTGATGCCACACCAGCCATTGCGAGTGCAGCGGATGCCGCGCGTCGGCAGGCAGGGCAACGGCACCACCCTTGTCGAGCAACAGGCCCGCATCGCGGCTCATGCGCCAGTGCGGGCCGAAGATGATGGGCACGCTGAAGACTGCCGGCTCGAGGACGGAGTGCAGCCCGGCACGGTGGAAGGCGCCGCCTACGAAGGCCGTGTCGCCCAGGGCGTACAGATCGGCGAGTATGCCGACGCGATCGACGACGATCACGGGCCCGGCTTTCGCGTGCTCGAGCTGTGACAGACGGACGGGGCGGGGAAGCTTCAGGTCTTTCAGCCGGTCGGCGATGCCGGCCAGGTGATCGGGATTGGGCTCGTGCGGCGCGAGCAGGAGTCGCGCGCTCGGTAATTGATGCAGCAAGTCGGCGAAGGCCGGCAGCAGGACAGCCTCGTCCGACGGCCACGTCGATCCCGCCACGATCGTGAATGTGTCCGGCGCAGTGGCGGCCAGGCGCGCCAACGGCTCGCGGGTCTTGTCGAGCCGCGCGGCGCGTTCGGCGACGCTGTCGTAGCGCGTATCGCCGGTGACGGCGATGGTCTCAGGTCGCGCGCCGAGTAGCTCGAGCCGCTCGCCATCCTCCTCGCTGATCGTGCCGACGCGGTCCAGCGCGCGATAGGCTGGAGCGGACCACGCCCTCGCCGGCCACCGCAGCCGTGAGCTCTGCGGCGCCACGGTCGCGGAGATGAGCCCGAGTTTCACGCCGCGACGCGCCGCCGCGAGCGTCAGCTCGGGCCACACGTCGAGTTTGCTGAACACGAGTGCCGTCGGCTGCAGCGCGTCGAGGACGGCCGACACTTCGGACGGTCGGTCGAGCGGCAAGTAGTCCGCGACGTCGACCGGGAGGTTCCGAGCGAGCCGCTCGGCCGACGGCGAAAAAAACGTGAAGGCGAGTTGCCAGTCGGGATGCTCGGCGCGCAACGTCTCGAGCACAGGCTTTGCCTGCAGCCCTTCGCCAACCGATGGGGCATGCATCCACACGAGCGGCCGCTTGGGGTCCCGCTCCGCGGCGGCCCAACCGGCAAGACGGGCGGCCAATCCGCGCCGCCCGTCGAGTCCTCGCGCCACTTTCTTGTCGAACCGCGCGAACAGGGGGGCCGCGCGCGTTGCGACATGTACCGACAACCGATACAGCAGCGAAGGCTTCGTCACGGGTTGGAACGCGTGCGCACGGCGTAAATCGAATCGAGGATCTGCCTCATCGGATCGGGCGTATAGGGCGCGCCTTCGAGCAATCCGCCTTCTATATAAAAGGAAGGGGTGGCGCGAGCGCCCGAGCGCAGGGCGCGCTGCGCGTCGGCATCTACTTCCTTGCGAGCGGCGCCGTCGGCAATGCAGGCCCGCAACTTCGCGCGATCCACGCCGGCGCGCTCGGCGATAGCGGCGAGCGTCGGGCCGGGATCGGGGACCTTGGCCCACGTGTCCTGCTGGGCGTACAGCGCATCGTGCGTCCGCCAGAACCTTCCCTGCCTGGCGGCGCACATCGCCACTTCAGCCGCCGCCACCGCGTTCGGATGCAAGCTCGTGAGTGGCAGATTGATGAACACCCAGCGCACCTTGCCCGTCGCCACGTATTCGCGCTCGAGCGTGGGCAGCACGGTCACCGTGAACATCCGGCAGGCGGGACATTGGAAGTCCGCCATTTCGTAGACGGTGACAGGCGCCGCGGCCGCGCCTTTGGACCGTGCCGCGAGCGGATCTTCAGTCTGCCGGTCTTGCGCGCTTCCCACGATGGGGAAGAACAGCGCGGCGGCAAGACAGATGCGAGTAAGCGGAATGCTGGTCAGGGGCCCGACTTGGTCCAGATGGCGATGACTCCGCATTGAGCATCGGACTTGAGGAATTCGGCGGGGACTTCGTTCGGATTGCGGTAGATCTCCACCGCGACGATACCCACGACCGGCAAATGGGGCGTGCCCGACATCGAGGCCGGCGCGCCATCGACGACCCAGTCGGCGTTGCAGACGCCATGCGCGGACCGCGTCATCTGCACGTTACAAATCCCGGAGCGGCAGTTGAGGCGCACGCCGGGAATGCCCCGCAGAACATCGGCCATGGTCGCCGCGCCGCTCGCCGCGATCTGTTCCTGCGTGATAAAGACGCCCCGGCCTGCCTCGCGCCGCTCCTTGAACTCCTGCATGCGCCGTTGGAAGTAGCTGGGTTGCCCTTCGACGACAATAGGGTCGAGCTCCACGTTGATCGGTACGACCTCGAACACATAGTCGACGGTTGCTCCTTCAGACAGATGCACCGCCCAGGATGTTACGCCGTACCCGATCGCGCGCACCTCGATGATGTAGGTTCCCGCGCCGAGACCACCCTGCGTGAAGCGGCCGGCGCTATCGGTGTCGGTTCGAAAATGTGTCCCGATCAGGTTCACAGATGCGCCGAGAACGGGGGTGCGCGACTGCTGATCCACGATCTGGCCGCTGATCGCGCCGGCATGAGGAAGCGGTTGGCTCCCCTGAGCCTGAGCGGCCGCCGGCACGGCGCGCCAGGTAGCTATCCCCAAGCACAGGCTCACGATGAGCCTGGCGGAATGGATGCAACATCTTTGGGCGATGCCTGGCATGACCGCAACCCATGCGACCGGTGAATAGGATGATAGGGCCGCTCCGGCCGGATGCAACCCAGACTACAGGGGGTTGACAGGGTTGTGCATCACGCCGTATAACCGAGAGGAGACCCGCGGTGGGTCCAGGGCCCTCAGGCCGTCACCTGATTCCCGAGCGGTATGACCGTCACGCTCTTCCGATCAGCCCGACCTCTTCTTTGCGAACGAATTCGTTTTTCTGAATTCGTCCGCCGTGCTTGTTCTGTCCCCCGCATTCCCAGCTCACGAGAGGATGCATCTATGCTTCACAATCGTCGTGGCCTGCTCTTCGCCGGAGCCGTCGCGCTGGCGCTGCTCGTCGCCGGTGCGAAGACGGCTCACGCGCAAGACGCCGTGGTTCGTGGCACTATCACCTCCGACCGGGGCGAGCCGATCCCGGGCGCGAACGTCTTGATCGACGAGCTGCGACTCGGCGTCGTGACGACTGCGACGGGGCAGTACACGCTGAACGTTCCCGGAGCGCGCGTCCGTGGCCAGCAGGTCATCGTGCGCGTGCGGGCGATCGGGTTCAAGCCCAACAGTAAGGCGATCACGCTGACACCGGGTGAGCAGTCGGTCGACCTCGCGCTCGGCTACGACGTCAACCTCCTCGAGGCAATCGTCGTCACCGGCACGCAGGAAGCGACGGAAGCGGTGAAGGTGCCGTTCAGCGTGAGTCGCGTCGACGCCGCCCAATTGCCCGTGCCCGCGTCCAATCCGCTGACGCAGCTCCAGGGCAAGGTCCCCGGCGCCAACATCGTTTCGGCGAGCGGACGGCCCGGCGCGCAGCCGGCAGTGCTGCTGCGGGGCCCGACGTCGATCAACGCGTCCGGCCGCGGCCAGGATCCCTTGTACATCGTCGACGGTGTGATCATCAACGGCAACCTCGCCGACCTGAATCCGAGTGACATCGAGAACGTGGAGGTCGTCAAGGGCGCGGCGGGGGCATCGCTCTACGGCGCACGCGCGGGCAACGGCGTCATCAACATCACGACCAAGTCCGCGCGCCGCAGTCTGGAAGGCGTGAAGTTCGGGCTGCGCAGCGAGGGCGGAGTGAGTGACATCGAGCGCGACTTTGGGCTCGCGCGCTTCCAAGCGTTGGCGACGGATGAGACCGGCACGCAATTCTGCGAAGCGGTCACCGGCCTGCCTTTCTGCGCGCGCACGTTCGATTACTACCAGGAGCAGGCGCGCGTCAACAACACGCCGCAAGACTTTGCGCTGCCGCCCAAGGGCTTCCCGATCGATCCCGGGTCGACGATCGGCGGACAGCCGCTGCGCCAGCGCTTCCAGGTGCAGCCGTGGCCCGGCACGTCGTACAACGCGGTGAACCAGATGGTCACGCCGAAGCCGTTCCTCGAGAACACGCTCGACATGACGGGCCGCTTCGGCACGTCGACGCGGTTCTACGCGAGCATGTCAAACCGGCACGAGCAAGGCGCGATCCGCTACCTCGAAGGATTCACACGCAATGCGTTCCGGTTGAACGTCGATCAAGGCATCGGGACCGACTGGAACTTCGGGTTCCGCACCTCGTATACGCGCAGCTCGCAAGACGGCTTGAACCAGGAAGAGGGTGGGCAGGCATTCTTCCGGCTCACGCGCGTCCCCGCGATCGTCAACATTTTGCAGGAGGACACGCTGGGCCGCTTGTACATTCGCCCGAACCTCCAGGGCGGCGGCTCGCAGAACGAGAATCCGCTGTCCACGCTGTACCAGACATTCCGCGAAGACCTTACGAACCGGTTCATCGGCAGCCTCACCGCGTCCTACAATCCCGTCAACTGGTTTACGATGGACGCGAACTTCAGCTACGACCTGCGCCGTGCGACCGCCGCGCAGATCAACGACAAGGGCTTCCGCACGACGACGGCGAGCACCGCGAACCTGGGCTCGATCTTCCGCTCGGCGACGGGGAATGAAGCGCTGAACGCGAGCGTGAACGCGACGATGAGGCACGACTTCAGCTCGGACTTCAAGACGAAGTACCAACTCCGCTATCTGTTCGAGCAGCGGGACTTCACGACGCAGAGCGCGTCGGGCAGCCAGCTGTCGGTGCAGGGCGTGACGGCGCTGAACAACACGCTGCAGAGCACGCGCGCGACGTCCTCCGACCAGACGCGCATTCGCGAGATTGGGTTGCTCGCCGGCACGAACCTCGAGTACAAGGGCCGCTACATCGTGGATGCGCTGGTCCGCGAGGACGGCAGCTCGTTGTTCGGTCCCGACAGCCGGTGGGCGACGTTCGGACGTGTGTCCGGTGCCTGGCTCATCTCGCAGGAGCCGTGGTGGTCGCTCCCGGCCGTGACGCAGTTCCGGGTGCATGGCTCCTACGGCACCGCGGGCGGTTCGCCGCGCTTCAACGCGCAGTACGAAACCTTCTCGGTGCTCGCGGGTGGCCTCCTCTCGCTGGTCACGCTCGGCAACAGCAGCCTGAAGCCCGAGCTGCACCATGAGCTCGAATTCGGCGGCGATCTCGAGCTGTACAATCGCTACGCGTTCAATGTCACGTATGCCCACGCCAAGATCGACCAGCAGATTCTGCCGGTCCCCGTCTCGGCGTCCACGGGGTTCCAGCAGCAATGGACGAACGCGGGACAGCTGACGAACAAGACGCTGGAGATGTCGCTGAACGTTCCGGTCATCCAGCGGCGCGACGTCCAGTGGTCCATGCGTTTCATCTATGATCGCAATCGGTCCGTGGTCACCCAGCTCGACGTGCCGCCGTTCTTCTTCGGCGCGGATCTCCAGGGCACGAACGCGATCTTCCAGGCCAAGGTGGGCGAGCGGCTCGGGACCTTCTACGGTCACCGGTTCATCACAAGCTGCTCGGAGCTCCCGGCGCCGTTCTCGAGCGACTGCGGCGGCCCGACCAGCTCGTTCCAGAACAACGACGAGGGCTTCCTCGTGTGGGTCGGCAAGGGGCACAATCCGGGCCAGGGGATCACGGACAACCTGTGGGAGACGTCGAGCACCAGCAACAACCCGTGGGGCATCAGTGTCCTGAACTGGGGCATGCCGATCCTGCTGCGGAACTCCTCGGGTCAGGCGCTGAACGTGCCGCTCGGCAACGCGCTGCCTGATTTCCGGTTTGCCATTACGCAGGATGTGCGCTACCGGAAGTTCAGCGCGTACGCCTTGATCGACGCGTCGATCGGACAAAAGGTGTGGAACCAGGGCTTCCACTGGGCGCACCTGGACTTCCTGTCGCACGACGTCGATCAGGCCGGCAAATCGGTCGAAGATGCCAAGCCGATCGGCTACTACTGGCGGACGTCGCCGGTGGACGGCTTCACCGGGCTGGGCGGCTTCTACGACCAGCTCGCGCCCAACAGCGAGACGGTGGAAGACGCGAGCTACGCCAAGCTGCGTGAGGTGCTCGTGTCGTATCACGTCGGGCCCATTGCCCGTACCGGCGACTGGGACATCAGTCTCGTCGGCCGCAACCTGTTCACCATCACGGGTTATCGCGGCTTCGATCCTGAAGTTGGGCTGTCGGGTGGTACGCAGCTGAATGGCGCGGGTTCGGCCGCGATCAACGCGGTGGATGCGTTCACGTTCCCGAACCTCCGCACGTTCACGATCGGATTGAGCTCGACGTTCTAAAAACGCAGGCTTGTCCCGATGCGCCGGGCTCGCCCGGCGCAGAGGGATCCGGCCCGCGTGCCCTTTTTTCTGTGGAGGAGAAAGCGATGTCCAAGCTTCGTCTAGTGACCGCCAGCGTCCTGGCCCTCGCGTTTTTGGCCTGCAAGGACACGCTGGTCGTGCCCAATCTGACAGACCCTGATCGCGACCGCGCGCTCAGCAAGCCTGCAGACGTGGAGGCGTTCATCGCGTCCACGTATGCGCAGGTCCAGAACGCGACGCTGGGCGGCTCGAACGACGACCTCCAGACGCAGCTGCAGGTGATGGGGATGGAGAACACGTCGGCGCTCGCAAACTTCGCGATGGGGCCGCGTGGCGCGATTCCCCGGACTCCCATCGAGAATACGCGCAACTCGACCGGAGATGTCGGGAACTACCGTGACTTCACCGTGCTGCATCGCGCGGCGCGCATGGCGGTCATGGGCATCGACGCGATCAACAGACTGGTGACGTTGGGTTCGCCGGGCCGGGACGCGCGAGCGCGCTCGTTCGCTCGCTTCGTCCAGGGTGCGTCCTTCGGGAACCTTGCGCTGGCCTACGACTCTGCATCCCTCGTCGATGAAAACGACGACCCGGAAGCTATCGTCCCGCTGTCCTCTTATACCGACGTCATGGCCCGCGCCCTGGTGGAGCTGGATTCCGCGATCACGATTGCGCGAGGCGATGCGAGCGGTTTCCCGATTCCGAACACATGGATCAACGGCGTCGCGCTCGATACCGCCACGTACTTCCGTCTCATCCGCTCCTATAAAGCGCGGTTCCGTGCCAGCGTCGGGCGGTCGCCGGCCGAGCGGGCGAGCGCAGATTGGGCCGCGATCATCGCCGATGCAAATACCGGAATTACCGCCGACTTCAACATCGCCAGCAACTTTGCGACGGGCTGGGATGTGATCTGGCCGGCGCAGGCGTATGCAACGGGTTCCGCCAATTGGCACCAGATGTCGCAATTCTATCTGGGGATGGCCGACAGCTCGGGCGGCTACGATGCCTGGCTCGCGACCACGCCGGCGGACCGCGCGCCGTTCCTCGTGGTCACACGCGACAAGCGCTTCCCGAGCGGGACGACGCGCGGGGCACAAAACGCGGATACGCTCCGGCCCAACTACAAGAGCTTTGCCGGCTTCCCCTACGTCCGCAACCGGCCGCCGGGTGAAGATCAGCCGGGTCAGCCGCTGCAGATCTCGATGTATGACTTCTACCGCTCGCGGGCGTTCTTCGTCGCGGGACGGATCGGCAATTATCCGGTCATGACGCGCGCCGAGATTCGTCTGCTGGCGGCCGAGGGCTACATCCGGACCGGCAATTTTCCCGCGGCGATGGCGCGCATCGACAGCTCCCGCGTGACCAACGGCGGGTTACCATCGGTCGCCGGCATCGGGGACACGCTGACCGCGATTCCGGGCGGTGTGTCGTGCGTGCCGCGGGTTCCGGATCCCGCTGCCGCCGCCGGAGCGTACAAGGCCTCGAAGTGCGGGAACGTGTGGGAAGCAATGAAGTGGGAGTACCGCATGGAGACGATGTACACGGGCTATGGCATGTGGTACTACGCCGGCCGCGGCTGGGGTGATCTGCCTCAGGGGACCGCGCTGTACTGGCCGGTGCCGTATCAGGAGATGGATACGCGGCGACAAGCGTTCTACCCGGCCGGCGGTGTTGGCGGCACGGGCGGCGCTCCCAACGGCAATTACGGCCTATTCTCGGGGGGCGTCTACTAGCCATGCGCCGCGTGGCAACGAACCGCTGGCACGCGCTGATCGCCGCGATCGGCTTTCTGCCGCTCATGGCGGGGTGCTACGTGTATAACCCGATCGCTACGCTGCAGCCCGCGCCTCCTCCCGGTACGAACCTCTCGCTGTTGCTGAATGATGAGGGACGCATGCAGTCCGCCCATCAGGTGGGGCCGTATGCGATGCGGATCGAGGGAGAGCTGGTGCAGGCTACGCCCGACGATCTCGTGCTTGCCGTCTCGGATGTCACGGATATTCGCGGCGTCCACAGCAAATGGACGGGTGAGTCGGTGTCGTTGCCGCGCAGCTATGTGATGATGGGCTATCAGAAAGAATTCTCACGCTCCAAGACGGTGCTGCTCGCGACCGCGGTCGCGGGCGGCATCGTGGCGCTCATTGCCTCACGGAACCTGATCGGATTCGGTGGCAGCGGCGACAATGGACAGAATCCGCCCGATCCGAACGGGCAATGACTCGGCCTCAACCTTCTCGTGTGAGTGTTGCGATGACTCGGTTTCGCTTGTGTGCTTGCGGTGCGCTGGCTCTCGCCGTCGGGTGTAAGAAGGACGCGACCTTCACCGAGCCGCTGCCCAAC
The DNA here is from genome assembly GCA_036558345.1 of Gemmatimonadales bacterium. GTDB lineage: Bacteria > Gemmatimonadota > Gemmatimonadetes > Gemmatimonadales > GWC2-71-9 > 20CM-2-65-7. Next base: position 2,308 of record DATBFV010000127.1, on the reverse strand, counting down.
TACGCGCATGTCACGTTTCTCAACGCGCTGTCGGACACGATGCAGCTCGACACGCGGGTCATCGACATGGCGACCTCCTACAGCGGCTTCATGGACTTCGATTTCCGCAACGGGCAGTTCTTCCCGCTCAACATGGACCCCGGCGACCGCCACTTTAAGGTCTTCTTGAGCAGCACGGTCGACACCATTGCGAGCAAGTTCCTGCTCGATACCACGCTTACGTTCGCCGAGGGTCAGGACTACAGCTTGTATCTCGCCGGGCGGGCGCGCGGCGGTGGGCCGGGCGTGCGCGCAATCTTCTCCAACATCTCCGCGGTGACGCCTGGCGCCGGCCAGATCGCACTGCGGGTCATGAATCTTGCCCCTGCGCTCGCCGGGACGCTGGTGGCCATTCCCGACACCGCGGCGGCACCGGACGTCTTTATCCTGAGTCCGACGCAAATTGCCACGGGCACGACTGCTGCGGCGACGAGCCTGGCGTTTGGAGCGTCGAGCCAATACATGGTGCTCGACACCGGCACCTATCGCATTGCGCTCACGGCACCGGGAGCACCAGCTGCGAACACGGTTCTCGCCACGGTTCCGGTGGGCGCGCTCGCGGCTGGTGGGAGCTCCGCAGTTGCCGGATCGCGTGTCTCCGGGTCGATCATCACCGCCGTGATCGTGCCGCGCTCGGTTCCCGGCAGTATGGCGCCGCAGACCCGCGCCGGTCAGGGAGCCTCGCAGGCAACCGACACGTCAGTCTCCGAAGCATCCCGCCGCATCACGCTCAGCGGCGACAGCGTGACCGTGCAGGTCGGATCGATCACGCAGCTCACCAACCGGCGGAGCGCGACCGGTGCCCGGTTGGCGGATAGCACCATCCGGCGCACGGGGACCGGTGCGGCGTCGCCGGCATTGCAGGGCTCCTCGATTCTGGTTGCGGGCGCCAACGAGGCGGAGTACAACGGCTGGCAGGGCGTCATGGCGATCGTGGACACGCTCATCTGCGCCGTGGCAGATCCTGGCGACGTCGTGACGGGGTCGACCAAGCACTGCGCGCCGCCCGCGGATACGACCGTGGCGAGCGCTGATACCGCAACGACCAGGTTCCGCTTCCGCTATCGGATCGTCGGCGCGCCCGCGTCGCCGGGGACGGGGACGGTCACGTATCGGATCGCGCCGCCTACCAACGCAGCGACCGACTTCGTGACGCCGCAGGTGGTTTTCATGATCGACAAGCGGCCGTAGTAACTGGAGCTGCTGGGTTCATGCCGCCGCCACGGAAACGTGGTGGCGGTTTTTTTCTAGAGAATCGGCCGCCAGCGCGGCAAGCCGTCATTCCAGAATCCGCTCGTGATTCGGATCTTGTTGGTGCCGTCCGCGTTCATGACCCACAGGTCGCCATCCTGCTCGTACGCGATTCGTGTCCCATCTGGAGACCAGCTCGGCGCCCCCGATCCAGGGTCGGTGAGTCGGACGGGGTTCGAGCCGTCGGCATTCATCACCCAGACGGCGTAATTGGTCTCGCGGTCGGACTGAAAGGCGATCTTGGTGCCGTTGGGCGACCAGGCGGGCGCCAGGTCCGAGGCGGCGTTGTTCGTCAGGTTCGTTTGTGGCGTCCCGTTCGGGGCCATCACGTAGATCTCGTCGTTCCCGTCGCGGTTCGTGGCAAACGCGATCTTCATTCCATCCGGTGACCAGGCGGGCTGCGCGTCGTCAGCGCCATCGAACGTGAGTCGCGTCACGTTCGCGCCGTTCGGGTCCATCACGAAGATCTGGGCAGTCGTATCGCGCGTCGAGGCGAAGGCGATCTTGGTCCCATCGGGAGACCAGGCGGGGTGGAAGTTGCTGGTGGTATCGGCGACATGACCGGTGCCGTCCAGCGTGGCATTGGGAACGGTCAGCTGGACAACGTTGCTGCCGTCGGAATTCATCACGTAGATCTGAAACCGGGCGGTGTAGGTCGTATCGGGAATCCGGTCGGATTGAAACAGGATCTTAAAGGTATCGGGTGACCAGGACGCCCAGTCCTCGAAGGCGAAACTGGTCGTCAGTTGGTCGAGGTTGTGGCCGTTCAGATCCATGGCGTAGATGTCGAACAGGCCGTTGCCGATGCGCGTGAAGATCAACCGGCCCGGTCCGGGGTCCGGGGCGGGCTCGCTGCCGCCGCAGGCGGCCAGGAGCGCGGTGAGCAGGGCGGGGGCATAGCGGCGCATAGGCCGGAACGTAGACGTCTCGCAAACGATCCGGCAAGAGCGTAGGGCTTCCCTTGCGAGCCCCGGCACCGGACTTCACTATATGGAGGGGACGTTCTCCCAAGCCGTTG
>DATBFV010000126.1:0-5252 GCA_036558345.1 Gemmatimonadales bacterium | reverse complement strand
CACGACCAGAATCGCGCCGTCCATCTGCGCGGCGCCCGTGATCATGTTCTTCACATAGTCGGCGTGGCCCGGGCAGTCGACGTGCGCGTAGTGGCGCTCGGCCGTCGAGTACTCCACGTGGCTCGTCGCGATCGTCAGAATCTTCGTCGCATCGCGGCGGCCCTGGGACTCCGACGCTTTGGCGACCTGATCGTAACTCACGTACGTCCCAAGCCCCTTATCAGCAGAGACCTTGGTCAAAGCAGCAGTCAGGGTCGTCTTACCATGATCGACGTGCCCAATGGTTCCCACGTTTACGTGCGGCTTAGTTCTTTCAAATTTCGCTTTTGCCATTTTCTCCTCTGTTACGCCGTTAGTACGCCGTTCCTTTGACGTCTCTTTCGACGCGTTTCATTTCACAGCTTCGTCTCATCCTGCAGAGCTCGCGACCGGGATTGAACCGGTGACCTCGTCCTTACCAAGGACGCGCTCTACCGACTGAGCTACGCGAGCGGTCTCGGTACAGAGCGGGCGACGGGGCTCGAACCCGCGACCCTCAGCTTGGAAGGCTGATGCTCTACCAACTGAGCTACGCCCGCGCGTCCTACAAAGTGGTGGGGGAAGGATTCGAACCTTCGTAGGCTGACGCCGGCAGATTTACAGTCTGCTCCCTTTGGCCACTCGGGCACCCCACCGTGCCCTGCCGTCGTTCGAAACATCCGCTGACAACAGACCCCGCGTGTCGCCGCGCGCGGGGTTTGTTGGTTCCTCACAGTCTTTCGTTCTTCGGCAGTGAGCTGACGAAGGGACTCGAACCCTTAACCTGCTGATTACAAATCAGCTGCTCTACCATTGAGCTACGTCAGCTGGTCAAGGCTGAATCCGACAGACTCGTATCTTAGAGGGGGTGTGCGACTATGGCAAGGGTAGGACTTCGAACGACTTAGACCTCGTCAGACCACGCGCCACTTCGTTCCGGTCGGCGTGTCCTCGATCTCCACGCCCTTACTCCGAAGCTCCGCTCGGATCGCATCGGCGCCCTTGTAATCCTTGGACTTACGGGCCTGGTTCCGCGCCGCGACTTGGGTCTCGATCCACGCCGCAAGCGACTGGTCTACGGTTCGCTCGGTCGGCAACACGTCGAAGAGCGCCGGCCCCGCGATCCGTGCGAATGTCTCGAGCGCCCGCGCCGCCCCACCCACGCCTGCGGGGGTGTCGAGCTCCCGATTGGCCGCGCGCACGAAATCGAACACTGCCGCGATGGCGCGCGGCGCGTTGAGATCGTCGTTGAGCGCCGTTGCGACGTCGCGCTCGAGTTCCTCCGCGAGCTCGGCCTTTGCGGCTCCCGGCTCCCGGCTCGCGGCTCGCGTGAGCCGTTCATAAAACTCTCCGAGCCTTCGCACTCCTTCTTTGGCCGCTTCGAGTCCCTCGTCGGTGAAGTCGACGGGCTGGCGATAGTGCGTTTGAAAAAAAAGCAGCCGAAGAGACGCGGCGTCGATTCCTTGCTCGCGCAAGTCGCGCGCGGTGAGAAAATTTCCGTGGCGCTTGGACATCTTGGTGCCGCGCACATTCAAAAACTCGCCGTGCACCCAATGCCGCGCGAACTGCTGCCCCGTCGCACCCTCGGACTGCGCGATCTCGTTTTCATGATGCGGAAAGATCAGATCGATGCCGCCCGCGTGAATGTCGAGTGTCTGCACGCCGCAGCACTTGGCAATTTCTGAGAGCGACATGGCCGAGCATTCGAGATGCCAGCCCGGGCGGCCGCGTCCAAAGGGCGCATCCCACGCCGCACCCACCGCCTCGTCCTCGGCATCGGCTTTCTTCCATAACGCGAAGTCGCTCGGGTCGCCCTTCGCGTATTCATCACTCGCGACACGCGCGCCGACCTTGATCTCGCGTTTGTCGAGCTGCGACAGGCGGCCGTACGTCGGGAACCGATTGATGGCGAAGTAGACGGACCCATCGTCTCCTTCATACGCGACACCGCGCTCGAGCAGCTTCGTCACCAAATCGATCATCTGCGGCATGTACTCGGTCGCCGCCGTGTAGACGTGCGCCGGCTTGATGCGCAGATAGTCGCGGTCCTCGAAAAAGGCTTTCGTGAACGGCGCGGTATGCTCGACGAGCGACTTGCCGGCCTGGCGCGCCGCCTTGATCGTCCGGTCGTCCACATCCGTCAGATTCATGATGTGAAAGACGTCGTAACCGGAATACTCGAGCCAACGACGCAGCAGATCTTCGAACAGGAACGTCCGGAAATTGCCGATGTGCGCGTAATTCCACACCGTGGGACCGCAGGTGTACAGCGTGACGCGCGGCGGCGCGAGCGGAACGAGCGGCTCGACGCGACGGGTCAGCGTGTTATGTAAGGAAAGCGGCGCCGCTGTCATTAGCGGCGAAACGTACTAATGGGTGTCGTTGGTTTCCAGCACGATTTCTTCCAGTGATTTCACGCGCACCCGCGAGGCTCGCACCGGCAGCCGATGGGCTCGGCACAGAGCCAATGCCGCCTCCACGGTGCGGCCGTTGAGCGGCGCCTCGACTCCAGCAGTCGTCACGCGAAATCCGGGCGGTGGCTCGGACGGCGGCGCATCCAGAATCACTTCCAGGACCCGCTCGTCCAGCAGTGCCGCGAGCGGTCCGGCGCGCACAATGCGTCCGCCCTGAAGCACCAGGACGCGGGCTGCGAGCCGCTCCAGCGCGGCCGGATCGCGCGAGGTGATCAGCACCGCGACCCCATCGGCCGCGAGCCGCGCGATCCGGCCCCGCAAATCGTGGCGGGCAATCGCGTCCAGTCCGGTGAGCATCTCGTCGAGTACGAGTACCCGCCTGCCGCCCAGCGTCGCCTGCGCCAGACCGAGGCGATGCCGATCGGCTCGACCCAGTTCCTCAACCCGCAGCTCTGCCGCGGCGCTCAGCCCCGCCACCTCGAGTGCCTCACGGACCAGGCTGCGCGCGGTGCGTCCGCCGTTGCTCCGTGCGCGATGCAGCCGCGCGCAGTAGAGGAGCGCTTCGTCCACTGTGACGGCGGGCGGAAACGCCGGATGATCGCTCGCATAACCGAGAAGTACACGTGCCGCAGGCGCTGTCACAGACATGCCCCAGACCCGCACGTCACCTGTCCGTGGCCTGACCAGGCCGGCGACGACGCGCAGCAGCGTGGTCTTGCCTGCCCCGGTCGGACCGACCACGCCCGCGATCTCGCCGGGAAGGATCGCAAACGAGAGCGGCCCAATCGCCCGGCCGCTCACGTCGCTGACCGTGAGAGCAAAGTCAGTCATCGGCCAGCCCTGCGACGACCGATGAAGGCCGCCGCGAGAAGCACTCCGAGTCCCGTCCAGGCCAAGCCATGCGCGACGGCCCCCGCGTCGCCAATTGCGATGTAGCGATAATGCCAGAGCGCCGGCCCCAGCTCGAGCGCACCAGCCGCCGTCACGCGCAGGAATCCCGGACTGGCGAGATCTACGAGGCGTTCCGGTGCGACGGTACCGGCCACCGCCATAAAAAGGAAAAGGGGCACCGCGGCGCTACTTCGCAGGGGGAGCACGATGGCAAGCGCGCAGCTCCCGACCGCCGCGGCCGCGATCAGGCTCGCCCAGAACGATGCGACCGTGCCACCGATGATCACTGTGCAGCCGAGTGCCAGCACACCCGCAGGCAGCACGATGGCCAGCCAGCGTCCTGCGGCGATCGCCAGGGGCGTGGTGGGATGGGTGAGAATGGTTCGCAGCGCCGCACGGTCGGTCACATGGCCGACGACGCCGGCCGCTCCCACGATCGCTCCGAGCGCGCCGGCTTGAAGAATGGCGGTCAAGGCATCGAAGCCATGACCGTGCAGCCATACCAGCGAGACGCCCAACGCGAGCAAGGCAAAACCGAGGCGCGTGCGCGGCAGGCGCGGAAGAACGAGGAGGAACTCGGCGTGCACGCAACGCAGGAATTGCATGACGCCACAATAGGAGGGCAGCTGAGGTCAGGCAGTACCGAATCACCGCCGGACGCATCGAATTATTTCGTGACCGTCGCCTCCCGAATGATGGCATCGACCAATGGTGTCGAATCGAATCGCACGGGGTCCGTCGCCGGCAGGCCGGTCTCGTCCGCTGCTCGCGTGCATGCATCGCGCGCGGCGCTCTCATCCATATCGTATGTGTTGAGACAGATCCCGATCACCTTGGTCGGATGCACCGGCTCAGCGGCCTTCTCGTAGATGTCGATCAGCTCCGTGTACGGCGGGATCTTCACCCACGGTTGGCGGCCGTGGTAGTCGCCGATGTAATCGCGGGTGACCTGGTGGCAGAGAATCAACGCATCGGGACACGAGCCGTGCAGCAGGCCGAGCGTGACTCCCGAGTAGCCCGGATGAATCAAACTGCCCTGCCCTTCGACCAGGACGATGTCGTGGTCCTTGGCGCCCTGGATCGTGATCTGCTCGGCCGCGCCCGCGATGAAATCGGCCACGACCGCATCGACCGCGATGCCCCAGCCTTCGATGAAAATGCCGGTCTGTCCGGTCGCCACGAAACTCGTGCGGTGCCCGCGCTTGACCAGCTGATCGCGGAGCTGGAGCTGCGCGGTCATCTTGCCGACGTTGCAATCAGAGCCCACCGCGAGCACGACCAGCGCGTCGACCTCGGCTGCGCGGCCGTCACCAATCGGCACATTCGGGGGCGCTTTGCGCGCGTCGAAGATGCGCACGCCCTTTGCCTTGGCGAGCGGGCCCAGCTCCGGATCGTCGCCGATAAAGGTGTGCAGCCCACTCCAGATCTCGAGCTTTTTGTCGATCGCGGTCCTGAGCCACGATTTCCATTCGTCCGGCAGGCGCCCGCCCGCCGGCGCGATTCCGACCATGACCGCCGTCGCGCCCTTGAGTCCTTGCTCGAAATTGCCGACGACGGGGATATTGCCGCCAAAGCCCAGCACCTCTTGAACCGTCTTCCCGGCCTGTGTGCGATCGAATACCGCAACAATGCGGTCCGGGAAATAGCGAATGCAGGAATTGGCGGTCTTGGATGTGAGCGGCCCGAAGTCGCCGTCCGCGATGATCAGAAAGCGATGTTTGGGGGGAGGCGTCGTCACTTCGGCGTTCCCACCGCCTTACGGCGCTCGACACCGGTCCAGTTTTCCGTCGGACGCAATACCGCGGGCTTGAAGCGTCCGGGCTCGCCGTAGATCTCGCCGTGCAGGATATGCCGAACAAGCACCATGCTCACGCACAACACCGGAACCGCGACGATCAAGCCGATGGCGCCCAGCAGCGTTCCCATGAC